>NZ_JBITXV010000016.1:0-251959 GCF_044544845.1 Streptomyces sp. NPDC053474
TCATCAGCACGGTAGGCGTTCGGCGGCAGCAACAGCACACTGCCACAACCCTGTTCACCCGCCTGCTCCGCCCACCGACGCGCCTCAGCACTGCCGTACGCGGCAACCCCGGGCATCACCCGGGCGCCCTCACCCGCGGCCTCCACCGCCGTACGCACGACACGGGCGCGCTCGTCGGCGGTGAGGGTCTGGTACTCACCCAGCGAACCGTTCGGCACCACACCGTCACAGCCGTTGTCCAACAGCCACCGCACATGCTCGGCATAGGCGTCGTAATCGACAGACAGATCATCACGCAACGGCAACGCGGTAGCGACCATGATGCCGCGCCACGGCCGCTCCGGAGTCCAGGTAGTGGTCATGCCAGCAAACCTTCCTCTGCAGTGGGACATCTACTTGACCGTCAGCCGCGCCCGGAGCGGGCGCGTTCCCGTGAACACGTCAGTAACATTTCACATGGCACTCTCGCTGCCAAGTCCCCCGGCAATCACGCCAATTCACCCCCGATCCCGGACACGGCTCGGTAACGGAGGCGCCTGCCCCTTGCCAGTACAATTTCACATTACTATGTTACCGGTCACATTTCAGCCACCCTGAATGGCTGTTCGACTGTTCACGGAGTGACCACTGATGAACAAGCGCACCCTTCACGCAGTCGCCACCGCCACGGCGGCGACCCTCGCTCTCGGCGCGGCCGCCTGCTCCAACGGCAAGCACTCCGGCAGCCGCGGCGGCGACGGCAAGAATCCGGCAACAGCCAACGTCGGCAAGGTGGTCGGCGGGACGCCGCAGCGCGGCGGCACGCTGAACGTGCTGTCCAACCAGGACTTCACCCACCTCGACCCGGCCCGCAACTGGGTGGTCCGCGACATGGACTTCGGCACCCGGCTGCTCTACCGCACCCTCGTGACGTACAAGGCCGCACCCGGCACCAAGGGCGGCGAGCTGACCCCCGACCTCGCCGAGGACCTCGGCACCTCCTCCAACGGCGCCAAGACCTGGACCTTCAAGCTCAAGAAGGGCCTGAAGTACGAGGACGGGACGCCGATCACCGCCCAGGACGTCAAGTACAACGTCGAGCGGTCCTTCTCCCCCGACCTGCCCGGCGGACCCGACTACGCGGCCCGCTACCTCGCGGGCGTCGACGGCTACCAGGGCCCGGCCGAGGGCGAGCACCTCGACTCCGTCAGGACTCCCGACGCCCGCACGATCGTCTTCGAACTCCGCAAACCCTTCGCGGAGTTCCCCTACGCCACCGTGCTGCCGACCTTCGCCCCGGTCCCGAAGGCGCGGGACAAGGGGCCCCAGTACGACAACCGTCCCTTCGCCTCGGGACCGTACAAGATCAAGTCGTACGCGCGCGACAAGGAGCTCGTCCTGGTCCGCAACCCCCACTGGGACCCGGCCACGGACACCGTGCGCAAGGCGTACCCGGACAAGCTGGTCGTGACGATGGGACTCAAGGCCAATCAGATCGACGACCGGCTCATCGCCTCCCAGGGCGCGGACGCGTCCGCCGTCTCCTGGGACAAGATGCGCCCCGAGTCCGCGCCCAAGGTGCTCACCAAGACCGACGTCACGGCCCGGCTGCTCGCCGAGTCCACCAACTGCACCGAGATGGTGCAGATGCACACCGGCCGCGCCCCCTTCGACAACGTCAAGGCCCGCCAGGCCGTGCAGTACGCCCTGGACCGCGAGGCGGTCATGACCGCCTCCGGGGGCCCCGCCCTCAACGAACCGGCCACCGCCCTCATGCCCGGCCCGCTCTTCGGCGGCAAGCAGCCCGACACCCTGAAGATCCCGGTCACCGGGGACGTGGCCAAGGCCAAGCAGCTCCTGGAGCAGGCGGGCAAGCCGGGCGGCTTCGCCACCAGCATCACCGTCTCCACCGGGGACAAGGGGGTCGCCGAGGCGGTACAGCAGTCGCTCGGCCGGGCCGGGATCAAGGTCACCATCGAGACCGTCGACCCGTCGGCCTTCTACGACACCATCGGCGACACCAAGAACCGCACCGACCTCGTCTACACCGGCTGGTGCCCCGACTACCCCTCCGGGTCGACGTTCCTCCCCTTCGTCTTCGACGGCCGTCACATCAAGGAGAAGGGCAACTCCGGCAACCACTCCCTCTTCCGCGACAAGCCCACGATGCGGCGGATGGACCAGATCGCCGCCATGACCGACGCCGCACAGGCCAACAAGGCGTGGCAGAAGCTGGACGGGGAGATCCTCGCCAAGGCACCGACGGCCCCCGCCGTCATCGAGCGCATGCCCCTGCTGCTCGGCACCAACATCGCGGGAGCCCACGGCCACACCTCTTTCGGAGGCGAGGTCGACTACGCCACGGTCGGGCTCAAGGACCCCTCGAAGAGCCAGGGTTGAGGGGCTGTCGCGCCATGACCACGCAGGCAAGGACACCGGCGAAGGCACCAGCGGCACCGACGGCGGGCAGCGGCCCCTGGCAGCTGGCCCGCGCGGAGCTACGCCGCCGCACCTCCGTCAAGATCGCCCTCGCCATCATCGCGCTCTTCGCCGTGATGGCCGTCGCCGCCCCTCTGCTGAGCGGCCTCGGCGGCTGGTCGCCCGACGAGTTCGACAAGACCGCCGTGGACCCCTACCTGGGCGGCCAGCCCATCGGCGCGCTCGGCGGGATCTCGACCGACCACTGGTTGGGCGTCGAACCCGTCACCGGGCGCGACCTGTTCGCCCGGGTCGTGCACGGCGCCCAGGTCTCTCTCCTCATCGCCTTCGCCGCGACCGCCATCGTCGTGGTCGCGGGCACGGCGGCCGGGATCGCGGCCGGTTACTTCGGCGGCCGCGTCGACGCCGTGCTCAGCCGGATCATGGACCTGACCATGTCCTTCCCCTCCCTCATCTTCATGATCGCGATGATGTCGGTGGCCAAGGACGTCAACCGGGTCCTGCTGATGACCGCCGTCATCGGCCTCTTCGGTTGGCCCGGCATCGCCCGGGTGGTCCGCGGCCAGACGCTCTCCCTCAAGCACCGCGAGTACGTCGACGCGGCCCGCGTGGGCGGCTCCGGCCCCTGGCGGATCCTCACCCGTGACATCCTGCCCGGCGTCGCGGGGCCGGTGATCGCGTACACCACTCTGATCATCCCCGGGATGATCGCCACCGAGGCCGCCCTGAGCTACCTCGGCGTCGGCGTGCGTCCGCCCACCCCCTCCTGGGGCCAGATGATCGCCGAGAGCGTCAACTTCTACGACACGGACCCCATGTACTTCGTGATCCCCAGCGCCTGCCTCTTCCTGACCGTGCTCGCGTTCACCGTGCTCGGCGACGCCCTGCGGGACATCCTCGACCCGAGAGGAAGCCGCACGTGATCGTCTATCTCGGCCGACGCCTGCTCGGCGTGCTCGGCGTACTGATCGCGATCGCCGCCGTCACCTTCACCATCTTCTACGTCCTGCCCTCCGACCCGGCCGCCGCCGCCTGCGGCAAGTCGTGCAGCGCCGAACGGCTTGCCGCCATCCGCGCCCACATGGGTCTCGACCAGCCGCTGTGGCGGCAGTTCTGGGACTTCCTGTCCGGCATCTTCACCGGCCGCACCGTCGGCAGCGGACCGTACGCGCTGCGCTGCGACTTCCCGTGCCTGGGCTACTCGTACGAGAGCAGCCAGGGCGTGTGGGACCTGCTCATGGACCGGCTGCCGGTCTCCGCCTCGCTGGCCGTCGGTGCGGCGGCCTTGTGGCTGGCGCTCGGCCTGAGCGCCGGGGTCACCGCGGCCCTGCGCAAGGACACCCTCCTCGACCGGATCCTGATGGTCGGTGCGGTGGGCGCGGCCTCGCTGCCGGTGTACTTCACGTCGATGATGCTCATCTACGGGCTCATTCGCACCGCGGGGCTGCTGCCCTATCCGCAGTACGTGCCCTTCGGCTCCGACCCCCTGGACTGGGCGTCGAACCTGCTCCTTCCGTGGCTGGCCCTCGCGATCCTGTACGCGGCCATGTACGCACGGCAGAGCCGCAGTTCGATGATCGAGACGATGGGTGAACCCTTCATCCGCACGGCCCGCGCCAAAGGGCTCCCGCGCCGCACGGTCGTCGTCAAGCACGGCATGCGGGCGGGCATGACCCCGATCCTGACCATCTTCGGCATGGATCTCGGCGGCCTCCTGGCGGGCGCCGTCATCACCGAGTCCATCTTCGGCCTGCCGGGTGTCGGGCGGCTCTTCTACGGCGCCCTGACCACCGGTGACCAGCCGGTCATCCTCGGCGTCACCCTGCTCGCCGCCACGTTCATCGTCGTCGCCAACCTGGCCGTCGACCTGCTGTACGCCGTCGTCGATCCCAGGGTGAGGCTGCGATGACCGACCAGCACTCCACACCGCTCCCGCGGCACCCCTTGTTGTCCGTCCGGGACCTGACCGTCACCTTCGCCACCCGGCACGGGCCGGTGCGGGCCGTGGACGCGCTCAGCTTCGACGTCCACCGGGGCCGCACGCTCGGCATCGTCGGCGAGTCCGGCTCCGGCAAGTCCGTCACCTCCATGGCGGTGCTCGGGCTGCTCACCGGCGCCGAGGTCACCGGTTCCGTCCGCCTCGGCGGACAGGAGCTGACGGGCCTGGCGGAGCGCGAGCTGAACCGGCTGCGCGGCCGCAGGATGGCCATGATCTTCCAGGATCCGCTCTCCAGCCTCCACCCGTACTACACCGTCGGCGAGCAGATCGCCGAACACCACCGCGTCCACTTCGACTCGCGCCGCCGGGTGGCCCGCGCACGGGCCGTGGAGATGCTCGCCGAGGTCGGCATCCCCGAGCCGCGGCGCCGGGCGGGCGAGTACCCGCACCAGTTCTCCGGCGGCATGCGCCAACGCGTGATGATCGCGATGGCGCTCGCCTGCGAGCCGGACCTCCTCATCGCGGACGAGCCGACCACCGCCCTGGACGTCACCGTCCAGGCCCAGATCCTGGAGCTGATCGCCCGGCTCCAGCAGGAGCGCGAACTCTCCGTCGTCATGATCACCCACGATCTGGGGGTGGTGGCCCGCGTGGCCCACGACGTCCTGGTGATGTACGGCGGGCGGACGGTCGAACAGGCCCCGGTGGACGCCCTGTTCGCCGCCCCCGCCCACCCCTACACCCGGGGCCTGCTCGACTCCCTGCCCCGCCTCGACGACACCGACGACACCCCGCTGCGGGCGATCCCCGGCAGTCCCCCGTCACTGCTCGCCCCCGCACCCGGCTGCGCGTTCGCGCCCCGCTGCACCCGGGCCGCGACCGCCTCGCCGAGCGAACGGCTGCGCTGCGCGACCGAGCGGCCCCTCCTCGGCGGCCCGGCCGACCATCCGGCCGCCTGCCACCTCCCCGCACACGAAAGCGTCCCCTCATGACCGCGAGCGCCACCGCGCAGCCTCTCCTGTCCCTCCGTGACACGGCCATGGCCTTCCCCGCCAAGCGGCGCGGCGCCGCGCCGGTACGGGCCGTCGACGGCGTCAGCTTCGACCTGGCACCGGGGCGAACGCTCGGCCTGGTCGGGGAGTCGGGCTGCGGCAAGTCGACCACCGGCCGGATGATCATGCGGCTCCTGGAACCGACCGGCGGCGTCATCACGTACGCCGGTCAGGACATCAGCCATCTGTCCCAGCGCGAGCTCAAGCCCCTGCGCCGCGAGCTCCAGATGGTCTTCCAGGACCCGCACTCCTCCCTCAACCCCCGCCAGACCGTGGCCCGCATCATCTCCGACCCCCTGCTGGCGCAGGGCAGTTCGGCGGCGCACGCCCGCGAGCGCGCGGTGGAGCTGATGGATCTGGTCGGGCTGATCCCCGAGCATGTCGACCGCTATCCGCACGAGTTCTCGGGCGGCCAGGCCCAGCGCATCGGCATCGCCCGCGCGCTGGCCACCGGCCCCCGCCTCGTCGTCGCCGACGAACCCGTCTCCGCCCTCGACGTCTCGGTACAGGCCCAGATCGTCCATCTCATGGAGCGCCTCCAGCGGGAACTGGGCCTTGCCTATCTGTTCATCGCCCACGACCTGTCCGTGGTCAAGCGGGTCTGTGACCGGGTCGCCGTCATGTACCTCGGACGCATCGTCGAGATCGGCGACAAGGAGCGGGTGTACGCGGCCCCCGCCCATCCCTACACCCGGGCGCTGCTCTCCGCCGTCCCCCTGCCCGACCCCGTGGCCGAGCGGGCCCGTGAGCGCATCACCCTGCTGGGAGACCCGCCGAGCCCGGCGGCCCCACCGCCCGGCTGCACCTTCCACCCCCGCTGCGCCAAGGCCCAGGCCCGGTGCCGCACGGAGGCCCCACTGCTGCGGATCGCCGTGCCGGGCGAGGCGCGGGAGGTCGCCTGTCACTTCCCCGAGGCGGCCTGAACCGCGTCCGTGCCCCCGGAACCAGCGCGGTTGCGGGGGCACGGACGTGCCCACCAGGCTCCTCCCCCACATCGGGGCGGCAGGAGCACCGGGGCCGTCGACCGGCGTCAGAAGTACCGTTCGAACGGCGTGGCGTCCACGGCGAGGAGACCGCTGAACGGCGTGTCGAGCTGATGGATGAGCATGACCAGGAAGGTGATGAGTGCTGAGAGACCCATGACCATGACCACGTGCGTGAAGCTCCGCCGCACACCGAACATGAACATGAACGCCACGGTGAGCGCGCCGCCAATGATCAACCCCAGCCACAGGACCGGGGAAAGCCCGCTGTCGATGTCGCCCTCGCGTCCGCGCCGCGCCTCGTCGAGGGCGGAGACCTGGGCCAGCACCTCCTGGGACGCCGAGTGCTGCGCCACCGTGGCGTCGTCGGGGAGCCGGTTGGCGTTGCGCACCCCGTCCAGGAGCCGCCATCCCCGCTGCCCGAGCGGCTCTCGCTCCGCCATCGTGGGCCACTCCGTGGTCACCACGTGGTGGACGTACGACCGCATCCCCGAGCGCACCCCGTCAGCCTGCGGCTCAGGGAGGGCGTCGGCCAGCAGCCGGACCTGGTGCGCGGCGCTCGCCTCCGCCTGGACGTGGTCCGCGGCACTGGAGCGGGCGTCCCACACGGACACCAGGGCGAGCCCGAGGACCAGGGCGTAGAGCACACCGACCATCATCGAGATGTACTCGGCCACGTCCTCGCGCGGTTCGTCGTCCGGGCCCAGTGGCCAGAAGCGGTGCTTCACCACGACGACGGCCGCGGCGAGCAGGGCGACGCCCAGGACGATGGCCAGGGTTTCGATCACCGGAACGGCACTCCTGTGGGCTGCGGTCCGCCGCCGGTCACAGTCGGCGCGATCCGAGGACGGCGGCCGCGATGGCGGCGGGGGTCAGCAAGAGGAAGAGGGCGGCGAGCAGGCCCAGGCCCGTGGGCCCGTCGCCCGGGCGGTAGAAGCGGCTCAGGAAGGAGCGGGGCTGGGCCTGTTGTTCCCGCGGCGGCACGGCCGCCGTGCCGCCCGTGTCCCCGCCCCCGGTCGCGGCTCCGGGTGGTGCCGCCGCCTCGCCCTCGGGGACGACACCCGGGGCCGCGATCCCGACGGGGGGCAGCGGAGGCACGGCGACGCCAGGCGGCACGGGAAGCACCGCGAGCGGCAGGGGGACCCCGGCGGGTGGGGGCCCGGCGAGCGCGGGCGGCGGTGCGGGAGGCGCGGGAGCGGGAGGCTTCACCGGCTTCGGAGCGGGCCGCGGACGGCCGGGGGCCTTCGGCGGTGCCGGTGGGGGCCGGGGGATCACGAAGCGCACGGAGGCGTCCGCGGTGAGCCCGGCCGGGGGAACCGTGTGGCCGCGGCGGCCGATCGTACGGATGCGGTCGCTGCCTTGGGCGCGCCCGCGACCGGTGTACGTCCCGGGCCCGCGTTGCACGACCGCACTGCACAGGGCGGACCGCCCCGGGTGCAGCGCGGGCACGACGGGCCGGTGGCCCCCGCAGTCGATCGCGTCGGCGGGGGCGGCCGGGTCGCTGATCCGGATGGAGTGGACCACACGGTTGCCGGGGTTGCGCACGGTGTACCGCAGGGTCGCCTGCTGCCCCTTGACCGTGACGGTCTCGGAGAGCGCGAGCCGACCGCCGACGCCCGTGTACCCGGACCGTGCTTGGGCCCGCACGGTGGCGGGCAGGGAGGGGATGCTGCCGGAGGCTCGCACGTCGTGCGCCCAGGTGCCGGGGCGTGCCCGCGTCTCCGCCGTGCACCTCGTGGAGCTGAGGCCCCGCAGCACGCGCACCCGGTCGCCGCCGCCGGGGCAGCGGATCGCCGTGCCCGGCAGCCCCGGGTCGCTCACGCGCACGCCGTACAGGCCCGCGCCACTGCGGTTGATCAGCCGGTACGTCTTCACCACCGGGTCGCCGACCCGGATGCCCGGTCGCAGGGCGGCGAGTCCGGGGAGGGTGTTGACGGTGACCTGGAGCACCAGCCCGTTCTCGCTGGGGCCGTCGGCCGCCGCCGGGCCCGCGCCGGGCAGTGCCGCCAGAAGGGACGCCGCCAGGAACGCCGTCACGCAGCGGCGGACGCGGCACCTGGCAGGCGCGGCTCGCCCCTCCTGTTCGATCATCACATCAATATCGGTGGGCGCACAGCTCCCACGTCACTCGGCGCGCCCCGGTGGGCGTGCGGCGCCCCTCAGGTTTCCGTCGAATGGCGCAGCTTGCCCTCAGACACCGGCCGAGGACCGGCCGCGCCAACCGACCGGCAGCGTGTCGAGCTTCCTGAACTTCCAGCCGCGCGGCCGCACCTCCCGTACCGGGTGGAGTTCCGGGAAGTGCTCCAGGAGTTGCCGCAGCGCGCCTTCCGCGACGGCCGGTACGACCTGCGCGGCAAGGCACTCGTGCCCGCCGAAGCCGAGTGACATGGGAGCGGCGGTACGGGCGCGCAGCAGGTCGAACCGGTCGGCGGCGGGGAAGGCGGACTCGTCCCGGTTGGCCGACGCGATGCCGGGTGCCACCGGCGCGCCTGCGGGCAGTTCCTGGCCGCTCAGGGCCACGGTCCGCGTCGTGAGCCTGCCGACGGTACCGACCGGGGCGGCCCAGCGGATCCCCTCGCGCACCGCGGCGCTCAGCAGCCCGGAGTCCGCCCGCAGGACTTCCATCTGCTCCGGATGCGTGAGCAGGGCGTGCAGGGTGTTGCCCCCGAGCCAGCCCGGCTCCCGTACCGCGCTCGTCATCATCCGGACCGTGGCCAGGGCCTGCGCGGTGGCGGCCGACGCGTCGGCCGCCGGGCAGCCGGCGTGGACCAGTGCCGACAGCGGAGAGCCGTCCGGCTGTGCGTGCAGTCGCGTCAGGTGCGGTCGCAGTACCCGCGTCATCTCGGCCGACACGGCCGCGCCCAGCTCGTGCGCCGCCGTGTCTCGGGAGGGGTTGTACAGGGCCGCGGTCAGACCCGTCGACCAGCGGGTGAGCGTGGCGGTGTCGATGCCGTCGACGCCGTCCAGGCCGAGCAGCCACGCCGCCGTGGCCACGGAGACCGGTTCGAAGTACTCGGCCATCAGATCGGCCTCGTCCCGGCCTTCCAGGGCGCGGAGCCGCTCCGCGCCGACGGTCTGCGCGTGGGCGGCGACGACGGGAGCCGCCTCCTCGCCGAACCGGTCGCCGATGGCTGCGCGGATCGCGGTGTGCCGGTCGCCCTCCTGGTTCAGGACGTTCTCCGCTCCGCAGTACGTGGACAGCGGAGAGGCGTCGTTGGTGGTGGTGAACGACTCGGGGCTCGTCAGGATGTGACGCACGTCGTCCCAGCGGGTGACGAGCCACGCGCCCACGGCGGGCACCCAGGCCACAGGCTCTTCGCTACGCAGCCGTTCATAGGTCGGATAGGGGTCCGCCTCAAGGCGTTCCACAGTGATGCTCTCGGCCAGCGCAGACAATGTTCCACCCTTCAGGCAGAATTCGCCGATCTTTCCCAATGCCTGAAATCCTAACCAGCCCGGGGAGGCAGGCAATCTGACACGAATTACCTAGTACGCAAGAATCAGAATGCGTTGCCAAGTGGCGACCATGGAGGTTCTCACCCAGGATCATGGACACTTACCCGCTCTACAAGGACGACTGCGCGTTCCTGCCGAAATGGCCAGGACTTCCCGTCGGAAACGGCGAGGGAAAGCACGTACCGAATCACCAGGGCAAGGAGAACCCGCCCATGTTGCGTCCCATTCACGCCGACCGGCGTGAGGAAGTGCTGCCGGTCAACCCCTTGTACAGCGGGCTCGTCCCGCCCGGCGGGGTCCCGCGTTTCCAGCTGTCGGACAAGTCGATGTCGGCGGACGCCGCACGCGCCCTCATCCGCGACGAGCTGATCCTGGAGTCCCACGCCCGGCTCAATCTGGCGACGTACTGCACCACCTGGATGGAGCCGCAGGCGAAAGAGCTGATCGCGGAGTGCCTCGACCGGAACCTGATGGACCACGACCAGTACCCGCAGACCGCGGACATCGAGACACGCTGCGTCAACATCCTCACCAATCTGTGGAACGACCCGGACGGCGTCGGCGTCGGCTGCTCGACGGCGGGCTCCAGCGAGGCGGCGATGCTCGCGGGGCTTGCGATGAAATTCTCCTGGCGCAACCGCCGCCGGGCCGCCGGGCTGTCCACCGACCGGCCCAACCTGGTCATGTCCACCGCGGTACACACCTGCTGGCCGAAGTTCTGCCGCTACTGGGACGTCGAACCGCGCTACGTCCCCATCAGCGAGCCGGACTACTGCGTCGACCCGGCCGCGGTGGCCGCGGCCTGCGACGAGAACACGATCGGCATGGTCGCGATCCTCGGCTCCAGCGCGCTGGGCAAGTACGACCCCGTGGCCGAGATCTCGGCCGAGCTCGACCGCCTCCAGGCCGACCGGGACATCAACGTCCCGATGCACGTGGACGCCGCCGTCGGCGGGTTCGTCACGCCGTTCCTGGACCCCGAGCGGATCTGGGACTTCAGGCTGCCCCGGGTCCGGTCGATCAACGCCTCCGGCCACAAGTTCGGGCTCGTCTACCCGGGAGTCGGCTGGATCGTCTGGGAGGACCGGTCCGATCTCGCCGAGGAACTGGTCTTCGACTGCGAACTGCTCGGCGGCTGCGTGCCGACGTTCACGCTGAACTTCTCCCGCTCCGGCGCCCCGGTCGTCGCGCAGTACTACAACTTCCTGCGCCTCGGCTTCGAGGGATACCACGCGGTGCAGGAGACCTCCCGCGAGGTGGCGGGCTTCCTGGGGAAGGAGATCGCGCGGATCCCCGGCCTGGACGTCATCGCTGACGGCACCGATCTGCCGGTGGTCGGCATCCGGGTCCGGCCGGGCGAGGACGCGATGACGGTGTTCGACATCCACGACCGCATGCGCCGCCACGGCTGGCAGATTCCCGCCTACCACCTGCCACCCGACCTTGAGCACATCGGAGTACTCCGCGTCGTGGTCCGCCATGGATTCAGCCAGGACATGGCCGAGCACCTCGTGCGGAACCTGCGCACGGAGGTCGCCTCCCTGCTCGAGGGAAGCGCTCGGCCGTGACCGCGATGTCCCTGGTCAGCGGCAGAGCCTCGGCCATGCCGAGCAGTGGCGAGGAGGACGTGTGAGCACGTGCGTGGGCCCGGGCGCCTCCTGCGGCGGCCAGGAGTCGGACAGCGCCGCGCGCGCCCTGCTGAAGGACGTATCGGAGCGCCTGAGCGAGCTCAACCGGATCGTCCTCCATCTGGAGGGCCTGCTGGGCACCTGCCCGGTGGCGCCCGCCCCGCAGCCCCGGGGCGGCGCCCCCGCGCGATCCCGCGACGGCATGGCCCGCGTGCTGCGTGAAGCCCGGCTCACCCAGCGGGAGCAGGACGTGGTGGAGCTGCTGGCGCGCGGCTTGTCCAACCGCCGTATCGCCTGCGACCTCAAGATCTCGGAGCCGACGGTGAAGAACCATCTGCGCGCCGCCTTCCTGAAGCTCGACGTCACGGACCGCACGCAGGCGGTCGTGAAGATCCTGCACGCCTGAGACGCGTCCGCCCGATGGCATCGCCCCGGACGCGGAGGGCTCGGGGCTCTACTCCCTCGGGTGAATCCCGCCGGATCGGCGGTGTTGCCGAAGACCTCGACCCGTTAGTCGCGCGGCATACGCCGTCCTCAGGAGTGTGATCTGAAATGAGCATGAGCGCGGGAACAGTACTGTTCGCGACGCGGGAGACGGGCGCGGGTTCCGGGGCCGTCGCCGAGCAACTGCGGCGGATCGCAAGCGAGTTGGAGGCGCACGGCGTGGACGTGCGGTGGGCGGCCGACGCGCGGGACGCGCAGGCCGTGCTGCGCACGGAGGCCGGTCTGGCCGGGGCGATGGTGGCCTGGGACCTGGATCCGCAGGCCGGGTCCGACGGCGCGGCGGGCGGCGGCCCTCAGGTGCTGGGGGCGATCGGGCAGCGGTTCAAGGACCTGCCCGTGTTCCTGTTCATGCCGCAGGACTCGGACGGCGAATTCGATCAGCTCCCGCTGTGGGTCGCCGAGGTGGTGACCGGCTATGTCTGGCCCCTGGAGGACACCCCCGTCTTCATCGCCGGACGGGTGGCTTCCGCCGCGCGTGCCTATCAGGACGGCGTACTGCCGCCGTTCTTCAAGGCACTGCGCCGCTTCGACGACGCGCACCAGTACTCCTGGCACACGCCGGGGGTGTCGCGTTCCTGAAGTCCGCCGCGGGGCGGGCGTTCTTCGACTACTACGGCGAGCGGCTGTTCCGTACGGATCTGTCGATCTCGGTCGGGGAACTGGGCTCCCTCTTCGAACACAACGGTCCGATCGGTGAGGCCGAGCGCAACGCCGCCCGCGTCTTCGGCGCCGAGCGCACGTACTTCGTGCTGCACGGGGACTCCACCGCCGACCGCATGGTCGGCCACTTCAGCGTGATGCGCGACGAGATCGCGCTGGTGGACCGCAACTGCCACAAGTCGGTGCTGCACGGCCTGGTGATCTCCGGCGCACGCCCCGTCTACCTGGTCCCGACCCGCAACGGATACGGGCTCGCGGGCCCGCTGCCCACCGCGCGCATCGACGCGGACGCGGTGCGAGCACGCGTCGCCGACCACCCGCTCGCGGCGGAAGCCCGCTCCCCGCACGCGCAGTACGCCGTGCTCACCAACTCCACCTACGACGGCCTGTGCTACGACACGGTCCAGGTCGCCCGCACTCTGGCGCCCAGCACGCCGCGGCTGCACTTCGACGAGGCGTGGTTCGCGTACGCCCGCTTCCACCCGCTGTACGCGGGGCGCTACGGGATGGCGGTCGGGCCCGACACCTTCGAGGGCCCGACGCGGCCCACGGTCTTCGCCACCCAGTCCACGCACAAACTGCTCGCGGCGCTCTCCCAGTCCGCGATGGTGCACGTCAAACCCTCGCCCCGCGCGCCCGTCGAGCACGACCGGTTCAACGAGGCGTTCATGATGCACGGCACCACCTCGCCGCTCTATCCCGCGATCGCCTCCCTTGACGTGGCCACCGCCATGATGGACGGCCCTCAAGGGCAGGCGCTCATCGACGAGGCGATCACCGAGGCCATCCGGTTCCGCCGCGCCGTCGTGCGCACCGGCCGCCACATCGCCGCCGCGGGCGACCGTCCCGGCTGGTTCTTCGGCGTGTGGCAGCCCGACACCGTGACCGATCCCGCCACCGGCGAACGCGTGGACTTCGCCGACGCGCCGCCTTCCCTGCTCGCCCGGGACTCCCGCTGCTGGGAGCTGGAGCCCGGCGCCGACTGGCACGGCTTCGAGGGGCTGTCCGAGGGCTCTTGCATGCTGGACCCGGTGAAGGTGACGGTCACCTGCCCCGGCGTCACCGCCACGGGGCACACCGCGCAGTGGGGCATCCCGGCCCGCGTCCTGACGACCTACCTCGCCACCCGTGGCATCGTCGTGGAGAAGACCGACAGCTACACCACGCTCATTCTCTTCTCCATGGGCATCACCAAGGGCAAGTGGGGCACCCTGATGGATGCCCTGACGGACTTCAAGGCCCTCTACGACAGTGCCGCCCCGCTCCAGCGGGTGCTGCCCGCTCTCGTGGACGCACACCCGCACCGCTACACCGGGCTCACCCTCAAGCAGCTGTGCCAGGACATGCACGAACACCTCACCGAGGCGGAGCTGATCGGCGCCCTCGAGACCTTCGACCGCGCCTTCCCCGGCTTCCACAGCGAGACCCACGGCGTCACCCTGGACCCCACCACCGGTGACTACCTCATCGAATGCGTCACGCCACAACCGGAGCCCCACCTCTGACCGGCGTGCGCCGGTCAGAGCCACCACTGTGCGCGGGTCACCGCCGCGGCGCTTGCTCAGCGGTCGGAGTAGCTGAAGTCGCCCATGGTCCAGGCGCTGACGTCCTCGATCGCCACCCGGTACATCCCGCCCGTCTCCGGGATGCCCACCGTGCCCTGCAGGATCCGGGCGACGTGGAAGTGCAGATGAGCGGGCGGCCCCTCCTTCTTCGCAGGCGCGTCGAAGACTTCGGAGAACTCGCCCAAGCGGTCCGAATCCGCCAGCACGTCCGACACCCGCTGCCTCCACACTGCCTCGGGAGCCAGCCGACCGGTGATGACAGCTCCACCGGCGATCACGGTCAGGGACATCTGGTTGCTCCGCCCGGACTCCACCAGGGCGGCGACATCAACGAGCAGCTCGTCAGGCTTCGACATGGACCCCATTGTATTTGCCGACGACAGGGGCAGGTCAGGCCATGCCCTGGAGGCGCCAGATCTGGTTCTTCTTCCAGGTCAAATCGTTCGCCGGGTCGCAGGGCCACTGGTGGATCCTCGCGCCGGGATCGGTGGAGATCCCGCTGACGTCCACGCACTTGCCGCTGTGCGCCGCGACCAGTTGGTAGTCCTTGCTGTTGCCGAGCGCGGTGACGGGCTTGAGGGTGAACATCTGGTGTGTGCTGCCGTTGCAGGCCCACTGGACGACGGCGGCACCGTCGGCCGTGGACGCGCCCGAGACGTCCAGGCACTTGCCGCTGTGCTCATTCACGAGGGTGTAGGTGTCCGCCCGTCCGGCGACCGGCTTGAGGTCGAGCATCTGCTGGTAGCCGCCCTCGCAGGGGTACTGCTGGTACTGCGTGGCGTCGTCCGTGCTGAGGTGGGTGTCGTCCAGGCACTGACCGCTGTGCTGGGCCACCGCGGTCGTGGAGACGGTGGTGTGGGACGGGGGCAGCAGGGTGACGGTGTAGCCGTCGGCGGCGTCTGTCCACGGCACGCTCACCGAAGCGGAGTTGCCGCTGACGGTCAGCGTCCGATCGGAGACCGTCACCGGCCCCGTCACCGCGCCGCCGCCGTTGTTCGGTATGCGCTGGACTACCGCGCGCACCCGGCCGTTCTCCACCACCGACGTGGTGTCGAGACGGTTGAGGTCGACGGTGACGTTCCCGGTGGTGCCGTTGTTGCCCAGCAGGATCTTCGCGTTGCGCGCGGAGTTGTCCTTCGTCGCCACCCCGTCGGTGTGCGTACCGGGCGCGAGCTTGACGACGGTGCCGGTCTGGGAGCCGTAGTACCGGTACAGGAACCACTCGCCCAGCGGCAGGTACTGACCGCCGGTCTTGGTGAGCAGGTTCGCCGCGAAGTCGTGCAGGCCCGCGCCCCACGCCCAGTTGGCGCGCATGCCGTCCGCTCCGGCTCGCTCCAGACGGGAGATGTACCAGCCGCCGCGGCCGGGGTTCTGCTCGTTGCTGGCGCCGTACTCGTTGACCTGGAAGGGGCGGCGCGTGGTCATCGACCGTGCCGCCAGCTTGGCGTTGACGGCGCCCGCGTCGGTGACGGGGTCGCCCGGCAGGTCGTGCCAGCTGTAGACGTCGGGTTCGGCGTTGTGGGCCTTCACGTAGTCCAGGTACGTGTTCCACCAGGGGCCGCCCCAGTCCGCGGAGGGCTTCCCAGCGGTACTGGGGCCGACGATGACGGCGCCCGGGAAGGCGGCCCGGATCCGCTGGTGGGCCCGCTTCCACATCTCCAGGTACTGGGTCTGGGGCCGGTCCCAGAAGGCGGAGTAGTCGGGCTCGTTCCAGATGTCCCACTGGATGTCGGTCATGCCCGCGGCCTTCGCGTCGGCGAGGAGGCGGTCGTAGAACGCGTCGAAGCGGGACCAGTCGCCGTTGTCACCGGGGAAGGTCGGCTTGGTGGTGCCGTCGGCGCCCCACAGGTCGTGCGGCAGGATGACGAAGGTGCCGCCCAGCGCCTTGGTGCGCTTGTACTGGGCGAGGGTGGACTTCCACCGGCGGTCGTACTTGCCCGCGACCCAGCCTCCCGGGCTGTCCAGCTGGGCGCCTCCGGCCCGCAGGAACTTCCACTTGATGTCCTTGTAGAAGTGGTCCTGGGGCAGCGAGCCGTCCTCGGTCATCCCGTAGAGGGTGCCGGAGGCGCGGTGCGTGGGGGCGCCTCCTGCGGCGGAGAAGTCGACGGCGACGGTGGTGTCCGCGGCCTGTGACGGGGCGGCGGGCACCAGGGTCGCGGCCAGGGTGGCCAGGAGGACGGCCACGGACGCGAGAGCCCCGCGTCGGGTGCTGGTCGCGGGTCCTGAGGGGGTGGTGCGCGGCTTCATTCTGCGGCTCCTGGAGTGGAGGGAGAAGGAGGACCGGGGCCCGATCGGTCCCGGGCTTGGCGGGCGGCGGCCGGTCAGCGGCCGTCTCGGCGTGCGTGGGCTTCGGCGAGGAGGAGGTAGGCGGCGGCGGTCCAGGTGTAGGCGCGGTCGCGCAGGCCGGTTCCGGTGACGGCGTCGAAGTTCTCGGCGAAGCCGTGGGTCTCGCACAGGGCGCGGAAGCGGGCGCTGATCTCGTCGGCGAGGCGGTCGTGGCCTGCGCGGCGCAGACCGTCCTCGATGAGGACGGTGGCGGGGGCCCAGATCGGGCCGCGCCAGTACCCGTCGGAGAGGTAGTGGGGTGAGGTGGGGAGCTCGGTGGCCAGGCCGTAGGGGGTCAGGTGGGTCTCGATCCGGGCGGCCAGGGTCTTGCCGATGTGCTCGGGCAGGTGCTCGCCCAGTGCCATCGGCATCAGGTCGAGGAGGCTGGAGCTGGCCCAGGTCGCGGCGGTGTCGACACCGCGGGCCACGAACCGCTCCCCCGTCCACAGTTCGTCGAGCATCGCGGCCTGGGTCGCCTCGGCGGTGCGGGACCAGTGCCGGGCCTCGTCGGGCCGGTCCAGTTCGGTGGCGAGGCGGGCGAGTTCGCGGAGCTGGAGGATGAGGAAGGCGGCCAGGTCGGCGGCGACGACCACGCGCTCGGGGTCGAAGGTGGTGGCGTTGTCCCAGCCGCTGTCATTGCCGTGCTGGTAGTGGGGCAGGGCGGCGCCCGGTGCGCGGCGGGCGGTGAGCCAGAAGTCCGTCCACCGGGTCAACCGGCGGTAGATGTCGGCCAGTTCCACCCGGCTGAGGGGCTCGGGAAGCCGTCTGCGCAGGTGGGACAGCGTCCAGCCGTGGATGGGCGGTTTGACGAAGTTGTAGAGGACCTCGGAGTGGGTCACCGAGTCGGGCAGGGCACCGGTCTCGTCCTGGTGGTCGAAGGGCAGGGAGAACTGGTCGCGGGCCAGGGCGGGGGCTCCGGGTGCCAGGGCGAGCGCGTTGAAGCAGTGGTCCCAGCTCCAGACCTTGTCCATCCAGTGCTTGGACATCAGCACCGCGGGCCTGGTGACCAGGGACGCCGGGCGGACCGTCGCCGACCACAGGACGTACGCGGCGAGTTCGGCGGCCGGAGTCGCGGACGAGCGCCAGGGTGCCACCGCGTCGACGAACGCGCCGAAGGCGTGCTCCGCGGTCGCCACGACGGCGTCGAACGTCCCCGAGGGCGTGTGCGGGAGGCGTGCGCTGTCCAGTTCCTCGATCGCCGCCTCCCAGACTCCGCCGGGGTCCGCGCTGACGGTGACGCCTCGTTCGCCGCTCCCGAGGGTCTGGCTGCCGGACACCTCGGCGACGGAGCCCGACAGCACGGTGATCCGGTAGCGGCGCCCGGTCTCGTACGAGGTGAACACGTACGAGCCGTCCACCGGGTCGCGGTAGAAGTAGGTGCCCGTGAAGGGGGTCAGGGCGCCCGCCGCAGCGGTGATGCGCAGGCCGAGTCCGTCCCCGCGCAGGCGGACGGTGTCCGGTGCGGCGTAGGCGAGGGCCACGCGCCCTTGCTCACCGGTCCAGCTGAGCAGGGCCGGGGCCGCCTCGACGCGGGTCCCGGCCCGGTCGCCCGTCGTCGTGTCGAGGGGCGTGAGGCGCAGGACGGCGTGCATGCCGTTCTGGTGCGAGACGAGGTGCGGGTCCTCGGCGCGCACCCGCTCCGCCAGTACGGGCGAGACGCTGAACCAGGAGCCGTACGTGCTGAACGGGATGTCGTGGAGCGAGAAGGCCGGGCCGGATCGGGCGGCGGTCATGGGGCGTGACTCGATTCTTCAGCAGGGTTCAGCAGGAGTCGGCAGGTCTTCAGCAGGGGGGCCGACCGCGGTGTGGGGCGGTCAGTCCTTGACGGCTCCGGCCGTCACCCCGGCGGCGACATAGCGCTGGGCGAGGACGAGGATCACCGTGGCCGGGAGTGAGGCCACGACGGCGGTGGCCATGATGGCGTTCCACTCCTGGTTGTTGTTGCCGATGTAGTGGTAGATGCCGAGGGTGATCGGCTCGTGGGCACCGCCATTGGCGAGGGTGCTGGCGAAGACGAAGTCCGACCACGACCACAGGAACGCGAACAGCGACACGGTGACGACCGAGTTGCGGCTCATCGGCAGCACCACGGACCGGAAGGTGCGCCAGGGCCCGGCTCCGTCCATCTGCGCGGCCTGGAGCAGTTCGCCGGGGATGCCGGACATGAACGCGGTGAAGATCAGTACCGCGAAGGGGACGGCGAGGGTGGAGTCGGCGACGATCAGCCCCGCGACGGACTGGAGCAGGCCGAGCTGGAGGTAGATGGCGTAGAAGCCCATCGCCATGATGATGCCGGGGATCATCTGGGCCACCAGGAAGAGGAAGCTCAGGGCTCCCCCGCCGCGCGGGCGGAGTTTCGCGAGGGCGTATCCGGCGGGGGCCGCGAGCGCCACGGTCAGCACGACCGTGCCCAGACCGATGACGAGGCTGGTGCCCAGGTAGGGCAACTGCTGGTCGAACACGGCGCGGTAGCCGTCCAGCGTGCCGTGCGCGGGGAACAGGTCGGGCGGGGACTTGCGCATGTCCTGGTCGCGGGTGAAGGACACGTTGAGCATCCAGTAGACCGGGAAGAGCATGACGGCGGTGAGTGCCAGGCCGAGACCAGTCTTCCATGCCGTACCGCGGGGCCGACGCGACTGGTTCATGCCAGTGCCTGCTTTCTCTGGACCCTCAGGTACACGAGGCCGAAGACGAGGGCGGCGACGACGAGGAGGTTGCCGACGGCCGCGCCGGGGCCGAAGTCGGGCAGGAGGCTCCCGAAGCCGAGCTGGTAGGACCAGGTGGCGAAGGTCGTGGACGCGTCCGCCGGGCCGCCCTTGGTCATGATCCAGATGATGTCGAAGACCTTGAGCGTGTAGACGAGGCCGAGCAGCAGGGTGATCGCGGACACGGGGCGAAGGAGCGGAAAGGTGATGCTCCAGAAGCGTCGCCAGGCGCTCGCGCCGTCGAGGGCGGCCGCTTCGTAGAGGCTGTGCGGGATGGACTGAAGGCCGCTGTAGAGCACGACCAGGTTGAACGGCACACCGATCCAGATGTTCGCGATGATCACCGAGGTCAGTGCCCACTGAGGGGAGGTCAGCCAGTTCACCGGACCGATGCCGACGGCGTGCAGAGCCGCGTTGACGACACCGGAGTCGCTGTTCAGCATCCACGACCAGGTGGAGGCCGACACGATCAGCGGCAGCAGCCACGGCACCAGGAACAGCGCCCGCAGGGTGGCGGAGAGCTTGAAGTGCTGGTGGAAGAAGACCGCGAGGGCCAGGCCGATGGCGTACTGGAAGAACAGGCACACGGCGGTGAAGACGACGGTGTGGGTGAGTGCCGGGGCGAAGGTCGGGTCGTCGAAGACCGCCCGGTAGTTCGCGAGGCCGGTGAACGGCGCGTCGCCCTGGACGAAGGAGCGGACGGTGTAGTGACGCAGGCTCAGGTCGAAGTTGCGGTAGAGCGGATAGGCGTAGAAGAGGACGAGGTAGACGGTCACCGGGGCGAGGAAGGCCCAGGCGGCCCACTGCTGTGAGGTGGGGCGGCGGCTCCGGTGGGCGGTGGGGGGCGGGGCGGCGGTGGCCGCCGCGTCGTTCCGGTCACGCGCCGGTAGCCGGTCCGGCAGGTGTGTCATGCGATTCATCAGCGAAGCCCTGGGTCGCGGTTGCCTGACGGTTTACTTGACGGCGTCCTGTGCCGTGGTGAGCGCGTCCTTGGGCGACTTGGAGCCGCTGAGGGCGGACTGGACCGCCTTCCACAGCCGCTCGGAGATCCTCGGGTACTTGGTGCCCAGGTCGTCACTGGTGCGCCCCTTGGCGGCCTTGACCGCGTCGACCCAGGGCTTCAGCTCGGCGCTCGCCGCCACCTGCTTGTCCTGGACCTCGCTGGTGGGGGCCACGTAGGACAGCGTGGTGTCGGTGTCGTACAGGTTCTTGGCGCTGGTCAGGCAGGACGCCAGCGTGCGGGACGTGGCGTAGCGGCCCGAGTCGCCCTGGACCGGGACGGTGACGAACTCGCCACCCGCCGGGGCCGCGGCGGTCCCGCCCGAGGCGCCGGGAATGGGCAGGACGCCGTAGCCGAAGTCGGCCTTCTCGGCGGCTGCGAGCTGCCAGGTGCCGTTCTCGGCGAAGGCGTAGTCGCCGCTGGCGAACTCCTGCCAGCTGTTGGTCTGGTTGTTGTTGAGCACCGAGTTCGGCGCGTACCCGTGCTTCAGCCAGTCGCTCCAGAGCGTCAGCGCCGAGACGCCCTCGGGCGAGTCGAGTTCGGTCAGCTTCGCGCCCGAGCCCCAGAACCAGGGCAGGAACTGGAAGCTGCCTTCCTCCGTGCCGATCGCCGAGAAGGTGATGCCCTTCCTTCCGGCCTTCTTGACCTTCGCGAGGGCCGCCGTCAGCGACGTCCAGTCCTTGACCGAGGCGACGTCCACCCCGGCCGCCTTCAGGACCTTCTTGTTGTAGTACAGGGCCAGGGTGTTGGCGCCGATCGGCATGCCGTAGGTCTTCCCGCCGGACCGACCGGCCGCGAGCAGGTTGGGGTCGGCCTTGGAGGTGTCCAGCTCGGTGTCGTCGGTCGTGGTGAGCACGCCCGCCTCGGCCAGGGTCGACACCACCGGGTTGTCGACGATGAGGACGTCGGCGGAGTTGTCCTGCTGCGCCGCGAGGAGCGCCTTGTTCGACAGGTCGGTGCCGTCGAAGGCGGTCCGCTTGACCTTCACACCGGCCTTGGTGCCGCAGTCATCGAGCAGCTTCGCCCAGGCCGAGGTCTTGTCGAACTGCGGGTAGGGGTCCCAGAGGGTGTACGTGCCGCTGTCGGCGCCCTTGGCGCCCGCGCTGCCGGAGCAGGCGGTGCCCGCGACGGCCACGACGGTCGACGACACGGCGGCGAGAAGCCGTCTGGAGAAGCTGTGCATGGCGGGTCCTTGGCTTGGGGCACACGTGTGCCGTGGCAGGGGTGACAAGGGGAAAAACGGCACGCCAAACGGCGATGGGGAAGAGAAGGGCAGAGAAGGAGGGAGAGGACGGGTGTAGGGGTCAGGCCGCGCCGGATGAGGTGCCGGTGGCGGGTCCGGTGCTGGCCCGCAGGGAGATCGGCGGTACGAGCAGGTGGTGCCGGGGCGGCGCGTCGGGATGGTCGATCCGCTCGACGAGCAGCTCCACGGCCCGTCGGCCCATCTCCTTCGCCGGCACGTCGGCCGCGGTGAGCTGCGGGGTCACCGTCTCCGCCCATCGACCGGCCACGACCCCGGTGACGGAGAAGTCCCGCGGCACGTGGCGGCCCGCCCGCGCGAGCCCCCGGTAGAGGCCCCCGAGCGCGGCCTCGTTCAGCGTGACCAGGGCCGTGGTGGCCGGGTCGTCGCGCAGGATCCGCTCCAGGCAGCCCTGGCCCGAGGCGGCATCGTCCCCGCAGCAGTACGCCCGTACCGTGAGGCCGCGATCGGCCGCGGCCTTCGCGAACCCGTCCAGGCCCCGGTGCGCGGACTCGTATCCGGCCCGCAGCAGTTGCTCGGGCCGGTTGACGAACGCGACCCGGCGGTGACCGAGATCCGCGAGGTGGTGCACGCAGGCCGCCGCGAGCGCGGTGTGGTCCAGGCCGACCCACCAGCCGCCCTCGGGGTGCGCGGTGCGGCCGATGGCGACGGACGGGAAGCCAAGGTCGGCCAGGTGGTCGACCCGGTCGTCCCGCAGCCTGATCTCCATCAGGATCGCCCCGTCGACCCGCCGCTCGCCAAGGAGTCGCTGGAAGGAGCGGTCGCTGTCCGCACCGCTCGGGGACAGCAGCACGTCGTAGTCGTACGCCGCCGCGGCCTCCACCACACTGCCGATGAAGTCCAGTTGCATGCCGGTGTAGTGATCCCCGGCCGGTGGGAAGACCAGGCCGATCGTGTCGGTCCGGCCGTTGGCCAGGGCCCGCGCACTCGCGTTGGGCCGGTATCCCAGCTCGTCGATGACCCGCTGGATCTTCCGGCGGGTGTCCTGCGACACCGGACGCTTGCCGCTCAGGGCATACGACACGGTGCTCCGCGAGACACCAGCCCGCTTGGCGATCTCAGCGATGCTCACGACGACTCCTTTGTCGAACCGATTCGCCCGTCCCGGAAGGGCGTGGGCCGTTCGTACGCAGAGAAATGGGAGTGGTGCGTCGCCCCCGGTGTCGAACCGGTTCGCGTCGTTGGGAAGTTAGGAGCCAATCCTTCCGAGTGTCAATACCTCGCGCAGACCCTCGGAAACACAGGGGAAATCCGTCGGGGCGCCGCCATGGCGGCCATGCCGTCGCCACGCGTCGCGCCCACACGTCCCGGCAACGCCACGGATGTCGGAGGTATTGACGCGCCCCGACTCCCCCACTTAACTTCTGCCCGACTTCACGAACAGTGTTCGGCTTTTCGAACAAGCGCTTCGACCGGCAGGGAATGGACCGCGCGGCATTCCTCCGGCCGATGACCGCGACAGCACACCGCAAGACGCGCCAACGGTCACCGCCAGAAGGCGGAGGACGCCACCGCCGACCGGCTCTGGACGGGATGAGGCCGCGCCGATCTCCGGCTCGACGAAATTCCCTTCCCGATCACGGCAACCCTTCTTGGGCGTGGCGCCGACTGGCCAGTGACCCGGGCCCCGACCAAGGCCCATTACCCCAGAAAGGCATGCCGTTGCCAGATCAGAACCGCTCTCATCGCCGCCGTCCGGCAACCCGCCGCGTGCTCGCCGCCGCCGTGGTCCTCGCCGCCGTGGGTGCCGCCGTACCGCTGGTCGCCAACGCCGCGAACACGCCGAAGGACCGCGCGCCGACCACGGCCGCCGAGGCGGCGGCCGCCAAGGGCCGCTACTTCGGCACGGCGGTGGCCTCGGGCAAGCTCGGCGACTCGACGTACTCCACCCTTCTCGACCGGGAATTCAACATGATCACCCCGGAGAACGAGATGAAGTGGGAGACCGTCGAACCCTCCCGCGGGAAGTTCGACTTCGCCCCCGCCGACAGGATCGCCAGCCACGCCTCCGCGCACGGCCAGCGCCTGCGCGGCCACACCCTCGTCTGGCACTCCCAACTGCCCAGCTGGGTCGGCTCCATCCGCGACGCCCACACCCTGCGCGGTGTGGTGAACAAGCACATCACCACCACGATGAAGCACTACAAGGGCAAGATCTACGCCTGGGACGTGGTCAACGAGGCATTCGCCGACGGCGGCAGCGGCCAGCGCCGCGACTCCGTGTTCCAGAAGGTGCTGGGCGACCGCTTCATCGAGGACGCCTTCCGCACCGCCCGGAAGGCCGACCCGGCGGCCAAGCTCTGCTACAACGACTACAACATCGAGAACTGGTCCGACGCCAAGACCCAGGGCGTCTACCAGATGGTCAAGGACTTCAAGTCCCGCGGCGTGCCCGTCGACTGCGTCGGATTCCAGAGCCACTTCGAAAACGGGGGCCCGCCGCCCAGCTTCCAGAAGACCCTGTCCAAGTTCGCCGCGCTCGGGGTGGACGTCCAGATCACCGAGCTCGACATCGCCCAGGCGCCCGCCACCGCGTACGCCGACGCCGTCAAGGCATGCCTGAGCGTCGCGCGCTGCAAGGGCATCACGGTGTGGGGCATCCGCGACAAGGACTCGTGGCGCACCGGCAAGAACCCGCTGCTGTTCGACGACAGCGGCAACAGGAAGCCCGCCTACGACGCGGTGCTCGCCGCCCTGGGCGGCGGCAGCGGGACACCTCCCCAGGCCCGGGGCTCCAAGGCCGGTGCCCACAAGGCGCGGAAGGGCAAGGCGTGTGCCCTTCCGTCGACGTACCGGTGGAACTCGACCGGTCCGCTGGCGCAGCCGTCGCACGGGTGGTACTCGCTGAAGGACTTCACGGCCGTGAAGTACAACGGCAAGACCCTGGTCTACGGGACGAACGCTTCGGGATCGGGATGGGGCTCGATGGCGTTCAAGCCCTTCACGAACTGGTCCGACATGGCCTCGGCCCCCCAGACCGGCATGAGCAAGGGCTCGGTGGCGCCCAAACTGTTCTACTTCGCGCCCAAGAACATCTGGGTCCTTGCCTCCAACGGGTGGGGCACCCCCTGGCCCTTCACCTACCGCACGTCCAGCGACCCCACCAACCCCAACGGCTGGTCCGACCCGCAGCCGCTGTTCACCGGCAAGCTCCCGCAAGGCGGCCCCATCGACCCGACCGTGATCGCCGACGGCCAGAACATGTACCTGTTCTTCGCCGATGACAACGGCAAGATCTATAAGTCGACCCTGCCGATCGGGAACTTCCCGGGCAGCTTCGGCTCGTCGTACACCACGGTCATGAGCGACACGGCGAAGAACCTGTTCGAGGCGCCGGAGGTCTACAAGGTCCAGGGCCAGAACCAGTACCTCATGATCGTTGAGGCTCGGGGTGCGAACGAGCACCGCTTCTTCCGCTCGTTCACCGCCTCCAGCCTGAACGGTCCGTGGACCCCGCAGGCCGCCACCGAGTCCAACCCCTTCGCGGGCAAGGCCAACAGCGGTGCCACCTGGACCAACGACATCAGCCACGGTGACCTGGTCCGCGCCAACCCCGACCAGACCATGACCGTCGACCCCTGCAACCTGGAGTTCCTCTACCAGGGCAGGACTCCCAACATTCCGCCGAACACCCCCTACGAGAAGCTGCCGTACCGACCGGGCGTCCTCACCCTGAGGCGCTGACCCGTCTCGATACGCACCACAGAGAGGAACCCCAGCCGCATCCCGGCTGGGGTTCCTCTCTTCAGTGGCCCGCGGCCCCGCTGGGGGTCAGGGTCAGGACGGGTCGCCGTACTGGAGGCCGCGTCCGTTGGTGCCGACGTAGACGCGGCCGAAGGTGTCGGGGTCGCCGGTGATGACGCCGACACCACCGATGGCGCCCCACTGGTGGGCCTTGTCGTTGACGCGGAGCCAGGTGGCGCCCTTGTCGGTGGAGCGGAAGACTCCGGTGACGTCCTTGACCGTGCCGATCAGGTACAGGGCCTGGTAGGAGGCGCCCGGCGCGGCCTTGCCGAAGCCGAGGGCGGAGGCGGACTTCACCGTGGTGAGCGCTGTGAAGGTGCGGCCGCCGTCGGTGGAGTGCAGCAGCCCCTTGCCGCCGCCCGCGATCCACAGGTCCCCGGCGATGCCGGGCACGGCCGTGAGTCGGCCGTCGGCGGGCAGGCCGGTGGCGCGGGCGGTGAACGTCGCGCCGCCGTCGGTGCTGGCGTAGAGCGTGCCGCCGGACAGCGAGTAGAACGTCCCGGCCGAGGAGCGGTCGGCGACGACCACGGCCCCGGTGCCGAGGCCGCTGACCTTCGACCAGCTCGCCCCCTGGTCCGTCGAGCGGTACGGGGCCTGACCGGCCTGGGTCCAGACGATGGTCGAGCCGTCCGCCGCGAGCGCGACATGGCCGTCCTTGGCGTCGGCCACCGGCTCCGCCTTGAACCCCTGCCAGCTGCGGCCGCCGTCGGTGGAGTAGGCGCCGTCCTGCGCGCCACCACGGCCGACGCGGACCATCATCGAGGGCTTGGACTGGGCGAAGTCGATGTCGGTGCTGTTGGACATCGTCGGATTCTTCAGTCGCCCGGCGGGCACCTTGGTCAGGGAGTCGTGCCGGAAGCCGCCCTGGTCGCCCATGGAGGTGATGACGGTGGCGCCGCCAGGAGGGGCGATCGCGTCCATCAGCGCGGTCTCCTCAAGACCTCGGGCGCCCATGCTCCAGTGGCTGGTGCGGCCGCTGTCGGTGGCGTTGGCGTCCTTGCTGCGCAAGATGCCGTTGCCGGTGCCGTACAGCACGTGCCCGGAGTTGAAGGGGTCGATGGCCAGGGCGGTCATCCAGTGCCCGGTGTGGGTGCCGACGTAGGGAGCGGCGGAGGCGTTCCGCACCGACTTGGCGGCCAGTGCCTTCCAGGTCGTGCCGCCGTTGGTGCTGCGGTAGATCTCGTCCTCGGGATACCAGCGGCCGAGGGTGGTGACCATCACCGTGGACGGCTTGCGCGGGTCGACGGCCAGACCGGAGAACCCGTAAGAGCCCTTGGACGGGGAGATGTCCTTCCACCTGCCACCGGCCGGTGTGTACTTCCACACCGAGCCCCCCGTCACGCCGTTGGGTCCGAGGTTGTCGGTGTACGTCAGGTAGAGCGAGCCGTCGCCGGAGAGCACGCCGTGCTGCGGCAGCTGGCCGGTGGGCTGCCCGGAGACGGCCTGCCAGGTGCTGCCGCCGTCGGTGGAGCGGTACAGGGACGTGGACTTGTCGGCGACGCCGACGTAGATCGTCTTGCTACCGGCCGGGCCGTACGTCACGAAGGAGATGCCCGCGCCGCTGCTCGCCCCGTCCTTGACGGGGAACGAGGGGACCTGCCGCCATGTCACGCCGTAGTCGGTGCTGCGCCACAGGCCGTTCTTGCGGGTGCCAAGGAGCAGGGTGCTGTTGTCCGCGGGATCGATCGCAAGGCGTTCGCCCGCCCCGCGGCCGTCCTCGTTGCCGCCCAGCTTGAACGGCAGATCGGTGCGCTTGAAGGTGCGGCCCCGGTCGGTGGAGCGCAGGATCGCGCCGTTGCCCGCCCAGTCGTTGGTGTAGGTGCCCGCCGTGAGGTAGAGCCGCTTGGGGTCGACGGGGTCGGTGGCCACCGCGTCGATGCCCAGCAGGTTCCAGTCCTTCTCGCCGAGCCAGTCGGTCAGCGGGATCCACTGCTCGGCCGCGGGGTCCCAGCGGTAGGCGCCGCCCATGTCGGTGCGCGCGTACAGCAGACCCTTCTCCCGCTGGTTGAACACCAGGCCTGTGACGTAACCGCCGCCCACCACCTGGGCGTTCTTCCACACGTACGGTCCGGCGGCGGCCGTGGTCCGCGCCGTGCCGTCCCCGGCCGCCCGGTGCTCGGCCACCTTCACCAGCTTCCACTGCTGGCCGGTGCCGCCCGTGCCGGGGTTCTGGACGACTGCCACGCCCTCGGACCCGGCGCCTTTGGAGACGCCCAGGACCTGGCCGCTCCTGCGGGAGGTGAAGGTGACGGCGTCGGACCCGCCCGCCTCCTCGATCCTCCACTCCTGGGCGGTGGAGGAGCTGTCGGTCTGCTGCTCGGCGGCGGCGCCCTTGGCTGTCGAGTCGCCCGCTATGCCCAGGACTTTGCCGCTGTTGCGGTTCACCAGCTCGTAGTAGCCGCCTCCGGTGGGCCTCAGCCTCCACTGCTGGTTGGCGGTGTTCTGGTCGGCCCACTGCTGGATGCGGGTGCCGTCGGCGGTGGAGAAGCCGTTGACGTCCATCACCTTGCCGCTCCGCACGGACATCAGCCGGTAGTAGGCGTCGCCGTCGACCGTCGCGGCCTGCGAGTCCTCCTGCGCGATCAGGAGATACGGCACGAGGACGGCGGGCACGCCGACCAGCAGGCCGGTGGCGGTCCAGCGGCGGCGGTGACGCCCGCGGCGCCCGCCGTTCGTGGAGGTGTTCATAAGGGGGTGTTCTCCTTGCATACCGTTCACCAAAGAAAGACGGACCCAGGCACCGCAGTGACCGGATCCGACTCCTTGTGGTCACAGGCACCGCAAAGGTTGCCTTGCGCCAGAGACTTCTTTGGGCGCGGTTCCTCTGAAGTGAAGCGTGCTCGGTCCGGCTCGTCCCTGCCGTGGTGAGGGGGGAACAGTGCCTGGCGACCTGGATGGTGGACTTGTGCCATGACGACGCCGCTGTCCCGTGCGGTACGGGCACTCGACCGCTTTCACGCCGCCTACCCGTGGGACCACAACGCCCATTACCACCGGTGGATCCTGCGTCAGCTTCCTGGGCGCTTCGGCGAGGCCCTCGACGTCGGGTCCGGTAGTGGTGACCTGGCTCGACGGTTGACCGCCCGTGCCAGATCGGTCCAGGCCCTCGATGCCGACCCCACGATCGTTGCCCGAGCGCGGGAGCTCACCGCGGCGACCGCCCCGATCACCTTCACGGTCGGAGACGCGCTGACCGACATACCGCCTGGTCGTTACGACGTCATCACCTGCGTAGCCGCCGTCCACCATCTGCCGTTCGCCGACGCTCTCGCCCGCTTCCGCGAGCACCTGGCACCCGGCGGCACCCTGGTGGTCGTGGGAGTGTTCCGGGCGCGGTCACCTGGCGATCACCTTCTCGGGGCCGCCGCGGTTCCGATGAACGTCGCCATGGCCTGGATCAAGAACAAGGGGCGCAGGGCAGCACGGCCGGTCTCCATGACGGCCCCGACCCGCCCCGCGACCATGAGCTTCAGCGAGATCGTCGGTGAGGCTCGCCGCGTCCTGCCCGGGGCTCGGCTGCGACGCCGTCTGTTCTGGCGATACACCCTGGTCTGGCGGCAGAGGTGACCGGTTGACGAGTCCCCCCACCCGCGACCGCCCAGGCCACCGCACACGGCCTCGCGGCGTCAACGCCACCGGCGGGAGCTCCGACCGCCTTCGCACCCGCCCCCCTGACGGGAGTCGCGCGCTACGCCACCCAGGTCACCAGCGGGCGCAGGGCACTTGTCCGCACGCTCAACACCAGCGGTCACAGTGTGTGGTCGGGGGTTCCAGCCACCTGGCGGGGGCGTAGCCGACGACCGTCGGATGGCCGACGGAAGGCATGGGCTTCCAGGCTGGTGGCGTGACAGAGCGTGCGCAGGAGCTGGGGTCCACCGCCTGCTGACGCGCTGCGCGGGAGAGCACGTACGAAAGGAATCTTGTGAACACCGCATCCGCCTCGGAGGCGACGACGGGTGCCGAGTCCCTGCGTCTTCGCGAGACGCTCAAGGCGCTGTACGGGTACGTCCGCCCGCACCGGTGGGCCGTCGTACTCGGTCTGCTGCTGGCGCTGGTGGGCGCCGTCGGCGGGCTGCTGCAGCCGCTGGCCACGAAGGCGCTCGTCGACCGGCTCTCGTCCGGTGGCACGCTCGCCACCGTGCTGCTGTCGCTGACCGTGCTGGTGCTGCTGAGCACGGTGGCCGAGGCGTTCGGCGCGTATGTGCTGGAGCGGACGGCGGAGTCGGTGGTGCTGGCCGCCCGCCGCAGCCTCATCGGCCGGCTGCTGCGGCTGCGGCTCACGGCGGTGGACCGGATGCAGCCGGGCGATCTGATGTCGCGGGTGACCTCCGACACCACGCTGCTGCGGGCCGTCAGCACCCAGGCGGTGGTCAACGCCGCGACCGGGGCGCTGACGCTGATCGCGGCGGTCGTGGTGATGGCCTTCCTGGACGCTGTCCTGCTCGGCGTCACCCTCGTCGTGGTCGCGGTCGTCGGCGCGGGCGCGGCCCTGGTGATGCCGAAGATCGGACAGGCCGCCGAACGCTCCCAGGCCGCGGTCGGAGAGATGTCCACCGGCCTGGAACGGGTCTTCGGCGCGCTGCGCACGGTGAAGGCGTCCGGCGCCGAACAGCGGGAGACCGCCCGCGTCGAGGCGTCGGCCCGGCGGGCATGGCACCACGGCGTGCGCGGCGCGAAGTGGGAGGCCCTGCTGGGTACCGCAGACAACCTCGCCGTCGAGTTGGCGTTCCTCGCGGTCCTCGCGGTCGGCGGAGCGCGGGTGGCGTCCGGGGACATTCCCGTCTCCACGCTCATCGCCTTCCTGCTGTACCTGTTCTACCTGATGGAGCCTGTGTACAAGCTGGTCGAGGCCGCATCCAGCTACCAGGAGGGCGCGGCCGCGATCTCTCGGATCAAGGAGGTGGACCGTCTGGCGGCCGAGCCGCCGGCCGCGTACAAGCCGGTGCGGACCGAGCTGCGTCCGGCGTCGGTCCGCTTCGAGGGCGTGTCCTTCCGCTACGGGCCCGGGCTGCCCGACATCCACCGCCGGGTGGACTTCGAGGTGCCGGGCGCCGGGATGACGGCCTTCGTCGGGCCTTCGGGTGCGGGTAAGTCGACGGTCTTCTCACTCATCGAGCGGTTCCACGAGACGACCGGCGGGCGCATCCTGGTCGACGGCACGGACATCCGGCAGTGGCCGCTGTCCGAGCTGCGGTCCGTCATCGGATACGTCGAGCAGGACGCGCCGGTTCTGGCCGGCACGCTGCGGGAGAACCTGGTCCTCGCCGCACCCGGCGCGACGGACGACGACATCCGCGCCGTCCTCGCCCGAACCAGGCTCGACACCCTCGTCGACCGGCTCCCGCACGGTCTGGACACCCTGGTCGGACACCGCGGCTCGAAGCTGTCCGGCGGCGAGCGCCAGCGCGTCGCGATCGCCCGCGCGCTGCTGCGCAGGCCCCGGCTGTTGCTCCTGGACGAGGCGACCTCGCAGCTCGACGCGGTCAACGAGCTGGCGCTGCGGGACGTCATCGCCGAGACGGCACGCGAGACCACCGTCCTGGTGGTGGCCCACCGCCTGTCCACGGTGACGGACGCCGACCGCATCGTCGTCATGGACGCCGGCACGGTCCGGGCGATCGGTACCCACGAGGAGCTGGTGGCCGAGGACGAGCTGTACGCCCAGCTCGCCGCGACCCAGCTCCTGCTCCCGGCCGAGCGCCCCACCGTGTGAGTGGAGTGCTCCGCAGGGCTGCTCCCGCCATGGGGAGGGCGTTGAAGGCGAACAGGATCGGAACGATGCGTACGACGGTGAGCGCGGCGAGGCAGGGCAGCACGGTCGGCGCGTGGAGTCCGTCGCCCAGGGCGAGCACGGTGGCGTTTCCGAAGAAGAACCACATGCACATGGCCATGATCGAGCTGGTGTCCTCGACGAGGCGGAAGTCCGAAACGTCGGGTACATAGGATTCGTGTCGCCGGGCCGGAGTCTGCCGGACGTACCGGAGGACGATGCCGCAGACGAACGCGGCGACGAAGCCGTTGCGGCCGACCGCCACCGTGAGCAGGGAACCGAGGGCCACGCCCACGGCCAGGGCCTTCGCGGCGAACGGAACGGCCGTGCCCAGTGCCCGCAGGAGGGTGTGCGCTGGGCGATCTCGGAGTTGAGCGTGACCGCGATCTGGCTGTGGGTGAGTGGACCGGTGGCGACACCCGCGAGGACCAGCACCACGGGAGCCCTGACGTGCCCCCGCTCAAGCCCCGGGCGACGAGCGCCCACCCGGCTGTCACCGCGGTGATCACGATCAGGACGAAGGTCATGTGGATTCCGGTTCCGGGGCGCCGACACCTACGGAACAAGAAGGGGGCCGGCTCTGCCGGGTGGAAAGCGCGCCACGCAGGGCTTCGTGACCCGACGGCCGATCCGAGCGGGCCGCGAAGCACCGTCGGAACCGGGGCGGGCGGACCGTGAAGGCCGACCGCCCCGGCCCGGCGTCATCGCACGTGCTTCGCCGGCTTGGTGGCGGCGTTGAGCAACGCCTCCAGTGGTCCGCGGCGGAAGAAGCGGGACCAGACCGCGGCGAACACGATCGCCCCGAGAATGAACGTGAGCACGGGGATCCAGGACGTTTGGGCGCTTTCGCCGGCCGATGCGCCGAGCATGGACTGGGCGAGGAAGTGGCCGACGTAGGCCGTCAAGGACATGGTGCCCACGGCGATGACCGGCTTCGCAAGGCTGCGCAGCCGCGGCAGTCGGTCCATGAGCACCGTCGCGCCGACGATCACGAGGATGGCGACGCCGACGCTGCCGATGATGTCGAAGGTGGTGCCGCTGTGTGGTCCGGCGGACAGCAGTTCCGAGGCCGCCCGCTGGGGGGCCTCGAAGGATCCGCTGCCGAAGGACGACGTCTTCTCGAACCCTGCGGACGACGACTTCCCGTCCTCCGCCATGCTGCGCAGCGCGTCCTTGCCCGCCAGGAGCAGGGACAGGCCGTACGCACCGGCGGTCAGGGCGGCGCCGAGCGCGGCCAGGCGGCGCTGGACGGAGACGGCCGAGAGGTCGAGGCGGGCCAGCGCCATGCCGGCGACGACGAACGACATCCAGGTGATCGTCGGGTAGAAGCCGGTGAGCAGCAGGTCGAGGACGCCGACCTCGCTGACCTTCTTGAGCGGGTCGTGGGCGTCGATGGTCCGCTGGACGGACTCGCTCAGCTGCGAGTTCAGGACGAACGCCAGCTGCGGTGTGACGAGCGCGAGCCCGGCCGCGGTGAGCGCCAGTGCCTTGGCGGACAGCCGCAGCAGGGGCAGCGCGAGGAGGAAGTACACGCCGTAGAAGCCGAGGATGATCACGCCCCCGTACTCCATCGCCAGCACGGTGCCCAGGGCCAGCAGGACCACGGCGCGGATCGCGATCCGGGCCTTTGCCTGCCGGCCCGCCAGGCCGGTCTTCGGCTCACGGCGGCCAGCGATCAGCATCAGCGAGAACCCGGCGAGGGTGGCGAACAAGACCGACGAGTGCCCGTCGGCCATGTACCGCACCCAGGTGCCGACCCCGTGCGTGGACGACAGGGCCGGGCCGATGTGGACGATGTACATGCCGAATACCGCCAGCGCGCGGGCCAGGTCCACGCCGACCAGGCGTCCCGTCGAGGGGCCGCCCGCGGGTCTCCCGGCCGACTCGGGCGAGGCTGCGGGCACGGGAGGTGCGTTCTCCCGCGGAGCTGGCGTCGCCTGCGGCGGCTGTGTCTGTGTCATACGAAGAATCTCCCTGTGGGGTAGGGAGGCGGACCATCCAGCAGGCTTCGGTGACGCCCCCGCCGAGCGGCCTGGACCACCCCGCCAACCGGCGGGCCGGAGCGGACGGATCAGAGGTGGCGGTCGACGGCGGGCAGGAGGCCTTGGAAGGTGGCCCCGGAGGCGGGTTCGCCGATGCTGGAGGCGACCTTGCCGCTCTCGCCGCACAGCAGCGCGCTCGCGTCCAGGTCCTGGTCGACACCCGTTGTGGTGCGTACGTCCCAGCCCGACCTGGACCGCGGTGAGGCCCGGGGCCTTCTTGCTCAGCGAGACGTTGCCGTCCTTGGATACAGAAGTATCCGACGACGGCCCACCGCCTGACGGCCCAGGGAAAGACGCAGCCGATGGTCCTGGTGATGCCGCGCCCGACCGTCGCACCCCCTCGCGACACCGCGTGCGTGGACGTCCCCGGAGGCCCGCAGGCCAGGACGTTCCTCGCCCGCGACCTGCCCAGAATCTGAGGAACCGCGCCGACCTGTTCTGGAGAACGATCCCACGGTACGAGCACGGCGGACGCCATCCGCCGAGCCTCACCCGCCGGCCTGCCGACCGGCCGGAGCGCACCCCCGAACGGCTGGAGCCGACCCGCCGGGTGTCCACAGTCCGTGGGTGATCACGCCACTACGTACCCTGCCCGGCGTACGGTCGACGTCAGGCGAACCGGTACGAGCACGCGGGACCCCCGGATGCGCGGGCCGAGCAGCGCGACAGCGCAGACGACAGTGTGAGGCGGGACGCTGGTGATCCGGGTAGTGGTGGTGGACGACGAGGCCCTGGCGCGGTCCGGTTTCCCGATGGTCCTGAACGCGTCCGACGGCATCGAGGTCGTGGCGACGGCGCAAGGGGCGCAGGCTGCCGACGTGGTCCGGCGCGAGTTGCCGGACGTCGTGCCCCTCGACATCCGCATGCCGGACGTGGACGGCCTGACCGCGCCGCGCTCGGGAGCCTCCGGTTTCCTCCTCAAGGACGCCGAGCCCGAACAGCTCGCCCAGCTGGTCCGCACCCTGGCCGCGGGCGGCGTCGTCGTGTCGCCGAAGGCATCACGCGCTCTGCTCCGCAGCCACCCGGCGGCCGGAGCACCCCGGGACGCGGACGTCTCGCGCGTCGGGTTCCTCAGCGACCGGGAACGCGACGTCCTCGTCCTGGTCGCCGAAGGACTCTCCAACGCCGACATCGGCACCCGCATCCACCTGAGCGCGGGCACCGTCAAGGACCACGTCAGCTCGATCCTGGCCAAGCTGCGGGTCTCCAGCCGCGGCCAGGCCGCACTCCTCGCCGAGCGCGCCGGACTGCTCACCCACAACGACGACAACACGGCACGGGACAACGGACGATGAGCACGCACCGGGCACCGTGGCAGCACGTTCCGCCCCGCGCCGTCGACGCCGGCCTCGTGGTGCTGGCCGCGCTCGACGCCTGGATCAACCTCCTGGGCGAAGGCACCCCTGTGATGTGGGCCTGCGCCGCCGCAGGCTCCGTCAGTCTGCTCCTGCGCAGGCGCTTCCCGCTGGCCGCCTTCCTGCTGACCCTGCCCATGACTCTGTTCATGGACGTCGCGGTCGCGCCGATCGCCGCCCTGTACACACTCGCCGCGTCCACCCGCAACCGCCCGCTGCTCGCCGGCTGCGCCCTGCTGAACGCCACTGCGGCCACCGTCTTGTGGCCGTGGTCCGACGCGTTCGACGGCGACCGGACCTGGACGCTCGTCCAATTCGTCTACACGCTCGCCACGGCCTTCGTCCCCGTCCTGTTCGGCCAGCTCGTGCAGGCCAGACACGACGTGGCCCGCCAGCTCGTCGAGGTCAAGGAGGCCCGGCAACACGAACGCGCCCTCTACGCCCAGACCGTCCTCGCCCGCGAACGCGCCCAACTCTCCCGCGAGATGCACGACGTCGTCTCCCACCAGGTCAGCCTCATCGCCGTCCAGGCCGGAGCCCTGCAGATGGCCGCCAAGGACCCCGATGCCCGCGAGGCCGCCCGCACCATCCGCACCCTGAGCGCGAACACCCTCGACGAACTCCGCCACATGGTCGCCCTGCTCCGCGCCTCCGGCGGCAGGGCAACCGAACTCACCCCCCAGCCCACCCTTGCCGACCTCCGGCAGCTCATCGCCAACAGCGGCATCGAGACCACCCTGACCGGAGAGCTTCCTCCTGGCATCAGCACCACCGCTCAGCGCACCATCTACCGCACGGTCCAGGAAGCCCTCACCAACATGCGCAAACACGCCCCGGGAGCCCGCGCCGACATCCGCCTGTGGCACGACGCCCACCGCTTCGGCGTCACCATCACCAACACCGCCCCCACCCGCCCGACCGTCGCCCTCCCCAGCGCCCGCCACGGCCTCATCGGCCTGAAAGAACGCGCCGAGCTCGTCGACGGCACCCTCACGGCCGAGCCCACGCCGGACGGCGGCTACAAGATCGAACTACGAGCCCCCGTCCGGCCCGCCTGACCGCCGAAACTCGCAGAACACCCAGTGGGGCGGTGCCCTGAGGGCGCCTCGATCGGCGGGTTCCGTACCAAGCCGCGCGCGGCCGTTGTTGGACCGCTGAGCGGACCGCTTCTCCGGCCCCAACCCGATACGACTGCGCTTGCTACCGCACCCGTCGTGGCGGGCCCGGCTCCGGCGCCGCGAAATCCGAGGCTGCCCCGGTAGATCTTGGTCGCTCTTGGGGACCTCCCAGGTCAGCGCACCCTCCCCCGAGGCTTCAACGCCACCGGCGGCAGCTCGGGGGCGGGCAGCGGTGCGCCGTCGTAGCCCTTCACCTCGCCGAAGCGCGTGCCCGTCATCCAGTCGGTGCGGGCCTGTTCGATGTCCTGCTGGGTGCGGCCGATGAAGTTCCACCACATGATGAGCTCCTCCTCGAACGGCTCGCCGCCGAGGAGCATGAGGCTGGTGTCGGACGCGGCGCGTACGGGGAGTTCGGTGCGGCCGCAGCCCAGGTAGAGCATGGAGCCGGGAAGTAGGGGGACGCCGTCCACGTGGGCCTCGCCGGACATGGACAGGACGGCGTACTCGAAGTCGGTTTCGAGGGGGAGGCGCAGGTCGGCGCCCTGGGTGAGGGTCAGGTCCGCGCCGACGATGGGGGTGTACGTCGTACCGGGCGACGTGGTGCCGTCGAGGGTGCCGAGCAGGAGCTTGGCGCTCAGGCCCGGGGCGGTGACGACCGGCAGGTCGGGGTGGTGCTCGAAGTGCGGCTCGGTGTGGCGGTGGGCGTCCGGCAGCGCCACCCAGAGCTGCGCGCCGTGCAGGAGGCGGGCGTGGGCCTTGGGGCTCTCCTCGGAGTGGGAGATGGCGCGGCCCGACGTCATCAGGCCCAGCTCGCGGGGGCGGACCGTCTGCAGGCTGCCGGTGCTGTCGCGGTGCAGGACCTCGCCCTCGTGCAGCCACGACACGGTCTGCAGGCCCATGTGGGGGTGCGGCGGCACCTGCATGCCGGGCTCGTCGGCGATGTCGTCGGGGCCGTAGTGATCGACGAAGCACCAGGCGCCCACCATGCGCCGCCCCAGGTTCGGCAGGAGTCGGCGGACCTCGGTGGACTCGCCGAGCCGCACGCGTCGAGGGCTGAGGAGTTCCCGCACCGGTTCCGCGACGACGAACCCGCGGCCGCCACAGGGGGACGGCACCGCCTGGCGATCAAGATTGCTCATGCCGCCCAACCTAGCCCCGAGGGGCCCGGCCCGTCAGCATCCGCCTTCGTGCCGTCCGGCGCCGGGGCGGGCCCCCCGTACCCACCGCCCCTACATAGTGGAATATTCAATTACCTAGTGCTGTTGTGGGCCGTCGAGGAGGCAAACAGTGAACATCACCTACTACGACCACGGCACCGCCGCCGAGCGCTGGGAGCGGGCGGGGCAGTTCTTCGACGCCAAGGAGTACGCGACGGCGGCGCGCATCCTCGCCCCGCTGGCCGACGAGGTGCCCGAGCAGGTCGCGCCGCGGCTGCTGCTCGCCCGCGCCTACTACCACTCGGCCCAGCTGCGCCGCGCCGAGACGGAGCTGCGCGCGGTCCTGGAGCTCGACCCCGTCGAGAGCTACGCCCGGCTGATGCTGGGCCGCACCCTCGAACGGCAGGGCCGGGACGCGGAGGCCGTACCGCACCTGCGGATGGCCGCCGCGCTGGACGGCGAGCCGGTCCTGTAGGACGAAAGGCCGGGGCGTGCCCCGGCCTCACGCCTCGCCCAGGGTGAAGCCCACCACCGCCCCTCCCCCGGGCCTCGCCCCGGCGAACACCGTGCGGGCGAGGTCGGTGGCCGCGATGCCGGGGCCGCGTCGTGACGCCGTCGGCGACGGCCGTGACACGGTAGCCCTCCAGGGTCAGGGCGCGCTCCAGGGCGTTGCGGATGGCGCGGTCGTCCTCGGCGAGGAGCACGGTGTGCGGTGGGCCGCCGGGAGTCGGCGTGTTGCGATACGGCTCGGTGTGCGGCCTCCCGTTAGTCTGCCAACCGCCCCTGCTTCCACCGGCGCGCGGCCGCGTTCTCACCGTCCTCTCACCGTGGCCGGAATCCCGGCTTACCCGGGCGCGGAAGGGTGGCCTGCGTTTCCGCCGCGTCATGTCGCCGCGCGTCCCGACCCACGCGCGGATCTGTCGAGCACCGCCGAGGGGAAAGCTCCGCATGAAGGCTCTGAAGGTCGTGTTCCTGCTGCACAACGTGTACGGGGTGGGGGGCACCATCCGCACCACCCTCAACCTCGCGTCCGCGTTGTCCGAGCGCCACGACGTCACCGTCGTCTCGCTGATGCGCCACCGCGAGCGGCCGCGCTTCGCGGTCGACCCGCGAGTGCGGCTCGTACCGCTGGTGGACGTCAGGGCGGGGAGCGCGGACACGCTCGATCCGCTGTTCGCCGAGCCCGCCGAGGCGTTCCCGTCGGCGGAGCGGCGCCACCACCAGTACACGCGCCTGCACGACGCGCGCGTCGCGGCGTATCTGCGGCGCTGCGACGCGGACGTGATCGTCGGTACGCGGCCGGGGATCAATGTGTACCTCGCGCGGTTCGGCCCGCGCCGCGCGCTGCTCGTCGGCCAGGAGCACCTGCGGCACGACGCGCACAGCAAGCGGCTCCGCGCCCAACTCGCGCGCCACTACCGCCGTCTGGACGCCCTGGTGACGACCACGGAGGCCGACGCGGAGGTCTACCGCAGACGGATGCCGCTGCCGGGGGTGCGGATCCTGGGCATCCCGAACATGGTGCCCCGGCCGCAGGTCCCGCCCTCGGACGGCACCGCCAAGGTCGTCGCCGCGGCCGGGCGGCTCGTGCCCGGCAAGCGGTTCGGCCTGCTGGTGTCGGCGTTCGCCACGGTCGCGGAGCGGCACCCCGACTGGCGGCTGCGGATCTACGGCGGCGGCCAGCAGAAGGAGCCGCTGGAGCGCGCGGTCGAGGAGCTGGGCCTTGGCGGGCGGGTGGAGCTGATGGGGGTGCGCTCGCCGATCGAGCCGGAGTTCGCGCGGGCCTCCGTGGTCGCGTCCGCCTCGGACGCCGAGTCGTTCGGCATGACGCTGGTGGAGGCCATGCGGTGCGGCGTGCCGGTGGTGAGCACCGACTGCCCGCTCGGCCCCGCCGAGATCATCACTGACGGCCACGACGGCCGCCTGGTGCCGACGGGCGACGAGGCCGCGCTCGCCAAGGCGCTGCTCGAACTCATCGAGGACGCGCCGCGGCGGCGTGCGATGGGCGCCGCCGCCCTGGAGAGCGCCCGCCGCTACGACCCGGAGCCGATCGCGGCCCGGCACGAACTCCTCTTCGCCGAGCTGCGCTCCGCCCGCCGTAGGCGGGCCTGGCGGCGGATCCTGCCCGCGCGGGCGCGGCGCGCGCTGCGGCGGCTGCGCGGTCCTGGCGGGGGCGGCGCCGCGGTCCCCGCGCCGTCCGCGGCAGGCTCCGCGGGGCCGGACCGGGCGCTGCGCGAGGCCCGGACGCCGGTTACCGCCAGCAGCAACTAAGGCGCGCTAGTCGCCGTCGGAAACCCGGTGGACAGCGGATCCGGCCGACGGGTGGGATGGGACACCTTCCACCAGGTCGACGAAGGCGCCGGGCACACGGTCCGGCCGAGGAGTTCCCGTGTCATCGAGCGGTACCGACGAGACGTACGACAAGCAGTACATCGACAAGCAGGACACCGACGAGCAGGACGTCCCGGACGCCCAGGACGACGACGAGGTCGCGGTCACCATCGACGTGCCGCTGGTACGGCGTCTCGTCGCGGCGCAGTTCCCGCGCTGGGCACACCTGCCCGTGACGCCGGTGCCGCGCTCCGGCATGGACAACGCGACCTTCCGGCTCGGCGACGACATGGCGCTGCGGCTGCCCCGCTACGCCCGCTGGACCGGCCAGGTCGAACGGGAGCAGCGCTGGCTGCCGTGGCTGGCGCCGCAGCTGCCGCTCGCGGTGTCGCGGCCGCTGGCGCAGGGCGAGCCGGGCGAGGGGTATCCGTTCCCGTGGTCGGTCTGCCGCTGGCTTCCGGGCGAGCCCGCCACGACGGACGGCCTGGCGGATCCGCACGAGGCCGCGGTCCAACTCGCCGAGTTCATCCGGGCGTTGCAGCGCATCGACGCGACGGACGGGCCGCCGCCGCAGTGGAGCAACGCCTTCCGGGGCACGCGCGTGGGCACCGAGTGCCCACAGCTGGCCGCCGACTCCACCGTACGGGCGAAGATCGCGAAGCTGGACGGCACGGTCGACACCGACACGGTCACGGCGGTGTGGGAGCAGGCCCTCGCGGCGCCCGCCTGGGACGGTCCGCCGGTGTGGCTGCACGGCGACCTGGCGACCGGCAACCTGCTGGCGGTCGAGGGGCGGCTGAGCGCCGTCATCGACTTCGGGACCCTTGCCGTGGGCGACCCGGCGTGCGACCTGATCCCGGCGTGGATGTTCCTGCCCGCGCGGGCCCGCGCCACGTTCCGGGCGGCGCTCGGCGCCGATGACGCCACGTGGGCGCGCGGGCGGGGCATCGCGCTCGCCGGGTCGCTGCCGGTGCCCGACGACCCGTTCTTCCAGCAGGAACCGGCCCGCGTGACGACGGCGCTCCGGCATCTGGAGGCGATCCTCGCGGACGGCTGACCGGAGGACGCCGTTTCGTCCCCTTCGTTCCCGGGCACTCGCCGCCGCATGGAAACGGTGCCCCTGCGACAGGACTGGATCCACCGGGCCGCGTGTGCTGATGAGGACCCTGAGCTGTTCTTCCCCGTCGGCAACTCCGGACCGGCCGAACAGGAACAGGAGGAGGCCAAACGCATCTGCGAGCACTGCGCGGTGACGCGTGAGTGCCTCACGTACGCACTGCGCTCCGGCCAGACGTCGGGCGTCTGGGGCGGCAAGGGCGAGGACGAACTCGCGGCGCTGCGGCCTTCCCGGGCCGCCCGGAGGCGGGCGTAGGGCACGGCCGCCGTCCGGCCGTGCCCTGCTGACGGTGCGGCTCGCGGTCAGCTGAAGGTCCCCGTCAGCCCCGGTACGTCTCCAGGAGCCGCAGCCACACCTCGCTGATCGTCGGGTACGCCGGGACCGCGTGCCACAGGCGGTCGATGGGCACCTCGCCCGCGATGGCGACCGTGGCGGAGTGGATGAGCTCGCCGACGCCGGGGCCGACGAAGGTGACGCCGAGGACGACCTCGCGGTCCAGGTCGACGACCATGCGGGCGCGGCCCCGGTACCCGTCGGCGTACAGGCCCGACCCGGCGACGGACGCGAGGTCGTAGTCGACGGCGCGCACGCGGTGGCCCGCCTCCTTCGCGGCGGCGAGGGTGAGGCCCGCCGACGCCGCCTCCGGGTCGGTGAAGACGACCTGCGGGACGGCGTCGTGGTCGGCGGTCGCGCTGTGGGCGCCCCACCGGTCGGTCTCCAGGAGGGGGACCCGCTGGGCGCGGGCGGCGATCGCGGCGCCCGCGATCCGCGCCTGGTACTTGCCCTGGTGGGTCAGGAGCGCCCGGTGGTTCACATCGCCCACGGCGTACAGCCAGTCGCTGCCCGCGACCTGGCAGCTGTCGTCGACGGGCAGCCACGCGCCGGGCTCCAGGCCGACCGTGTCCAGGCCGAGGTCGTCGGTGCGCGGGGCGCGGCCGGTGGCGAAGAGGATCTCGTCGGCCTCGATGCTCTCGCCCCCTTCGAGCTCGACGGTGACCGTGGCGCCGTCCCGGCGCACCGCCTTCACCGAGGTGTCCGTCCGTACGTCCGCGCCCGCCTCGCGCAGCGCGTCGGCGACGAGCTCCCCGGCGAACGGCTCCATCTTGGGCAGCAGGCCCTCGCCGCGCACCAGCAGGGTCACGCGGGAGCCGAGCGCCTGCCAGACCGTGGCCATCTCCACGCCGACCACGCCGCCGCCGACCACGACCAGACGGCCGGGCACGTGGTCGGCGCTGGTCGCCTCGCGGCTGGTCCACGGCTTCGCGTCGGCGGCGCCAGGTAGGTCGGGCACCACGGCCCGGCTGCCGGTGCACACCGCGACGGCGTGCCGGGCCGCGAGGCGCGTGACGGTCCCGTCGGCGGCGGTCACACTCACCCGGCGCGCGCCCGCGAGGCGGCCGTGGCCGCGGAACAGGTCCACGCCGATCGAGTCCAGCCAGCCGACCTGACCGTCGTCCTTCCAGTGGGAGGCGTACGCGTCCCGGTGGGCGAGGACGGCGGACGCGTCGAGGGCGCCCTCGACGAGGTGGCGCAGGCCCGGCACGCGGCGCGCGTCCGCCCGGGCCACGACGGGCCGCAGCAGCGCCTTGCTGGGCATGCAGGCCCAGTACGAGCACTCGCCGCCGACCAGCTCGCTCTCCACGATCGCCGCGCTGAGGCCCGCCGCGCGCGCCCGGTCGGCGACGTTCTCCCCCACTGGTCCGGCCCCGATGACCACTACGTCGTACGTGTTGTCCGCTGCTTCGCCCGTGGCGTCCGTGGATTGCGTCATGGGGCCAGTCTGGTGCCAGGTGTGCGGCGTGGCCACACGGGTACGCGCGCGGAATACGGCCGCCGCCGCGGCCGTTGTGCACGACGGCTTCGCCCCCACCAGGAAGAGAGACTCATCATGAGCACGACCGTGGAGCTCACGAAGGAAAACTTCGACCAGACGATGACGGACAACGACTTCGTCCTGATCGACTTCTGGGCGTCCTGGTGCGGGCCCTGCCGCCAGTTCGCGCCGGTCTACGAGAAGGCCGCGGAGGCCAACCCGGACCTGGTCTTCGGCAAGGTGGACACGGAGGCGCAGCCGGAGCTGGCCGCCGCCTTCGGCATCCAGTCGATTCCCACGCTGATGATCGTCCGGGACCAGGTCGCGGTGTTCGCGCAGCCGGGCGCGCTGCCCGAGTCCGCCCTGGAGGACGTGATCGGTCAGGCCCGCAAGCTCGACATGGACGAGGTCCGCAAGTCGGTCGCGGAGCAGCAGGCCAAGGAGCAGGGGGCGTAACGCCTGCTCCGGGGCGCGGGGCCGGGGCTCAGCTCGACTCCCGGTGCACCACGCTCGCACCGAGGACGTCGTGGACCTCCGGCCGCGCCCCGGGCTCCCGCACCACCCGGTCGACGAGCTCGGCCAGGCCGCGGCCCGACGGCAGCTCGATGCGGACGCTGCTCAGGCGCGGGCGCAGGAGCCGCCCCAGCATCAGGTCGTCGGCGCCGACGACGGCCGCGTCGTCCGGGACGCGTATGCCCTCGTCCTGGAGGGCGCGCATGAGGAGCATCGCGTACTCGTCGTTGTACGCGAAGACGGCGTCGAGGCCGAGCCCGCGCCAGCGGCCCGCGAGCCGGGCCGCGGAGTCCTCGCCGTAGCCCAGCGGCAGCTCGGTCACCCCGCCGTCGCCCGTGCCGCGCACGGCGGCCCGCACGCCGTCCAGGCGCGGCCGCGAGAAGGGTTCGAGCCCGGGCTCCTCGGGGACCACGACGCCTATGCGGCGGCGGCCGCGGGCGAGCAGGTGCTCGGCGGCGCTGCGGCCGACCAGGCGCTGGTCCATGAGCAGCGCGTGCGCCCCCTCGGCGCGCTGCGGGCCGAGCGTGAACACCGCCTTGGCGCCCGAGCGCTTGAGGACGGAGACGCCGCGGGCGCCGAGCGCGGTCGCGTCGGGGGCGAGCACCGCGACCGGGCGCAGCTCGGCCCAGGCGCGGGCGGCCTCCTCACCCGTGAGGCCGAGGCTGCCGTACTGCACGACGGTGTAGTCGAACCGGCTGAGCGCCCACTGGAGTTCGCTGAAGAACTGGTTGAAGAGCGGGCCCACGGGGATCTGGGGCGTGGGCATGAGGACCATGCGGGTGTGCCCGGCGCGCAGGCTGCGGGCGGCGGCGTGCGGGACGTAGCCGAGCTCCTTGGCGGCCTCGCGGACGCGACGGCGGGTGGGCTCGCTGATGCGCACGGCACGGGTGTTGTTCAGGACGTAGCTCACGGTGGCGCGCGAGACGCCCGCGAGGCGGGCGACGTCGGCGCTGGTCGGAACGGGGTGCGGCACGCGCTGGTCGGCGTCCTGCGGCTCGGGGTCGGGTGGCGGGCTCGGCGCGGTCGGCGCCGGATCCGGCGCGGCCTGCTGCTTCGGTATCTGCACCATGACGAAGGCAATCCTTCCAGACGGCCCCGGGGCGCACCCAGGCGGGCGCGGGGGCGCTGCCGGGCAGGCGACGGGGCACGGGCGCGCACGCCATCGTGGCTGGTAGCGCGGGAGGTCACGCACGCCGCTGACCGCGCACACGCGGCTCGGCCGGGGCGGCACACGCCGCTCACGCGCGCCGCGTCGGCACGGAGCGCGCGCGGCGGGCGGGAGTGAACTCCGCCGTCCTGATACCGCGTTGGCCCGCCGGAAGCTACCGTGCGGTAAGCAACCGCGGCCGCGCCGCCCGACCGAAGGTGCCCCCACATGAGCAGCGACCGTTCCGAAGGCCTCGCGGAGACCGTCCGCGCGCTCAGCGCGGGCGAGGTGTCCGCGCGCGAACTCACCGAGCGGACGCTGAGCCGGATCCTGGCGACCCAGCCCACGCTCAACGCCTTCCGCGTGGTGCGCGCCGAGGCCGCGCTCGCCGAAGCGGACGCCGCGGACCGGCGGTTGGCGAGCGGCGCCCGTGCCCCGCTGCTCGGGGTGCCACTCGCGGTGAAGGACGACACGGACGTGGCGGGCGAGCCGACGGCGTTCGGCTGCCCCGGCGACTTCCCGCCCAAGGCGCGGGACGCGGAGGCGGTGCGCAGGCTGCGGGCGGCGGGCGCGGTCATCGTCGGCAAGACCAACACGTGCGAGCTGGGGCAGTGGCCGTTCACGGAAGGGCCCGCCTTCGGCGCCACCCGCAATCCGTGGAACACCGGTCACACGCCGGGCGGTTCGTCGGGCGGCTCCGCCGCGGCGGTCGCGGCGGGCCTGGTGCCGGTGGCGCTCGGCTCGGACGGCGCGGGCTCGGTGCGGATCCCGGCCGCGTGGACCCATCTCGTGGGGATCAAGCCGCAGCGCGGGCGCATCTCGACGTGGCCGTGGCCCGAGGCGTTCAACGGCATCACCGTCAACGGCCCGCTGGCGCGCACCGTGGCCGATGCCGCGCTGCTCCTGGACGCGGCGAGCGGCAACCACCTCGACGACCCGCACCAGCCGCCCGCGATCCGCGCCGCCGAGGCCGCCACGCGCGAGCCGGGCAGGCTGCGCGTCGCGCTCTCCCTGCGCACGCCGTTCACGGCCACGCCCAAGCGGCTGCACCGCCTCGTGCGCGCCAAGGTCGTGGAGCTCGCCGACCGCCTGGCCGCGCTCGGGCACGACGTGGAGGAGGCCGACCCGCGCTACGGCCAGATCGGCCTGGCCTTCGTGCCCCGGGCCACGGCGGGCGTCGCCGACTGGGTGCGCGAGGTGCCCGACCCCGCCCTGCTCGACCCGCGCACCAAGGAGGCCGCCCGGCTCGGGCGGCTCCTTGGCGGCGCGCCGCTGCGGCTCTCCCGCCGGGCGGAGGCGACCCTGCAACGCCGGGTCGGCGCCGTCTTCGCCACGTACGACGTGGTCCTCGCGCCCACGACGGCCACCCCGCCGCCGCCCGTCGGGGCCCTCGCGGGGCTCAGCGCCCTGCGCACGGACCAGGCGATGATCGCGGCGTGCCCGTACGCGTGGCCGTGGAACGTGCTCGGCTGGCCGGGGGTGAACGTGCCCGCGGGGCGGGTCGCGGGCGGGCTTCCCGTGGGCGCCCAGCTCCTCGGCCCCGCGGGCAGCGAGCCGCTGCTCATCTCCCTGGCGGCCCAGCTGGAGGCGGACCGGCGCTGGCACGCGCACTGGCCGGAGCCCGCGGACACGCGGGCGGCGCCCTGAGCGGGGCGGGGCCGCCGGGGCCTCCCCGGGGGGCGAAGCGGCGACGACGGGGCGCGTGGAAGCCTGATGCGGCGCCCGAAAATGCCGTGCGCCTCGTGAAAGCGCCGTCTACCGTCTGGCCCGTGCAGCTCTACGAGATCCACATCCACGGTTTCGCCGACACCCAAGCGGCGCTCGCGCTCCAGGAACCCCTCGCCCGCCTGCTGTGTCCCGTCGAGGACCACGCCGGGCCCTGCGAGGTGCCCTGGGGCTTCACCGCGGGTGACGGCTCCCTGGTGCTCGGCATCTACGCGAGCGCCGCGAAGGCGGCGGAGGTCACGGACCGGGTGCGGTCCTTCGTGGGCGGCGCCCATCCGGCCGTCCTGGGCGGGCCGACCAGCGACGTCTTCGACGAGCTCGCGGAGCAGTACCGCGTCGAGCACCCCGCGCCCCGCGACTGACCGGCGCTCCCCCAGGGGCGGACGTGCCGTTTCGGCCATCCCGTGCGGGAAGCGCACGCGCGTGGTCTATTGGAAGGAATCCCCCGTGTGGTGCGTGAACGGACGGCGTGGCGCGGCCGTCGTTCACCACAACGGCACTTCCCGGCCACCCAGGGCCGTCTTGTGCGAAATAGCTTCAAGGTCTTGGGTGTTACGAGCGCTGCCCGGACGCGACGTCCGGGCCGCCCGGAACAGGAGGACCCCCGGCATGCCAGAGGGAGACTGTACGAACCGTCGCGTGCGTCCTCGCGACGCCGTGACCGAGGCGGAGGTCGAGGCCCTGGTGCGCGGCATCTGCTTCAAGAACGGACCGCCCGCCGCCGTCGGCGTGGAGCTGGAGTGGCTCGTCCACGACCGGCGCTCCCCGCGCCTTCCCGTCACGTCCGCCCGCGTCGAGACCGCCCGCGCGGCCCTGCGGACCCGATCCCTGCACTCGGCGGTCACCGTGGAACCCGGCGGTCAGCTGGAGCTCAGCTCGCTGCCCGCCGCCTCGCTCATGGAGTGCGTATCGGCCGTGGCGGCCGATCTCACCGTCGTCCGTGACGCGCTCCGCCCCCTGGACCTCACCCTCACCGGCCTCGGCGCCGACCCGTGGCGTGCCCCGACGCGGCTGCTGCGAGAGCCGCGCTACGACGCCATGGAGTGCTGGCTCGACCGCGCGGGCGAGGCGGGCCGCCGCATGATGTGCTCCACGGCGTCCGTGCAGATCTGCCTGGACGCCGGGTACGCGGAGCCGGGGCCGCTCGGCTTCGCCCGGCGCTGGCGGCTCGCGCATCTGCTCGGCCCGGTCCTGGTGGCGGCGTTCGCCAACTCGCCGGTGCAGGACGGCCGGGCCACGGGCTGGCGGTCCACGCGGCAGGCCGTGTGGGCGGGCATCGACCCCGGCAGGTCGGGCGCGCCCGCGCTCGACGAGGAGCCGCGGGAGGCCTGGGCACGGCACGCCCTGGACGCGCCGGTGATGTGCGTGCGTACCACGGAGGACTCCCCCGAGGGCGGCGCACCGTGGCTGGTGCCCCAGGGACTCACCTTCCGGTCGTGGATACGCTCCGGTCTTCCCCGGCCGCCCACGCGCGGTGACCTCGACTACCACCTCACCACGCTGTTCCCGCCGGTCAGACCGCGGGGGCACCTGGAGCTGCGCATGGTCGACGCGCAGCCGGGCGCGGACGGCTGGGTGGTGCCGCTCGCCGTGACCATGGCGCTCTTCGACGACGCGCAGGCCACCGAGACCGCCTACCGCACCGTGAAGCCGCTGGCCGAGCGGGCCGGGGTGACGCCCGCGCCGCACAGCCCGCTGTGGCTGGACGCGGCCCGCCACGGCCTCGCGGACCCGGAGCTGCGGGAGGCGGCCGCGGCCTGCTTCGCCGCCGCCCTTGACGCGCTGCCCCGGCTGGGCGCGGCCCCCGCGGTGGTCACGGCGGTCGCGGCCCACGCCGACCGGTATGTCGCGCGGGGCCGCTGCCCGGCCGACGACCTGCTCGACGAACTCGACGCACACGGGGCGCTCACCCCGGGGAAGGACGCACACGCATGACCGGATCCCCCGTCGGCCCCGAGGAGCTGCGGGAGCGCGCGCTCGGCGCGCTCCGGGCCGCGCGCGAGCGGACCGCGCTGCTCACCTCCTGCGTCGAGGACTCCGAACTGACCGCACAGCACTCGCCGTTGATGTCACCACTGGTGTGGGACCTCGCCCACATAGGCAACCAGGAGGAGCAGTGGCTGCTGCGCGCGGTCGGCGGCCGCGACGCCCTGCGGCCCGAGATCGACTCCCTGTACGACGCCTTCGAGCACCCGCGCGCCACCCGTCCCTCGCTGCCGCTGCTCGCGCCCGATGAGGCCCGCCGCTACGCCGCCGAGGTGCGCGGCCGGGCGCTCGACGTCCTGGAGAGCACCCCGTTCACGGACGGCACCCCGTTCGCTCCGGACGCCCCGCTCGCCGTGGGCGGCGCGCAGGCGGTGGCCGGGCTCACCGACGCGGGCTTCGCCTTCGGCATGATCGCGCAGCACGAACAGCAGCACGACGAGACCATGCTGATCACCCATCAGCTGCGCGCGGGCGCCCCGGCGCTCACCGCCCCCGACCCGGAGCCCGCTGAGGCCTTCGGCGGCCCGGACGAAGTCCTCGTGCCCGGCGGCACGTTCACCATGGGAACGTCCACCGAGCCCTGGGCGCTCGACAACGAACGCCCCGCCCACCAGCGGCTCGTGCCGCCCTTCTTCCTCGACACCACGCCGGTGACGAACGCCGCGTACCAGCGCTTCATCGACGACGGCGGGTACGAGGAGCCGCGCTGGTGGCACGAGCGCGGCTGGGAGACGGTCCGGGGGAACGGCCTCGCGGCGCCGCTGTTCTGGCGCCGCGAGGGCGGCCAGTGGCTGCGGCGGCGCTTCGGCCGCGTGGAGCCGGTGCCCGCCGACGAGCCGGTGGTCCACGTCAGCTGGTACGAGGCGGACGCGTACGCGCGCTGGGCGGGGCGGCGCCTGCCCACCGAGGCCGAGTGGGAGAAGGCCGCCCGCCACCGGCCCGACGAGGACCGCTCGGCGCGCTACCCGTGGGGAGACGAGGACCCCGCGCCCCGGCACGCGAACCTGGGCCAGCGCCATCTGCGCCCGGCGCCCGTCGGCAGCTATCCGCAGGGCGCTTCGCCGCTCGGCATACGGCAGTTGATGGGCGACGTGTGGGAGTGGACGGCGAGCGACTTCCTGCCCTACCCGGGCTTCGTCGCCTACCCCTACCGCGAGTACTCGGAGGTGTTCTTCGGCGGCGACTACAAGGTCCTGCGCGGCGGCGCCTTCTCCGTGGACGCCGTGGCCTGCCGGGGCACCTTCCGCAACTGGGACCACCCGGTGCGGCGGCAGATCTTCTCCGGCTTCCGCACGGCCCGTGACGCCACGGCCGCCGAGCTGGCCGCGGAGCTCGGCTGATGTGCCGTCACCTCGCCTACGTCGGCGCGCCCGAGCACCTGGGCGCGCTGCTCGTCACGCCTCGCTCCAGCCTCCTGCGGCAGTCCTGGGCGCCCCGGCACCAGCGGTACGGCACGGTCAACGCCGACGGCTTCGGCGTGGGCTGGTACGCCGACGGCGACCCGGTGCCCGCGCGCTACCGGCGGGCCGGGCCGATCTGGGGCGACCAGTCGTTCGCCGACCTCGCGCGCGTGGTGCGCTCCGCGGCGGTGCTCGCCGCCGTGCGCGACGCAACCGTGGCCGGGGCGGACGGGGAGGCCGCGGCGGCGCCGTTCGCCGCGGACCGCTGGCTGTTCAGCCACAACGGCGCGGTGTCCGGCTGGCCCGCCTCGCTCGCGCCGCTCGCCGCCGGGCTCCCGGCCGCCGATCTCCTCTCCCTGGAAGCACGCTGCGACTCGGCGCTGGTCTGGGCGCTCGTCCAGGCCCGCCTGCGGCGCGGCGAGCCGCTGCCGCAGGCGGTCGCGGACACGGTCGTGGAGGTCGCGGATGCGGCCCCCGGATCACGGCTGAACCTGCTGGTCACCGACGGCGCGACGATCGCCGCGACGGCCTGGGGCGACACCCTCTGGTACCTGGCCGTGCCCGGGCGCGGCACCGTCGCCGCCTCCGAGCCGTACGACGACGACCCGCGCTGGCGCGAGGTCCCCGACCACACGCTGCTCCACGCGAGCCGCACCGACGTCCTTCTCACCCCGCTCAAGGAGCCACCCGCGTGAGCCCGTTCCTGCTGACCCGCACCCTGCCCGAGGACGCCACCGACGCCGCCCTGCGCGCCGACGTCCTGCACGGCCTGTCGCGCACCCCGAAGACGCTGCCGCCCAAGTGGTTCTACGACGCGCGCGGCAGCGTCCTGTTCGACGAGATCACCACCCTGCCCGAGTACTACCCGACGCGTGCCGAGCGCGAGATCCTGGTCGCCAGGTCGGCACGGATCGCCGAGGTCACCGGGGCCCGCACGCTGATAGAGCTCGGCTCGGGATCCTCCGACAAGACCCGGCACCTCATCGACGCCCTGACGGACCTGGACACGTACGTGCCCGTCGACGTCAGCGAGTCCGCGCTCACCGGCGCGGCGAACACGCTCCTCGCCCAGCGGCCCTCCTTGAGCGTGCACGCGCTCGTGGCCGACTTCACCGAGGGCCTCGCGCTGCCGGGCACGCCGGGGCCGCGCCTGGTGGCGTTCCTCGGCGGCACCGTCGGCAATCTGCTGCCCGCCGAGCGCGCCGCCTTCCTCGCCTCGGTGCGCGGCCTGCTGTCCCCCGGGGACGCGCTGCTCCTCGGCACGGACCTGGTCAAGGACGAGTCGGTCCTGGTGTCGGCGTACGACGACGGGGCGGGCGTGACCGCCGCGTTCAACAAGAACGTGCTGCACGTCGTGAACCGCGAGCTGGGTGCGGACTTCGACCCCGAGGCGTTCAGCCACGTGGCCGTGTGGGACCGCGACCGGGAGTGGATCGAGATGCGGCTGCGGTCCCGGCTCACACAGACGGTGAAGATCCCCGCCCTGGACCTCGCGGTCGACTTCGAGCGGGGCGAGGACCTGCGCACCGAGGTCTCCGCGAAGTTCCGCGAGGACGGCGTCCGGTCCGAACTGGCCGCGGCCGGACTGGAGCTGACGCACTGGTGGACGGACGAGCGCGGGCGCTTCGCGCTGTCCCTGAGCACGGCGGCCTGAGGCCGGGGCCCGGGGCCCGGCGCCATCGGCGGCGGGCCCCACGGGCCTTGGCTCAGTGGGCGTTGTCCTCCAGGGCCTCGGTGATCCGGCTTGAGGCCGCCTTGGCCTCGGCGGCCGCGTCGCCGCCCGCGAGGACCTTCGACATGTACGTCTTGATCGGGTTCTTGGCCTCGACCAGGGCCCAGCGCGGCGAGTTGGGCGTCGCCCGGCCCCGCGCGGCCCCGGCCGCCATCGCGGCCACCCCGGCGTCGCCCGCCACGGTGGGGGCGAGCGTCGTCTTGTTCGGTACGTAGTCCATGGTGCGGGCGAGCTCCTTCTGCCACTTCTCGCCCGCGAGCGCCTTGACGACCTCGACGGCCGCCTTGCGCTCCTTGGTGCCCTCGCGCACGACGAGGTCGGAGCCGCCGGTGAAGACCGCGCCGGGCTTGCCCGCGGTCTTGCCGGGGATCGGGAAGTAGCCGATCTTCCCCTTCAGGGCGGGGTTCTTCGCCTCGATGGCGCGGGCGCTGCCGGGCACCGCGATGATCTGCGCGACGTCGCCCTTGGCGAACACCCCGGCCTGCGGCGGGTGTTCCTCGTCGGCGTTCTGGGGGCCGTCGCCGAGCGCCTGGAGCTGCTGGTAGAAGTCCATGCCGCGCAGCGCGGCCGGGGAGTTCAGGGTGCCCTTCCAGACGCCGCCCTTCTCCTTGGCGAGGTCGCCGCCCTCGTCCCAGATGAACCCGGCCAGCGTGTACCAGTCCTGTCCGGCGAGGTAGATCCCTTGGTCCGCGCCGGAGTCGAGGCGCGCCGTCGCGTCCAGCCACTGCTGCCGGGTCTTGGGGGGCCGCTTGATCCCGGCCCGGGCGAACAGGTCCTTGTTGTAGAGGACCACGCGGTTGGCGGCGTACCACGGCACGCCGTACTGGGCGCCCCGGAAGCGGCCGGGCTCGGCGAGGCCGGGCAGCCAGTCGTCCATGCCGAGGTCGCGCGCGGACTCCAGGGTGAGGTCCTCCAGGCCGCCCCCGTCGACGTACTGGGAGACCTGGGTGTTGCCGACCTCGATGACGTCGGGCCCGTCGTCCTCCTTGAGGGCCTTCTGCACCTTGGGGCCGATGCCGGTCCATTCGTGGATGCGGATGTCCAGGTCGATGTCGTCGTGCTGCTTCTCGAAGTCCTCGGTGAACCGCTTGACGAACCCGTCCGACGCGCTGCCCCGCATCAGCCAGACCGTGACGGAGCTCTTGTCGTCGTCCGAACCGGTCAGGACGCCGCAGCCGGGCAGCAGGGCGGTGGCGGCGAAGGTCAGGGCGAGGGAGAGCGAGATGCGTCTGTGGCGCGCGTTCACGTCGGTCACTTTCTGCGGGGGACAGCACGGGGGGAGGGGCCCGACGTGGGGAAGAGCTGTGCTCGAACGGGTGTGTGGGATTTTGGTACGGACCTCAACATCGGGTCAAGGGGCGTGGACGCATCGGTCTCTCACGGCACCTCCATCAATCGATCACATCGGTCCACCCCCGCACCGCCGCCAACAGGCCCGCGCCACCGCCCGGCACTACCGTGGAGGCAGCCGCACCGCCGCGGAGAGGAGAAGGACCCCATGTCCGAGCACACCTACCGGGTCACCGAGATCGTCGGCACGTCCCACGAAGGCGTCGACCAGGCCATCCGCAACGGCGTAAGCCGCGCCTCGCAGACGCTGCGCGGCCTGGACTGGTTCGAGGTCACGCAGGTGCGCGGCCACATCGAGGACGGGGAGATCCGGCACTACCAAGTGGGCCTGAAGCTCGGCTTCCGCCTGGAGGACGCGGACTGACACCCGGCGCGGCCGCGGGTGCGCCTCCCGGCCTCAGGCGCGCTCCTCGCCGCCTCAGGCACGTCCCCCCGCCGCCGCGGGTACGTCCCTCCCGGCCTCAGGTGCGCCCCTCGCGTTCCTGGCCGTCCTTCAGCGCGGCCGACGTCCGCGCCCAGCGCGCCCGCACCACCGTGAACCCGGCCCGCTCCGCGTCGTCGCACACCAGCTCGTCGTCGTCCACGAGCACGCGCACCTCGCGGCCCCGCGCGAGGTGCCGCAGGACCTCCAGCTTGGTGCGGCGCGCGGGCCGCCGGTCGTGGTCGCGCCGCATCCAGATCCGCCCCTCGGGCAGCCCCTGCGCGGCGAGCCACGCCTCGGTGTCGGCACGGCAGCGCTCCGGCCGTCCCGTCAGATACACGACCTCGCACTCCCCCGCGCTCTCCCGCGCGAGCGCGACGCCGCGCGGCAGCGGCGGATCGTACGGCGCCGCCGCGAAGAACGCGTCCCAGTCACGCGGCGTGCGCTCCAGGAACCGCTGGCGGTGCGCGGTGTCGGCGAGCGTGCCGTCGAGGTCGAACACGGCCAGGGGTCTGTTGTCGTGCGTCACGTGATCAGCCTAAGGACAAGGACGCGCCGTCGGCGCACGGAACGCGACGCACCTCATGAAGTACGCGACGCCGTGGGCGGGAGCGGGAATCCTCAGCCGCGGCGAGCGTTGAACATGTCTGTGAGCACAGTGATCGCATCCACCCGCTTCTCCGTCCTCGACCGTTCGCGTGTCCGTGAGGGGCACGAGGGGGCCGAGGCGCTGCGTGACACGGTCCGTCTCGCGCAGGACCTGGAGGCGCTCGGCTACCACCGCTTCTGGGTGTCCGAGCACCACGGCGTGCCCGGAGTCGCCGGTTCCGCGCCGACGGTGCTCGCCGCGGCCGTCGCCGGGGCCACCCGTACGATCCGGGTCGGCACGGGCGGCGTGATGCTGCCGAACCATCAGCCGCTCGTGGTCGCCGAGCAGTTCGGGGTCCTGGAGGCGCTCTTCCCCGGCCGGATCGACATGGGGCTCGGCCGCTCGGTCGGGTTCACCGACGGCGTACGCAAGGCGCTCGGCCGCGACAAGCACGCCGCCGAGGACTTCGCGGCCCAGCTCACGGAGCTGCTCGACTGGTTCCGCGGCGCCTCGGACACCGGTGTGCGCGCCTACCCGGCCGACGGCGTACGGGTCCCGGCGTACGTCCTGGCCACCGGCGAGGGCGCCGCCATCGCCGCGGCCGCGGGCCTGCCCCTTGTCATCGGCGACCTGCGGCGCCGGGAGCGGATGCTGCGCGCCGTCGACGGCTACCGCGCGGCCTTCACGCCCTCGCCCTGGGCGCCGGAGCCGTACGTGATCGTCTCCGGCTCGGTCGCCGTCGCCGCCACCGAGGAGGCAGCGCGCCGCCTGCTCGTGCCGGAGGCCTGGTCGATGGCGTACTCCCGCACCCACGGCACGTTCCCGCCGCTGCCGCCCGCCGAGCGCGTCGAGCGGCTCGCCGCGACGGGCGGCATGACCGACAAGGAGCGCGAGCTGTACGAGTCCGGGCTCCAGGGCCACCTCCACGGCACCGAGGAGCAGGTCGCCGACGCCCTGGAGACGCTGCTCAAGGACAGCGGCGCCCAGGAGGTCCTGGTGACCACCAGTACGCACGACCGCGAAGGCCTGCTCGACTCCTACCGGCGCCTGGCCCGGGTGGCGGGCCTCGCCGGGGCCCCGGCGGCCACCGGCGCGTGACCGCCCGAGGTGCGCGAACGGCCCCGGCCTAGAATCGTGGGGTTTGCCCCATCGCCGCGTTCGGAGCCCGCCCCATGCCCAGCCCCCGCGCCCACGACCACGACCCGTTCGTCCGCGTCCGGGGCGCCCGCGAGCACAATCTGCGCGGCGTCGACGTGGACGTCCCGCGCGACGTGATCGCCGTGTTCACCGGCGTCTCCGGCTCCGGGAAGTCCTCGCTGGCCTTCGGGACGATCTACGCGGAGGCCCAGCGGCGCTACTTCGAGTCGGTCGCCCCGTACGCGCGCCGCCTCATCCACCAGGTCGGGGCGCCCAAGGTCAGCGAGATCACTGGCCTGCCGCCCGCCGTCTCGCTCCAGCAGCGCAGGGCCGCGCCCACCTCCCGCTCCTCGGTGGGCACCGTCACGACGCTGTCCAACTCGCTGCGGATGCTGTTCTCACGCGCCGGTACGTATCCCGCGGGCGCCGAGCGGCTCGATTCGGACGCGTTCTCGCCGAACACGGCCGCGGGCGCGTGCCCGGAGTGCCACGGCCTCGGCCGGGTGCACCGCACCACCGAGGAACTCCTGGTCCCCGACCCGTCCCTGTCCATCCGCGACGGCGCCATCGCGGCCTGGCCCGGCGCCTGGCAGGGCAAGAACCTCCGCGACGTCCTGGACACGCTCGGCCACGACGTGGACCGGCCCTGGCGCGAACTGCCGCAGGGCGAGCGGGACTGGATCCTGTTCACCGACGAGCAGCCGGTGGTGACGGTCCACCCCGTCCGCGAGGCGGGCCGCATCCAACGCCCCTACCAGGGCACGTACATGAGCGCCCGGCGCTACGTCATGAAGACGTTCGCCGACTCCAAGAGCCCGACCCTGCGCGCCAAGGCCGCGCGCTTCCTGACCAGCGAGCCGTGCCCGGCGTGCGGCGGCAGCAGGCTGCGGCCCGAGGCGCTCGCGGTGACCTTCGCGGGCCGCACGATCGCCGAGCTCGCCGCGCTGCCGCTGAGCGACCTCGCCGCGTGCCTGCGCGACACCGGCGGTTCACAGACGGCCCGCGTCCTCACCGCCGACCTCCTCTCCCGCATCGACACCATCACCGAACTGGGCCTCGGCTACCTCTCCCCCGACCGCGCCACGCCGACGCTCTCCCCCGGCGAACTCCAGCGCCTGCGCCTGGCGACCCAGCTGCGCTCCGGGCTCTTCGGCGTCGTGTACGTCCTGGACGAGCCGTCGGCCGGGCTGCACCCGGCGGACACCGAGTCCCTCCTCACGGTGCTCGACCGGCTCAAGGCGGCGGGCAACTCCGTGTTCGTCGTGGAACACCACCTCGACGTGATGCGCCACGCCGACTGGCTCGTGGACGTGGGCCCGCGCGCGGGCGAGCACGGCGGCGAGGTCCTGCACAGCGGCCCCGTGGCCGACCTCGCCGACGTCGCCGAGTCCGCCACGGCCCGCTACCTCTTCGGCCGCGCCCCGGCCCCCGTACGGGAGGTCCGCGAGCCGCGCGGCTGGCTGAAGGTGGGCCCGGTGACCCGGCACAACCTGCGGGAGGTGACGGTGGAGTTCCCCCTCGGCGCGTTCACCGCGGTCACCGGCGTCTCCGGCTCCGGCAAGTCCACGCTCCTCGGCGAGCTCACCGAGGAACTCGACGGCGTCGGGCGCCTGGTCCGCGTCGACCAGAAGCCCATCGGCCGCACCCCCCGCTCCAACCTGGCCACCTACACCGGCCTCTTCGACGTCGTACGCAAGGTCTTCGCGGCCACCGACGCGGCACGGGAACGCGGGTACGGGGTCGGGCGGTTCTCCTTCAACGTGGCGGGCGGGCGGTGCGAGACCTGCCAGGGCGAGGGGTTCGTGAGCGTGGAGCTGCTCTTCCTGCCCAGTACGTACGCGCCCTGCCCCGACTGCGGAGGCGCCCGCTACAACCCCGAGACCCTCCAGGTCACCCACAACGGCCGCACCATCGCCGAGGTCCTCGACCTGACCGTCGAGGCCGCCGCCGCCTTCTTCGCCGACACGCCCGCCGTCCAGCGCAGCCTGAGCACCCTCATCGACGTGGGCCTCGGCTATCTGCGCCTCGGCCAGCCCGCCACGGAGCTGTCCGGGGGCGAGGCGCAGCGCATCAAGCTCGCCAGCGAGTTGCAGCGGGCGCGGCGGGGGCACACCCTCTACCTCCTGGACGAGCCCACCACCGGGTTGCACCCCGCCGATGTGGAGCTGCTCGTGGGGCGGCTGCACGAGCTGGTCGACGCGGGGCACTCCGTGGTGGTGGCCGAGCACGACATGGCCGTGGTGGCCGGGGCGGACTGGGTGGTGGACCTTGGGCCCGGGGGTGGGGCGGGCGGGGGCCGCGTGGTGGCCTCGGGGCCCCCGGGGCAGGTCTCCCTCGCCGCCCTCAGCCGTACGGCCCCCTACTTGGCCGCGGCCCTGCCCTCCCCGGCCTGACCGGGGTTCCGGCGGGGGTTCCCTCCCACCCGCCCACCCGTACCTGCCCCAGCGACCCAGCCCGGCCCCGACCTGGCGGCTCGCGGGTTGTCGTCCGTCTGCTGGCTTGGGTGGGCGGGGGAACCCGGCCCGGGGTCACGGGGGCTCGTATACCACTGACCAGGGGCGTGGGCTCGGGGGCGGCGGGGACGGGGGCCGGGGTGCGGCCGTGCCGTCCCGGGTGAGGACCCGCGCCGCGAGGTCCGCGAACCGTCCGGCCCCCGCGTGGGCCCCCTGCCCGGGCCACGCCCCGGCGACCCGCTGCGCGAGGGGCCGACCGGCGAGCGGGCGCCAGACCACCCTCGGCTCCTTGCGCGCGGCGGTGCCCCGCTCGAAGGCCACGCCCTGCCCGGCCGCCACGAGGCCGAGCAGGAACTCGGGGTTCCGGGCGTGCCGGACGCGGCCGGGCACGAAGCCGCCCCCGCGGCAGACGTCGAGCGTGGCGTCGTACCACCCCGGCGCGGCCTCCCGCGGGCCGAGCACCAGGTCGTGCCCGGACAGATCCGCGAGGGCGACCTCCGCGAGCCGGGCCAGCGGGGACGTCCGGGGCAGCACCACGCCCAGCTCGACGGCGACTTCGGGCCCGAGGACGAGGCCGGTGGCGTCCACCGGCAGGTGCAGCAGGCCGACGTCGAGGCCACCGGAGGCGAGCAGGCGCAGCTGCTCCTGCGTGGACACCTCCTGGAGGTCGACGCGCAGGCCCGGCGCGTGCTCCGCACAGGCGGCGAGCAGCGCGTGCAGCACGGGCGCGGCGGTGTCCTCGGGCACGCCCGCGCGCAGCGTACCGACGTCGCCGTCGACGGCGCGCCGCACCAGGGACCGCAGCCGCTCCTCGCGCACGAGGAGCTCGCGGGCCTCGTCGTACAGGACGGACCCGGCGGCGGTGAGCCGCACCTGCCGGTTGCTCCGGTCGAAGAGTTCGGCGCCGAGCTCCTTCTCCAGGCGGCGCACCGCCTGGCTGAGCGGCGGCTGGGCCATGCCGAGCAGCTCGGCGGCCCGGCTGAAGTGCAGCTCCTCCGCGGTGACGAGGAAAATGCGCAGGTGCCGCAAGAGATCCACGCGACGAGCGTAGGCGAGAGGAAGTGAGGGGCGGGATGCGGGTCGAGGAACGCGTACGGGAGGTCTTCGCCCGGGCGGGCGCGGAGGGCGCGCTGCACGCACAGCGCATCGACCCCGGCCCGGGCCCCTCCGGTGGCCAAGGCCCGGCGAGCCGCGCCCCGTCCGGCGCGGCCGCCGCGGCAAAGGGCGGGCGGGCCGACGTCGGTGTCGCCCCCGACACCCCCGTCCCCCTCTCCTCCGTCTTCAAGGTGCTGCTCGTCCTGGAGTTCGCGCGCCAGGTCGCCGCGGGGCAGCTCGATCCGCGGGAGCGGGTCCTGGTGACGGACGGGCAGCGGCTGGGGGGCTGGGGGATCGCCGGGTGCGTGGACGACGTGGAGGTCTCGCTGCGCGACCTCGCGTACTTCGCGCTGACCGTGAGTGACAACTCCGCGGCCGACATCCTGCTCTCCCGCGTCGGCCTCGACACGGTGGGCCTGCTGGCGCGGGAGCTGGGCCTCGCGCGGACCCGGATCGTGGGCGGGCCGCGCGAGGCCCTCGCGTCGATGCTGGGCGACGTCGGGGCGCGCACGGCGGAGGAGTTCGCCGCGCTGTACCGCGCCCTGCCGGACGAGGGGAAGCGGCGCCTGAGCGTCCTCGACCCGGCGCGGGCCAACGCCAGTACGCCCCGTGAGGTCACCCGTCTGCTCGACCTGATCTGGCGGGACGCGGCGGGGCCGCCCGAGGCGTGCGCGCAGGTGCGGGCGCTGATGGGGCGCCAGGTGTTCCGCCACCGGCTCACCTCGGGGTTTCCCGACGACGTACGGATCGCCGCGAAGACCGGCACGCTGCCGGGGCTGCACATCGAGGCGGGCGTGGTGCGCTGGCCGGAGGGCGACACATACGCCGTGGCGGTGTTCGCACGAAGCCACGCGATGGCCGCCGACCTCACCCGGGTGGACGCCGCGATCGGCACGGCGGCACGCCTGGCCGTCGACAGTTTGCGGGCCTGCGCGTCTGCGGGACGACCGCTCTGAGCTGGGGTCATATCGATTCAGATATCGACCGCGCGGCCCCTTGATCTTGGACGGCGCGCCCGGGGGCCTGGTCTGCTGCCGCCATGGACTCCCCCGCACGACCCCTCAGCCCCGGCCGTCGCACCCTCCTGCGCGGAGCCGCCCTCGGCGCGGCCGTCCCCCTGGTCCCCGCCACCGCGTCCGCCGAGGGGCGCGCCCCGGCCCGCCGCCGTGCTTCCGCGCCCGTCTCGTACCGCTGGCTCGGCACCTCGGGCTGGCGGATCGACCTGCGGACGAAGAAGCCGACGAAGACGAAGCACAGGACCGTCCTCGTCGATCCGTACGTCACCCGCTTCGACACCGGTCTGTTCACCGGCTCCTTCGACCCCGGTACGCGGCTGCGCACCGACGAGGCGCTGGTGCGCGAGCACGCGGGCACGCCGGAGGTCATCTGCGTCACGCACACCCACTGGGACCACCTCAACGACGTGCCCCAGCTGGCCCGTTCGACGGGGGCGCGGGTCATCGGCACCGAGACGACGTACCACGTGCTGCGCTCCTTCGGCGTGGACGCCGGGCAGATATCCGTGGTGAGGGGCGGCGAGGTGCTCGACTTCGACGGGTACGTGATCGAGGTGGCGAGCTCGCGGCACAGCCGAGGCGGCTCGTACTCCTACTTCGCGCCCGGCACCCTGCACGCCCCGCCCGCGGCCGCGCCCCGGACGGTCGCCGACCTGCCGGAGGGCGACACGCTGGCGTTCAAGGTGACGCCGGACGGCGCGCCTTCGGCGCTCTTCATGGGGGCGAGCGACTTCGACGAGCGGTCCTTCCGGGGCCTGGAGCCGGACATCGCCATGGTCGCGGTGGCGTCGAGCGCGTCGACGTACCGCTATGTGCCGCGGCTGCTGGACGCGCTCGGGCGGCCCGACGTCATCGTCCCCGTGCACTGGGACAACTTCGAGCGGCCACTGAGCGATCCGCCCCGGAAGGACGGCACGGGCCTGGACGACTTCCTCGCCCAGGCCCGTGCGGCCAGCCCCCGCTCCCGGCTCGTGGTGCCGGACTACGCGACGGTGTACGGGGCGGACCTGCGGCGGAACCCCTAGCGGGGCGCCTTGCGCGCGGCCCGGAGCCACTCCTTGTTCATCGCCGCGATGGACGGCAGCGGGATGCCCTTCGGGCAGGCCGTGGCGCACTCTCCGGTCAGGGTGCAGCCGCCGAAGCCCTCGGAGTCCATCTGCGTGACCATGTCGAGGACGCGGGTCTCGCGCTCGGGCGCGCCCTGCGGAAGGACGCTCAGATGGTTCACCTTGGCCGAGGTGAACAGCATCGCCGAGCCGTTGGGGCAGGCGGCCACGCAGGCGCCGCAGCCGATGCACTCGGCGTGCTCGAAGGCGTAGTCGGCGTCCGGCTTCGGCACGGGCGTGGCGTGTGCCTCGGGCGCGGAGCCGGTCGGGACGCTGATGTAGCCGCCCGCCTGGATGATGCGGTCGAAGGCGGAGCGGTCGACGACCAGGTCCTTGATGACCGGGAAGGCGGCCGCGCGCCACGGCTCGACGTCGATGGTGTCGCCGTCCGCGAAGGACCGCATGTGCAGCTGGCAGGTGGTGGTGCGCTCGGGCCCGTGCGCGTCGCCGTTGATGACGAGCGAACAGGCGCCGCAGATGCCCTCGCGGCAGTCGTGGTCGAAGGCGACCGGCTCCTCGCCCTTGACGATGAGCTCTTCGTTGAGGGTGTCGAGCATCTCCAGGAAGGACATGTCCGGCGAGATCCCGTCCACCTCGTACGTGGACATGGCGCCTTCGGCGTCGGCGTTCTGCTGGCGCCAGACGCGCAGGGTGAGCTTCATGCGTAGCTCCGCTGAGTGGGGTGGACGTACTCGAAGACCAGGTCTTCCTTGTGCAGGACGGGGGCGGTGCCGGTGGCGGTGAACTCCCAGGCGGCCACGTAGGAGAACTCCTCGTCCCTGCGGGCGGCCTCGCCGTCGGGGGTCTGGGACTCCTCGCGGAAGTGGCCGCCGCAGGACTCGGCGCGGTGCAGCGCGTCGAGACACATCAGCTCGGCGAGCTCCAGGTAGTCGACGATGCGGTTGGCCTTCTCCAGGGACTGGTTGAACTCCTCGCCGGTGCCGGGCACCTTCAGGCGCCGCCAGAACTCCTCGCGGATCTGCGGGATGCGCTCCAGGGCCTTGCGCAGGCCCGTCTCGGAGCGGGCCATGCCGCAGAACTCCCACATGAGTTCGCCGAGTTCGCGGTGGAAGGAGTCGGGCGTGCGGTCGCCGTCGACGGCCAGCAGGCGCGCGATCCGCTCCTCGGTCTCGGTGAGCACCTCGCGCACCGCGGGGTGCCGGTCGGTGACCTCCTCCTGGTGCGGGTTCCGCGCGAGGTAGTCGTTGATGGTGGACGGCAGGACGAAGTAGCCGTCGGCGAGGCCCTGCATCAGGGCGGAGGCGCCGAGCCGGTTCGCGCCGTGGTCGGAGAAGTTGGCCTCGCCGATGGCGAACAGGCCGGGGACGGTGGTCTGCAGGTCGTAGTCGACCCACAGGCCGCCCATCGTGTAGTGCACGGCGGGGTAGATCCGCATCGGCACCCGGTACGGGTCCTCGTCGGTGATCCGCTGGTACATGTCGAAGAGGTTGCCGTACTTGGCCTCGACGGCCCCCCGGCCCATGCGCGCGATGGCGTCGGCGAAGTCCAGGTAGACGCCCTGGCCGCCGGGGCCCACTCCCCTGCCCTCGTCGCAGACGTTCTTCGCGGCGCGCGAGGCGATGTCACGCGGGACGAGGTTGCCGAAGGAGGGGTAGATGCGCTCCAGGTAGTAGTCGCGCTCGTCCTCGGGGATCTCGTTCGCCGGGCGCGTGTCGCCCTTGGCCTTCGGCACCCAGATGCGGCCGTCGTTGCGCAGCGACTCGCTCATCAGCGTCAGCTTCGACTGGTGGTCGCCGGTGCGCGGGATGCAGGTGGGGTGGATCTGGGTGAAGCACGGGTTGCCGAAGTAGGCGCCGCGCCGGTGGGCCCGCCACACGGCGGTGGCGTTGGAGTTCATGGCGTTGGTCGACAGGTAGAAGACGTTGCCGTAGCCGCCGGAGGCGAGGACGACGGCGTCCGCGAAGTAGGTGTCGACCTTGCCGGTGACCAGGTCGCGGGCGACGATGCCGCGCGCCCGGCCGTCGACGACGATCAGGTCGAGCATCTCGGTGCGCGGATGCATCTCCACGTTCCCGGCCGCGATCTGGCGGCTGAGCGCCTGGTACGCGCCGAGCAGGAGCTGCTGGCCCGTCTGGCCGCGGGCGTAGAACGTGCGGGAGACCTGCACGCCGCCGAAGGAGCGGGTGTCGAGCAGTCCGCCGTACTCGCGCGCGAAGGGCACGCCCTGGGCCACGCACTGGTCGATGATCTCCACCGAGATCTGCGCGAGCCGGTGCACGTTGGACTCGCGGGCGCGGAAGTCGCCGCCCTTGACGGTGTCGTAGAACAGGCGGTGCACGGAGTCGCCGTCATTGCGGTAGTTCTTGGCGGCGTTGATGCCGCCCTGCGCGGCGATCGAGTGGGCGCGGCGCGGCGAGTCCTGGTAGCAGAACTGCACGACGTGGTAGCCCTGTTCGGCGAGCGTGGCCCCGGCGGAGCCGCCCGCGAGGCCGGTGCCCACCACGATCACGGTGTGTTTGCGGCGGTTGGCGGGGTTGACCAGCTTGGCCTCGAAGCGGCGGGTGTCCCAGCGCTCGTCGACCGGCCCGCGCGGCGCCTTGGTGTCGACGACCGGCTCTCCGGTGACGTACTCGGCAAAGGAATTCATCGGTCAGCTCACCACTCCGGTCATGACGCCGACGGGTACGGAGACGAAGCCAGCGGTCAGCAGGAGCGCGAGGCCGTTGGCGCAGGTCTTCAGGGCACGGTCGCGGGTCGCGCTGCCCGCGCCGAGGGTCTGTGCGGCGCTCCAGAAGCCGTGCCGCACGTGGAAGCCGACGGCGACCACGGCGACGATGTAGACGACGTTGCCGTACCAGGTCGAGAAGGTGTCGATGACGTTCTGGTACGGGTGCAGGTGCTGGTACTCGCCGGGGTGCGCGGTGCCCGTCGTCAGGTCCAGGATGTGCCAGACGATGAACAGGCCGACGATGACGCCGCCCCAGCGCATGGTGCGCGTCGCGTAGCTGCTGCGCGGCTTCTTGTGCACGTACTTGGTGGGACGCGCCTTGATGTCGCGCTTGCTCAGCTGGTACGCGGACACGGCGTGCGCGACGACGGAGACGACGAGCACGACGCGGATGACCCACAGGGTCCACTCCCAGCGCATCACGGGCTCGCCGAGCGTGCGCAGCCAGTGCGCGTAGTGGTTGAAGTCGCCGGGACCGAAGAAGATCTTCAGGTTCCCGATCATGTGGGCGACCAGGTAGAGCAGCATGATCAGACCGCTCACCGCCATCACGGTCTTCTTGCCGACGGTGGAGTCCCACACCGATCGCGGAAGTGACGGCCGTCGGTCCGTCCGCGTTGCCAGAGCCATGTCATCCACGCTACGGGCGAAGGTCCCGATCAGTCCAAGAGATGATGGCGCTCATCTCCATAGCGGGAGACTATGGAAAGTCTAGGGTGTGAGCATGCAATTCCAGCAGCTCCTTTACTTCGTCGCCGTCGCCGAGACCCGGCACTTCACCCGGGCCGCCGAGCGGGTGCACGTCTCGCAGCCCTCGCTCTCGCAGCAGGTGCGGGCCCTGGAGAAGGAGCTGGGCGCCGCGCTGTTCAGCCGGGCGCGCGGCAACATCACGCTCACCGACGCGGGCGAGGCGCTGCTTCCGCTGGCCCGGCGCATCCTGGCCGACGCCGACACCGCCCGCATCGAGGTGCAGGAGCTGGCGCAGCTGCGCCGCGGCCGGGTGCGTCTCGGCGCGACCCCGAGCGTCTGCACCGGTCTGCTTCCGCAGGTCCTGCGCGACTTCCACGACCGGCACCCCGGCATCCAGCTCCTCATCGAGGAGGGCGGCAGCCACGACCTCGTCCGCCACCTCGCGCGCGGCGCCCTCGACCTGGCGCTCGTGGTGCTTCCGCTGCCGAGCCCCTCCCCCGCCCTGACCACGGTGGAACTGCTGCGCGAGGACCTGGTCGTGGTGTCGTCGCCGGACGCGCCCGGCCTCGGCGCCACGGCCCGCGTCGCCGATCTGCAGGGCGAGCGCCTCGTGATGTTCCGGCACGGCTACGACCTGCGGGAGCTGACGGTCGCGGCCTGCCGGGCCGAGGGCTTCGAGCCCGAGTTCGCCGTCGAGGGCGGCGAAATGGACGCGGTGCTCGGCTTCGTGCGCGCGGGCCTCGGCGTGGCCGTCGTCCCCCGCATGGTCGCCGAACGCGCGGGCGGCGACCTGCGGATGACCCCGCTCGCCCGGCCGCGCCTGCGCCGCACGATCGCGCTCGCCCACCGCAGCGACGTGGCACCGCCGCGGGCGGCCCGGGAGCTCCAGCGGATGCTCCTCGCCCGGTGAGACCCGGCGCGCCCCCGTGAGGTGAGCGCCGGTGCGACCCCATGAGGTGAGCGCCGGTGCCCCGCCGGGAGACCCGGTGCGGCGCACGCCTGCGCCGCGCACCGGAAAGCGCGCGCCCCTGCTCCACTCCCACGCGCCCCCCCCAGAACAGCACGTACGTAGGAGATTTCCCGCCAACCGACGCCTCCCGGCCACCCCGTGCCCGGCCCTACCCTGGCCCTCCGAACGCGGGAGGGGGCGCGCATGGGGGCTGCGCGGGGCGTGCGCCACAGGGTCGCCAGGGCTGCTCGCGCGACGGCCGCGCTGCTGCTGTGCGGCCTTGTCGCGGCGTGTGTGACGTGGGCGTCGGACGAGTGGGGTGACACGGCGCGGGCCCAGGTCCTGGCGCAGCGGGCGGAGCTCACCACACCGCGGCCTCCGAGCCCGTGGTGGACGGAGGAGGGGGCGGAGGCGGCGTCCGGCCGTGTTCCGGTGGGCTCGGCGGTGGACGTCCCGGGCCGGGACGCTCGCGGCGAGATCTCGGTGCGCGTCGAGCGGACGCCCGAGAGGTCCTGGCAGGCCCTGGTCCGCTACCGGCTGCGGCTGCGGGCGGCGGATCCGCTCGTGAACCGGCTCAGGGCGCGGCCGGAGCGGTTCGCCCAGGTCTCCAGCAGGCTGCCGGGCGGGTACCCCACCGCCGTCGCCCTGCACGGCGGCGCGCGGCGGCCCGGCTACCCCAGCTGGTGCACGGTCAGCCAGGCATCGGCGCGCGACAGCGTGACCGTCACCGCCGAGCACCGCGTCACCTTGACCGACGCGATGACCAGGAGCGGCCTCGGGTACGCCCTCGCCTCCTCGTTCAAGGACGAGAAGGGCGATCTGGTCCCCCTCGTCCGCCTGCCCGGCCACTGGACCTGGAGCATCGAGGTGCCGCGCGGCTGGGGCCTCGCGGTCACCGGCACCCCGGCCCGGCAGCAGGCCCGCACGGTCGAGCTCGTACTCAGGGAGACCGACCGGGCGAACGGCCTCGGCTCGGTGCGGGCGAGCCTCCTGACCTCGCGGGAGACGTCCCTCCCCGCGGCCGTCCCCACCGCCCCGAAGAACCCGCCGGGCAGCAGCCCCGAAGCCCTGCTGTCCCTCGTCGTCCTGGCCGTCGTGAGCTGCGCCGCGCTGCTCGGCTACCGCGCCGCGCCGGGCGGGAGCCCCCGCACGAGTCCCCTCGTACCGCTCATCGCCGTGGGCCTCGTCATCGCCGTGGGCGCGCTGCTGCTCGACTCCTACTCCACGAACTGGAAGGTGCTCTCCTGGCTGTGGGGAGGCCTCGTGTACGGCCACACCGGCCTGGTCGCGGAACCGCTGCCCATGGAGTCGCGCACGGAAGGCGTGCTGCTCGGGACCGTCCTGTTCGTCCTTCCGGTGCTGACCGTCGTCGTCACCCACCGGCGGCGCGGCGCCCCCTGCCCCGCCGCCGTCGAGGCGGGCGTCCTGGCCACGCCCGCCGCGGCCCTCGTCCTGCTGGCCTGGCTCATGGGCGGCGGCACGTGGACGCGGGCCGTCGTCACCTGTCTCGTCACCGCCCTCCTCGCGGCCGTCGTCGTGTACGGGGCCCTCCGGCTGCGGCTGTGCGGCGGCGCGGCGCGCCCGTGGGCGGTGCCGCTCGCCCTGGCCACCTGGACCGCGGGGATCTCCTGCGTCGTCCTCCAAGTACTGCCCTGGGAGTTCGACCTGGCGACGCCGTTCACCGGGCAGTGGCTCTTCACCGGGCGGAGCGCCGGGGCCTCCTGGCCGCTCCTGTTCACCCTGCTCACGCCCTGGGTCACCGCGCTGCTGCTAATCGTCGTCCCGCTCCTGCCGCCCGCGGCCCGGATCGGCTGGAAGGGGCGCCTGGCGCTCGCGGCCGTGCTCGTCCCCGCGCTGCTGCCGTGGTGGACCACCATGACCTCCACGGACCGCCCCGCGACCAGCGACCTGTTCGCCCAGCTCGCCGGGGAGTGGCCGGGCGACAGCCTCGTCTACGGCGTCCGCACCATCGCGCCCGGCGCACAGGTGGTGTGGTGCGCGGCCGTCGCCGTCCTGCTGGCCCAGCTCCACGCCACCGGAGGGCGGCAGGGCCGCTGGGGCTCGGGCGCGCGCCGGAACTGCCTGGCCCTGCTGCTGTTCGCCGCCGCGGCGACCGTCATCGGCGCCCCGAGCAGCTGGCTGCCGTACTGGACGACCGCCGCCGCGCTCCTCGTGGCCTGGGCGGGTGCCCACCTGCTGCTGCCGCCCGGCCGGGCGGAGCGCGCCCGGCGGTTGCACGCCCTGTCCGGCGCCGCGCACGCCCGGCTGCTCAACTCCCTGGCCCGCGCCCTGCTCTTCGCCGAGGGGCGGCACCGCTTCCTGACGTCGTCACGGGGCACCCTCGCCGACACCTCCCTGCCCGCCGACACCTGGGAGGAGAAGTGGCAGAGCCTGCGCCGGCCCACCGCCGCGGACGCGGCCCGGGAGACGGCGCGGCTCAAGGCCGTCGCGCTCGGCGGCTCGGCGGGCCGCACCGCCTGGTCGAACGGCGTCGCCGCCGCGGCGGCCACCGCGCTGCTCACCCTGCCGTGGACGGCGTGGACCGCCTGGCAGGCCGAGGGCTACAGCGGCCTGCCGGAGTCGGTGACCGTGGCGGGCGCGCCCACCTGCGTCTGGCTGGCGCACGGCTTCACGTACGGCTATCTGTATCCGTGGCTGCGCGGCAACACGCCCGTCGGCAAGGCGGGCTGGCTGTGGGCCGTGATGTCGGCGGTCCAGCTCCTGCTGCTCGTGCCGCGCCTGCGCGTGCCCCAGGGGCCGACCGCGCTCTCGGTCTTCCTGCTCCTGGCGCAGAGCACCGTCATGGCCCTGGGTCTGGCGCTGTACTGGGAGATGCGCCTGGTCCGCAGGGCCGATCTCCTGTGGGGCCACGTCCGCAACTTCCGCCGTCTGTCGTCCCTGGCCACCCCGGTGAGCGCGGTCCTGGTGGCGGCCGTGGCGGCGGTGGCCACGGTCCTGGCGACCACCTGGGCGAACAACGTCACGGCCCCGGTGGAGACCCCCAGCCCGTCCCACTCGACCACGACGGCGCCGCCCGAAGGGCACTGACGCGGGCCGCCCCCGTCAGGGCACGTCCGCGAGCGCCAGCTCGTGCAGCTGGTCCGGCGGGCCGGGCCGGGCGTAGTACCAGCCCTGGGCGGTGTCGCACCCCAGCTCCCGGAGCTGGTCGGCCTGCGCCCCCGTCTCGACGCCCTCGACCGTCACGGCCAGGTCCAGGCTGTGCGCGAGCGACACGATGCCCTCGACGATCTTCAGGTCGACCGGGTCGACGGGGTAGTGCTGCATGCCCTGGGTGAAGGCCCGGTCGAGCTTGAGGACGCTGACCGGCAGGCGCCGCAGGTTCGCCAGGTTCGAGTACCCCGTGCCGAAGTCGTCGAGCGCGATGTCGACGCCCATCTCGGCGAGCCGCCGCAGCGGCTTGAGCAGGTCCTCGTCGGCGCCGATCAGCGCGGACTCGGTGACCTCCAGGCACAGCGCGCCCGGCGCGAGCCCGGTCCGCTCCAGGATCTCCACGGTGTCGGAGACGAGGCCGGGGTGGGTGAGCTGGCACGGCGAGAGGTTCACGTTCACGCGCAGCGGGCCCGAGTTCTCGTGCCGGGCCTCCCAGGTGCGCGCCTGGCGCACGGACTCCTCCAGGACCCAGCGGCCGAGCGGCACGATGAGCCCGGTGTGCTCGGCGAGCGGAATGAAGCGGTCCGGGCCGATGACGCCGTGCTGCGGGTGCAGCCAGCGCACCAGCGCCTCGGCGCCGCGCACGCTGCCGTCCTCCAGGTGCACGAGGGGCTGGTACTCGATGAAGAACTCGCCGCGCTCCAGGGCCACCGGCAGCGCCGTCGTCAGGCCGTGCCGGGTGATGGCGCGGGCGTCGGCCTCGGGGTCGGCCAGCTCGTAGCGGTTGCCGCCCGCGTGCTTCGCGCGGTACATCGTGATGTCGGCGCTGCGCAGCACCTCGGCCGCGCCGCGCTCGGCGGCCGGGCCCTCGACGATGCCGATCGAGCCGCGCACGGTCAGCTCACGGCCGTCGATACTGATCGGCGTCGCGAGCGCGTTCATGATGCGCCCGGCCAGCTCGTCGACCTCCCGCTCCGTGTCGGGGCCCGTGGTCAGCGCCACGAACTCGTCGCCGCCGAGGCGGGCCACCATCTCGCCGGGCGCGGTCGCGCAGGCCTGGAGGCGGTCGGCGACCTCGACGAGCAGCCGGTCGCCCGCCGCGTGCCCCAGGCTGTCGTTCACCGTCTTGAAGCCGTCGAGGTCCAGGTAGCAGAGCCCGAAGCGGGCGCGCCCGCCGGCCGCGAGCGCCTTCTCCAGGCGTTCGAAGAACAGCGTGCGGTTGGGCAGTCCGGTGAGCGCGTCGTGCGTCGCCTCGTAGCGCAGGCGCAGATTCAGCAGGCGGCGCTCGGTGGTGTCCTCGACGAGCGCCAGCTGGTACTGCGGCACGCCGTCGGCGTCGCGCAGCAGAGAGACCGTCAGATTGGTCCACAGGACGGTGCCGTCGGGGCGGTAGAAGGCCTTCTCCACGCGGTAGTGCTCGCGCTCGCCGCGCACCAGCTCCTCGTACAGCTTCCACACGTGCGGGGAGTCGTCGGGGTGCGTCCAGCTGCCGACGTTGCGCCCGCGCAGCTGGTGCTCCAGGCCGCCGAACATCCGCACGAGGGCGTCGTTGACCTCCAGGACGGTGCCTTCGAGGTCGGCGATGCCGATGCCGACCGCGGCGCCGTGGAACACCGCGCGGAAGCGGGCCTCGCTCGCGTGCAGGGCCTCGGCGACGGTGCCCCGCGCGTCGAGCGCCGCCCGGGATATGGCCTCCTGCTCGGCGAGGGTGCGGGCGCGCAGGGCCCGCGCGAAGCCCGCGGCGACGGCGTGCTGGATGCGGGCGCAGCGGGCCCGCAGCTCCTCGCGCTCGCCCTCGGCGCCGCAGTACAGGACCAGATAGGCGTCCACCACGTTCAGCGTGCGGCTGAGCGCCTCGGGCTCGGTGCAGTGCGCCTCGACCAGGGCCGCGCCCACCGCCTCACCGGTGGCGGCGCGAAACGGCCGCTCCTCCAGGGCGTCGCGCAACCACCGGGCGAGCGGCCGCAGTTGCTGCTCGAACTCGGGCCGGGTCAGCGAGGTGGCGGTCACCGGGAAGAGCGCGCGACTCCAGATCGTGGCGAATCTGCGCAGTCTGTCCTCCGGCCCGTCCGGCTCCGCGCTCAACGCTTGCGCCCCACGCCGGCGAACCCGGAGAAGGCCCAGGGGTCCTCGGCCTCGCACTCGTCGTACGCGTCGAGTTCCGTGTCGGCCCGCCACTGCGGCATCGGCACGAGGCCGGGTTCCACCATGTCGTATCCCTCGAAGAACCGCGCGATCTCGGCACGCGATCGCATGATCAATGGATTGCGGATGTCCTTGTACACGCCGACGGCGCCGGCGGCCTGCTCCTGCGGAACCGGTATCCCTTCGTACGAGATGTGCGTGACGGCGAGCAGGCTGCCGGACGCCGTCGCGTCCCGCAGTTCTCCGACCGCCGCGTAGGGATCGTACGCGTCCTCGACGAAGTGGAGTATGGCCGCCAGGAGAAGCGCAGTCGGCCTGTCCAAGTCGATCAGTGCTCTGACCTCGCAACTGCCCAGGATGTCACGGGGTTTGCGCAGATCGGCGAAGACCGCGTCGACCCGGGGCTCGCCGCCCACGACCGCCCGGGCGTGCGCGACGGCGACCGGGTCGTGGTCCACGTACACCACGCGCGCCCCCGGGGCCGCGGCCCGGGCCGTCTCGTGGACCGCGCCGAAGGTGGGGATGCCGCAGCCGATGTCGAGGAACTGGTCGATGCCCGCCGCGGCGGCGAAGCGCACCACGCGGCGGGTGAAGGCACGATTCGCCTGAGCGATCTTGGGGAACCCGGGCAGGAACTCCATGGCCCGGCGGGCGGCGTCCCGGTCCGCCTCGAAGTTGTACGAGCCCCCCAGGTAGCAGTCGTTGATCCGGGCCGCGCTCGGCATCGCGATGTCGATGCCGGGCGGGGCCCAGGCGGGACGCTCCATCAACACTCCAAGGCATAGGCATCAGGCTGAGGCGAGCCAGTGTTCGAAGGTGAGGCTACTGATCGCCAGCCAAGGGAGCGAGTCAAACCGGAAATTGGCCGTCCGTTCTCGGTCACTGCCAGGGTCACTGCCGGTGGCACATGCCGTACGCATCCTGAGAAACGCCGAAGAACCGGCCCATTCCCTCCGTCACGGTACGGAAGGAACGGGCCGGTCGGCCGGGCGCGTCCGGGCTGTCCGGGCTACGGGGGTGGGGCGCCGGACGGCCCTGGGCGCCACGCGGCGGCGGCAGGGGCCTACCGGGCGGCGCGCACCGCCTTGCCGTCGGGGGCCGCGGCGAACCACGTGCCGCCCACGCCCTGGCCGTTGGTGTCGCCGGGCTTGGCGTCCCCGGCGAAGGTGTACAGCGGCCAGCAGTCGAGCGTCTGCTGCTTGAGCCCGTCGGGGCGGTTGAAGGTGACGAACCCCTTCTTCACGACGCCCTTGGTGTCGTTCTTGGCCACGGGCTCCACCACCGGCCACTTCTTGAGGCAGGCGCCAGTGCAGGCGGACTTCATGGGCCAGGCGGAGTCCTTGGTGAAGCGGTAGACCGTCATGCCGTTCTTGTCGACGACGATCTCGCCGAGCTCGGGGTCGTCGCGGGTGGAGAGCCCGGCCGGGTCGGCGGGCCGCGCGGCGCCCGCCCCGCCGCCGGGGGCCGCCTTGGCCTTCTTGCCGTCGGGAGCCGCCGCGAACCAGGTGCCGCCCACGCCCTGCCCCTTGATGTCGCCGGGCTTGGCGTCCTTGGCGAACCGGTACATCGGCCAGCCGTCGATGGTCAGCTGTTTGCCGCCGTCGGACCGGGTGACCTCGCCGATCAGCGCCGCGTCGACGCCGGGCGCGGCCTTCGCGCCCTTCGCGGGCACCACGGGCCAGGCCTTCGCGCAGGCGCCGGAGCAGTTCGACTCGGGCGGCTCGGCGGAGTCCTTGTCGAAGCGGTACAGCGTGAAGCCCGCGCTGTCCGTGACGACCTTGCCGAGCTCCTTGCTGTCCCGGACGGCCAGCTGCCCGGCGGCCTTCGCCCCGCCCTTGGCGCCCGCGGCGCTGCCGGAGTCCGAGCCGTAGCCGTCGTCCGAGCCGTAGCCGTCGCCCGCGGGTGCCTCGTTGCCCACGTTCTGGCCCTTAGGGGACTGCTCCCCCTGGTCCTGACCGCACGCCGTCGTCAGCGCCAGCACGGCCGCAGCTGTCGCTACGAGCGAGGCGCTCCGCCAGGTCTTCATCTCTCACTCACTCCCAGTGTCCGCTCGGGTGGTGCGACGGCCGCTCGCGTCACACATGGCCCTAGGTACGAGTGGGGCGGGGGAGAGTGTTCAAGACGGGTTCAAGATTCTTCGCGGGGCCGGTGACACGGCCGGTGGCCGCGGGACGCGCACGGCGCGCGGGGCGGCGCTCCCGGGCGACACCCCGGCGGGAACTCGCGTACGGCCGCTCCCTCCTTCAGCTGATTCATCCCAACAATGGTGCGCGAGCCGGGCGCACGCCCCTCATCATCTGCGTCGTGCCCGGATCTTCCAGGGGCTTCCTCGCTCCCGTCACACGTGTGTTCGCGCTGCTCGCGCTGGCCCTGTTCGTGGGCCTCCCGGCGGGCTCGGCCGTCGTCGTGGCCGACGCCTGCGCGTACGCCTCGACCGGCCCGGGCGGAACGGCCACAGCGTACGCGGGCAGCGGGAAGTGCCCGCCGCCGCCCACGAAGCCACCCAAGCCGACGCCGCCGAAGCCCACTCCCACCCCTCCGAAACCCACACCCACCCCGCCGAAACCCACGCCCACGCCCCCCAAGCCCACGCCCACTCCTACGCCGCCGAAGCCCACTCCCCCCAAGCCGACACCCCCGAAACCCACGCCTCCGAAGCCGACCCCGCCCGCGCCACCGCGGCCGGTGCCGCCGCCGAGGCCCGTGCCGCCGCCTCCCCCGCCGCCCACGCCGCGGATCGCCCCGGCGCCGCCCGCGCCGTCGGTCGAGCCGCCGCCACCGCCCAAGCCCCCCGCGCCCCGGCCGACGCCCTCACCCCGGCACTCTCCGCGCGCGCCGAAGCCCGTGCACTACCCCGCGTACCACGCGCCCCCGCGCAAGAGCCCGCCGCGCGACGGGGCCACCCTCGTCCAACTCACCCTGCTCATCACCGCACCCGCGGTGCTCGCCGTCGCCGCGCTGCGGCCGCGCTGACCGCCGGAGGACTCCTTGTCGGAATGGCTTGTTCTCACCCTCGCGATGGCTGCCGCGTGCGCCGTCGTGCTCCTCGTCGTCATGCTGCGACACTGGCGAAACTCCGCGGACACTGACGTATCGGAGACTCCGGACGTCATGGAGTACATGACGATGATGATCGGCGTGGTCTACGCGATCGTCCTCGGCCTGGCCATCGCGGGCGTCTGGGAGGCCCGCAGCGCCGCCCAGGACCACGTCCGCAACGAGGCCCAGGCGCTGCACGAGGTGCACGAGCGGGTCCGCGTCTACCCCGCCGAGGTCCGCGACCGCATCCGCGGCGACGTCAGGGCGTATGTCGGCCATGTGGTGACCAAGGAGTGGGACCAGATGGCCGACCACGGTGAACTCAGCCCGCGCGGCACCGCCCTGCTCGCCACGCTCCGCCACGACGTCACCGACTACGAACCCAAGTCCGACTTCGAGGCGCAGGCCTACCAGCCCCTCGTCGACCAGGTCGCCCTCGCCGACGACGCGCGCGGCGCCCGCGGCGACAGCGCCGAGGCCACCATGCCCGGGGTCGTCTGGTTCGGCCTGATCACCGGCGGGCTCGTGACCGTCGGACTCATCTTCGCCTTCCAGATCCGCCGCACGGGCCGCGAACTGATCCTCGCCGGTCTCTTCTCCGCCCTGATCGCCTTCCTGCTCTTCCTGATCTGGGACTTCGACGCCCCCTACAGCCGCGGCATCGCGGCCACGGCGGAGCCCTTCACGGCGCTCTTCCCGGGGATCGGCGGCTGACCGCCCCCGGCCCTACATCCCAGGGCGGCGGCCGCTGAAGACGCCCCAGCGCAGGCGCCGGGCAGCGGCCGCGTCCACCCACAGCGGCAGGTTGGCGAGCAGCCCGTCGACGTAGCCGGGGCTGATGACGGCGCGCAGGTCGGCCTCCTTGGCGCGCGTCTCGTCGGTGAGGCGGACGTAGTGGCGCTCCACCTGGTCGCTGTGGTCGGCGAAGTCGACCGAGCCCAGGCCGAGTTCGCCCAGGAGGCGCAGATAGAAGGTGGGGGTGGCGAGCGCGTCCACGCCGAGGCGGGACACGGCCGTGTGCAGCGCCTCGGCGGGCGTCTCCTCGTCGGCCATCAGGTCGGTGAAGGCCAGGGCCCCGCCGGGGGTGAGCACCCGGACCGCCTCGCTCAGGACGCGGTTCCGGTCGCCGCTGTGGCAGAAGGCCTCCAGGGAGCACACGGCGTCGAAGTGGCCGTCCGCGTAGGGCACGTCGTGGAAGGAGCCGGTGACGACCTCGATGAGGTCGCCGAGGCCGCGCGCGGCGTTGGCCGCGCGGTGCCGCTCGTTCTGGGCCTCGCTGAGGTTGAGCGCGACGACCCGGCAGCCGAAGCGGTCGGCCAGGTAGCGGGCGGTCCCGCCGTAGCCGGAACCGAGGTCCAGGACGGTCCGCTCCGGGCCTAGGGTGCCCTGGAGCCGGTCCGCTAGCTCCTGGACGGTACGCCGGGAGGCGTCCGCGATGGGCTCCCGCTCGTGGGCGTAGATGCCCGTGTGGATGTCCTCGCCGCCCCACACGATGTCGTAGAACGCGTCGACGTCCCTGGTCTCGTAGTAACGGCGCGTCGCGTCCTCGCCCGTGCCCGATGCGGTCACGTCACTGCCCATAGCGCTTGCCACCTCTCGCCGGTCGGCCCCGGGCCCCTTCGCGGGCCCCGCGGCCAAGCCTCGGCGTCTTCGCACCGAAGATCAACGAGGGCGAATCAGCCATGCCGAACGTCCCTCGGGGCGGCCGTCGCGGGGGTGGGCGCGCCGGGCCGGGACCGTCCGTTCGGGAGGCGTGAACGCCGGTCCTGCCCGGCCGCCCGGCGGGCCACCGGCGCGTCGCAGGGAAGTACCGGTGGCCCCGCCGCACGGATGCCCCCGCCGTCCCCCGTCGTGCCCCATCCGTGCGGCATATGCGTCATGAAACCCCCTCATGGGGCCGTCCGGGGAGTGTGTGCGCGGCGCCAGTTCGGGTGCGGCGAGCACACGGCGTGTGACCCGGGCGGCACCCCCGGGCGCGTACCGCCCGCGCGCCCGCCGCGCGCCCTGGCCCGCGCTCCCCCTCACGCCCCCGCCACTCCCGCGCTGCGACCGGGCCTTGACCAGCGCACCCTGGGGGGAGGCGGGCCCTGGACCGGGGCGGTGGCAGGAAGCGAGCGCGTGTGGAGCGGGTGGTGACGGCCGCGGGGCCGCTGGACTGGTCGCTGGTGGCCGGAACCGTGCCGGTCCTGCTGCGGGTGCTCGGCGCGCTGGGGCTCGCGGTGCTGCTGTGGTCGCGGGAGCGCCGGTGGTGGACGCGGCTGCTGCCCGCCGCGCTCGTCCTCGCCGCGCTGCTCGCGTTCCTGGTGCCGGTGGTGGTGGACGACTGGTGGCAGCCGTTCCCCGACGCGCTGCCGACCGACGTGGTGGTGTGGATCGGCGTGGCGCTCCTCGGCGTGTGCCTCGCCCTCTTCCGGATGCCGACGCTGCGCCTGCGCGGCCGGGCCGGGGCGCTTGTCGCCGGGGTGTTCGTGGTGCTGTTCGTCCTCTGTGAGGTCAACATCCACTACGACACCTACCCGACCCCGCGCAGCCTGCTCGGCCCGCAGGACACCGTCGGCTTCCGACAGGCCGCGGGCGGCAGGGAGCCGCTCGTGGAGGTGCCGCCGGGCACGGCGGTGTCCGAGGTCTGGCGGGCCCCCGCCGGGCTGCCCGCCAAGGGCACGGTGTCGAAGACCCCCGTCCCGGGGAAGCGGTCGCGCTTCGCCGCCCGGGACGCGTACGTCTACCTGCCGCCCGCCTACCAGGCGTCGCCGCGGCCGCCGCTGCCCGTGCTCGTCCTGATGGCGGGGCAGCCCGGCGCGCCGGAGGACTGGATCACGTCGGGCCAACTGCCGGACATGATGGACGACTTCGCCGCCGCGCACGCGGGTCTCGCGCCCGTCGTGCTCGTCGTGGACCCGCTCGGCGGCTCGTTCGACAACCCGCTGTGCATGAACTCCCGCCTCGGCGACGTCCAGACCTATCTCGCCGAGGACGTGCCGCGCTGGGCGGCCGACCACCTCCAGGTCGCCTCCGGCCGCGCCCACTGGGCGGTGTCCGGCCTGTCCAACGGCGGGACCTGCTCGCTCCAGCTGGCGGTGAACGCGCCCGGCCGCTTCGGCTCCTTCGTCGACATCTCCGGGCAGGACGAGCCGACGCTCGGCAGCCGCGAGAAGACCGTCGAGGCGGCCTTCGGCGGTGACGAGGCCGCCTTCGAGAAGGTCAACCCGCTGGACGTGCTCGCGCGCGAGCGCTTCGCGGACACCTCGGCCGTGTTCGTCGCCGGGAAGGACGACTCCACGTACCGGCCGCAGGCGCTCAAGGCGTACGCGGCCGCGAAGAAGGCGGGCATGAAGGCCGAACTGGTCGAGCTGCCCGGCGGCCACAGCTGGCAGGTGTGGCGCCCGGGGCTGAGGGAGCACCTGGGCTGGCTCGCGTCCCGGACGGGCCTGACGCCGTGACCGCGCCCGCGTGCGCTCCGGCCTGAGTCCCGCGCGCCCGCCTGCGCTCCGGCGTGAGTCCCGCGCGCCCGCCCGGCTTCACGCCCGGATTCCCGGCTGACGCAAAACGTGCTGGAAAAGCGGTGCCCGGTGGGTCAAATCACCCTGGTCCGTGGCGCGTTCGGCATGCCTTCACTTCGCCGGGCAACCCTCGAACACCCACGCCACGTCTGGTCCCACGAGGGCAACGCGGAGGCGGTGAATCCGCCGCCGCGCCTCAGCACCACCGATTCAGTTATCGCTTCTTGCAAGGAGACAGACATGGCTGCCATCGACGCCCCCGCCACCCCCCTGGAGCTGTTCCTCATCACCACCCTCTTCGACGGCGGCCACATCGCCCCGGCGGTGGAGGAGCTGCGCGCGGCCGGCCTCGGCGACAAGGTCGACTCGTGGATCAGCACGGGTGAGAACCAGCCCCTCACCGCCGACGAGCTGACCAAGGCCCTCGGCGACAGCATCGCCCGCATAGCCGCCATCCAGGGGCTCAGCACGGACGAGGTCGCCGAGAAGGCCGCGGCCGCGCTCCCGGTCACCTTCGACGCGCTGAGCCCGGAGGGCCAGGTCGTCACCCAGTAGGGCGCGCCGCCCCGCTGATGCTCCTGTTCCGCTGATTCCGGTCCGCTGAACGACCTGCCGCCCGGTGTCCGAGGCTCCCTCACGAGGGCCCGGCGCCGGGCGGTTTCCGCTGCCTGGGCACAGCGCGACACGCGCCCGTTCCCCTGTCCGGCCCACAGGCATGCCCCGTTCGCACGACAGCGATCGCGGCGCGTCCCCGGCCTGCCTAGCGTTCGACGCATCGAGGTGCGCATCAGGCGCCGGCGGAAGAAGGTCCGCGGCCGCTCCTCGGGGACCCGGAGGATTCGCCATGCGCGCGATACGCGTCGCCTCGGCCGCCCTGTTCACCACCGCCGCCCTGGCCCTCGCCGCCCCCGCGGCGGGCGCGGCCGTCGCGGGCGACGAGAACATCACCTCGTTCGGCTTCCGCGTCACGCCCTCCACGATCGCCGCGGGCGGGCAGGTCACGCTGACCGTCGACGGCTGCGACACCACCACCAAGGTGATCTCCGGCGTGTTCGACGACGTCACCATCCCCAAGGGCCAGTCGTCGGCCACCGCGCACGTCTTCTGGGACGCCAAGCCCGGCGCCATGTACGAGGTGACGTTCACCTGCGGCCAGGAGTCGGGCAGGACCGACCTCACCATCGCCACCGGCGGCGGCCACTCCAGCCCCGGCACGCACCACAGCAGGGGCGTCCGCGCGGGCGTCGGCGGGAGCGTCGGCGGGTTCGACGGGGGCCAGCTGGCCCTGGGCGGCGCGTTGATCGCGGGCGTGCTCGGCACGGCGTACTACTGGACGCGCCGCCGTACGGACGCCGATCACTCCTGACCCCTCGGGTCACACCGGCCCCGGAGCTCCGGGGCCGGGGCGGGCACGCACGGCCGACCGGCCCGGCGCGGAAGGGGACGCGCCGGGCCGGTCGTGTCTGGTCACGCCCTGTTCTCGGCCCGGCGCCGCATCCAGAACACGCCGCCGCCGACCACCGCGGCGGCCACCAGGGCCCCGCCGATCGCGATGTCGGTGCTCGTCGCCCCGGACGTCGAGCTGCCGCCGAGGCCGCCGCGGGCGGCGCCGTGGATGACGGTGAAGGCGTGCGGGCGGGTGAGCGGCTGCTTGCCGTGGCAGAGCGCGGTGATGTCGTAGGCGCCGGGCTCGGCGTGGTGGTGCACGGTGACGGTCGCGCTGGAGGTGGTGCCGCCCGGGACCTGCTTGAGGTCCGTCTTCGGGAAGGCGGGCGACTCGACGCTGCCGGGGTGGTCGCAGCCGTCGACGGTGACCGTGAGCTGACCGCCCCGCGCGATCACGCTGGGCATGGCGACGATGTTGCTGGGGCCCGCCCAGGCGGCCGCCGTCGGCGCGGCGAGGCCGACGACGGCACCTGCGGCGACGACGGCCGCCAGGGCTCGAGAGTTACGCATGGAATTCCTCCGCGAGAGGCACCCCGGGGAAACCATTCCCCGGTCGTTCGGCGAGAGCGCCCTCAGACAGACCCTCAGACGGCGTGCGTACAGCCGCATTTCGGGGATCGTCCGTCCTGGTGAGGGGACACGCCGGGGGGCGTCCGCGGGCGTGGTCATCACCGCAGGTCACGGACCGTCAGAAAAAACCTGCGGGCGGCGACTCGGATGGCGCAGACCGCCGTGGCCCGCCACCCGTTCGCGCCCGCCCTTTCGCACGCCGCGCGCGCTGCACTTAGCGTTTTCGTACGCGCCACGGACACGGCTGCGAACGCCGTGTCGAGAGGGGATAGGGAATGTCTTCGTCCCAGCCGTTCGAGCCCGCGAAGCGGCCTTCCGACGCCTCCGCGTTCGAGGAGTACGAGGAGTGCGAGGAGGAGCGGCCGCGCAAGCGCGCGCCGTGGGGCGCGATGGCGCTGGTGCTGCTGACCGGGCTCGCGCTGATCCGCAACGGCTCCGGCGAGTTCGACGTGGGCCCGCCGCAGCCCGCGTCGGCCGCGGCGGCGGACCGCGCGCCCGCCAAGCCCGGCGCCCCCGCGCCCCTGACGTTCTCGGCCGCCGACCGCGTGCGCATCAAGGCGATCCGCGTGGACGCGCCCGTGATGGCGGTCGGCCTGGACGCGGAGGGCTGGGTGGACGCGCCGCCGCCGGACGACCCGAATCTCGCGGGCTGGTTCACCGGCGCGGTGTCGCCGGGCGAGAAGGGCACGTCGGTCCTGGTCGGGCACGTGGACAACCAGCAGGGGCCCGCGGTCTTCTACGGCCTCGGCTCGCTCAAGAAGGGCCACCGCGTCGAGGTCCTGCGCCAGGACCGGCGCACGGCCGTCTTCGAGATCTACGGCATCGAGGTGTTCGCCAAGAACGACTTCCCCGGCGGGCGCGTGTACGGCGACACGGGCGCGCCCGAGCTGCGCGTCATCACCTGCGGCGGCGGCTTCTCGAAGCAGAGCGGCTACGACGGGAACGTGGTGGTGTTCGCCCGCCTGGTCGCCGTGCGCTGATGCACCGTCAGATACCGTCGGGCCCGGCCGCTAGAGCCGGTAGCGGCTCGGCACCGTGAGGTGGTATCCGGCGTCGAGCAGCTCTGGCAGGTAGCTGGTCAGGGCGTCGACGCTCTGCGTGCGGTCGCCGCCCGCGTCGTGGGAGAGGACGACGACGCCGGGGCCCGCCCCGTCCAGGACGCGCCGCACGATGGTGCCGGTGCCGGGCGTGCGCCAGTCGAGGGTGTCGACGGTCCAGGCGAGCGGCTCCATGCCGAGCTCGGCGCCCAGCTCGAAGGCCGACCGGTTCCAGGCGCCGTAGGGGGCGCGGAACCACAGCGGCGGGGTGCCGACGGTGTCGTCGACGACCGCGCAGGTGCGCTCCATCTGGTCGCGGATCGCGGAGCGCGCAAGGCGGGGCAGCAGCGGGTGGCTCCAGGTGTGGTTGCCGATCGCATGGCCGTCGTCGGCCATCTCGCGCAGCAGGTCCGGGTGGTCCGCGGCCATCTCGCCGCACACGAAGAACATCGCGCGGACGCCGTACCGCCGCAGGGTGCGCAGGATGGCCGGGGTGTAGCGCGGGTCGGGCCCGTCGTCGAAGGTCAGGACCATCGCGCGCGACCGGTCCGGCAGCCGCAGGATGGGCGCGCGGCGCACGGCGGGGCGGGCGGGCGCGGCGCGCTGCGGCCCGTGTCCGGTCATGGGCCGCAGCCGGTACGCGGAGGGCTTGCGGACGCGCGAGGCCTGCGGTCCCGCGGCGGGGGCGCCGGAGGCGGCGGTCCGCCCCGGGGCGGGTGCGCGCCGGTCGGCGGAGCAGCCGGTGGCGGCGGCGAGGCCGAGGACGGCGGCGCCGCGCAGCAGCGCGCGACGCCCCGGAGGCAGCTGATCGTCTTTCATGACTAATGCCTCGCATGGCCGAAGACCCAAGGGCCTCAGCAACACTGACGCGGCGCCCGAAAGCACCCGATCAGCCCCCTCGGCCAGGGGCAGCGCCCCGAAGGGGCGCGGGGCTGAGTCAATGTGCGGCTCCGCCGCGTGGACGCGACCAGCCACAACGCACCGCCAGACGAACGACGCCCCACACGCCAAGGCCAGCGCAGCGTCACCGGCGGCGGACCAGCGGGAACGGCAGCGTCTCGCGGATGGTCAGGCCGGTGAGGAACATGACGAGCCGGTCGACGCCGATGCCGAGGCCGCCGGTGGGCGGCATCGCGTACTCCAGGGCGTCGAGGAAGTCCTCGTCCAGCTCCATCGCCTCCGGGTCTCCCCCGGCGGCCAGCAGGGACTGCGCGGTGAGGCGGCGGCGCTGCTCGACGGGGTCGGTCAACTCCGAGTAGGCGGTGCCCAGTTCGGTACCGAAGGCGACGAGGTCCCAGCGCTCGGCCAGGCGCGGGTCCGCGCGGTGCTGGCGGGTCAGCGGGGAGACCTCGGTCGGGAAGTCCTTGTAGAAGGTGGGCAGCTCGGTCCGCTCCTCGACGAGCCGCTCGTACATCTCCAGGACCACGTCGCCGCGCCCGTCGTCGGCGGTGTAGGGCACGTGGGCGCGGTCGCACAGGCGGTGCAGGCCCGCCAGCGGCGTGTCGGCGTCGACCTCCTCGCCCAGGGCCTCGGACAGGGCGCCGTACACGGTCTTGACGGGCCAGGGACCGGAGATGTCGTACTCCCGGCCGTCCTTGCGGGCGACGGGCGTGCCGAAGGCGGCGGTGGCCGCGCCCTGGATGAGCTCGCGGGTGAGGTCGAGCATCACGTCGTAGTCGGCGAAGGCCTGGTAGGCCTCCAGCATCGTGAACTCGGGGTTGTGCTTGTACGAGACGCCTTCGTTGCGGAAGGTGCGGCCCATCTCGAAGACCTTCTCCAGGCCGCCGACGCACAGCCGCTTGAGGTACAGCTCGGGGGCGATGCGCAGATACAGGTCGAGGTCGTAGGCGTTGATGTGGGTGGTGAAGGGCCGGGCGTTGGCGCCGCCGTGGATCTGCTGGAGCATCGGCGTCTCGACCTCCAGGTAGCCGCGGTCGAGCAGGCCCTGGCGCAGCGCCTGGACGGCGGTGGAGCGGGCCCGTACGACGTCGCGGGCGGCGGGGCTCGCGACCAGGTCGAGATAGCGGCGGCGCACCTTGGCCTCGGGGTCGGCGAGGCCGCGGCGCTTGTCGGGAAGGGGGCGCAGGCACTTGCCGGTGAGCTGCCAGGAGGTGACGAAGACGGTCAGCTCGCCCCGGTCGCTGCGGCCGACCTCGCCGGTGGCGGTGACGTGGTCGCCGATGTCGGTGCGGCGCGTGAAGGCGTCCAGGACGCCGGGGCCCGAGCGGTCGCGGGTGAGGGCGAGCTGGAGGTCGCCCGACCAGTCGCGCAGGACGGCGAAGACGACGCCGCCGAAGTCGCGCACCAGCATGACGCGGCCCGCGACGGTGACCTCCTCGCCCGCCGTGTCCGGGCGGATCGCGGCCAGTTCGTGGGTGCGCCGCGCGATGCCCACCGGGTAGGGGTCGACGCCTTCGGCGCGCAGCCGCTCCAGGGCCCGGTGGCGGATGCGGATCTGCTCGGGCAGCGCCTCGACGGGGTCGAGCCCGGCGTCGGCGCCGCCGCCGAGGCCGAGCGCGGCGATGGACGGCAGGCCCTCGGTGGTGGCGGGCTTGGTGACGCCCCGGGTCTGGTGGCCCTTGCCCCACAGCTGGCGCAGCGAGGGCACGGAGACGAAGCCCTCGGCGATGCCGGAGGCCAGGCCGATGCGGGCGAGGGAGCCCGCGTCGCCGTAGCAGAGGAAGCGCGGGTACCACTCGGGGTGGTACTTGGCGTTGGAGCGGTAGAGGGCCTCCAGCTGCCACCACTTGGAGAAGAAGAGCAGCAGCTTGCGCCACAGGCGCAGGACGGGGCCCGCGCCGATGCGGGCGCCCTCCTCGAAGACGGACCGGAACACCGCGAAGTTGAGCGAGATCCGCCGCACGCCGAGCTTCGGCGCCACGGCGCACAGCTCGGCGACCATGAACTCCATGACGCCGTTGGGCGCGCTGCGGTCGCGGCGCATCAGGTCGAGCGAGATGCCGTCCCTGCCCCAGGGCACGAAGGACAGCAGGGCGAGGAGTTTGCCGTCGGGGTCGAGGGCCTCGACGAGGAGGCAGTCGCCGTCCTCGGGGTCGCCGAGCCGGTCGAGGGCCATGGAGAAGCCGCGCTCGGTCTCGGTGTCCCGCCAGGCGTCCGCCCTGTCGATGATCGCCTCCATCTCCTCGTCGCTGAGGGTGGCGTGGCGGCGGACGCGGGCGGTGGCTCCGGTGCGCCGGACCCGGTTCACGGCCTGGCGCGTGACGCGCATGTCGCGGCCGTCCAGGTCGAAGTCCGCCACGTGCAGGATGGCCTCGTCGCCGAGCTGGAGGGCGCCGAGTCCGGCGCGGGCGAAGGCCGTCGCGCCGTCCTCGGAGGCGCCCATCACGGCGGGCGCCCAGGCGTAGCGCCGGGCCACGTCGAGCCAGGCGCCGATGGCGTGCGGCCAGGCCTCGCGGTCGCCGACGGGGTCGCCGCTCGCCAGGCAGACGCCCGCCTCGACGCGGTAGGTCACGGCGGCCTTGCCGCTGGGCGAGAAGACGACGGCCTTGTCGCGCCGGGTGGCGAAGTAGCCGAGCGAGTCCTGGTCTCCGTAGACGCCGAGGAGGGCGCGGATGCGGGGCTCCTCGTCGCCGTGCAGGGCGGCTTCCATGCGCTGGGAGCGGAACAGGGTGGCGGCGGCGTTGAGCAGTGCGAGGGCGCCGAAGAGGCCGAGGAGGAAGTACAGCGGGCGCGGCGGTGAGCCGTCGAAGTAGTCGTGGCCCTGGAGGAGGCCGCCGCAGACCCGGTTGGCCGCCCACAGCAGCCGCTCGCCGCGCGGCAGCGTGCCCGGGAAGAGCTCGACGAGGCCCCAGCCGACGAGCACCGCGAGGCCGAGCCCGGCGGCGAGCACGGCGATGGCCCGCCACAGGGCGCCGCGGCGCGAGTCGGCGGAGAACTCGGCGCGCGCCAGGATGAGCACGACGAGGGCCACGCCGCAGACGACGAAGGACGGCAGCGACTCGCTCCAGTAGCCGAGGGCGAAGCCGAGGACGTCGAAGGCGACGAGGAGGCCCAGGTAGACCACCACGAGCCACCACGCGACCTTCTTGCGGGCCGCGGTGGCCGCGGCGAGCAGGAAGAGGAAGACGGCGTAGGCGAGGTTCGGGCTGACCGGCACGGTGAGCTGGTCGAGGAAGCGGATCACGGGCCGCAGCAGGCGCCGCAGCGGCGCGATCACGGCGAGCACCGCGCAGCACAGGCCGAGGGTGCCGAAGAAGGCCGCGAACACCTCGGGCACGCGGTTGAGGCCGCTGACACGGAAGCCACCGGGGCGCGTGCCGCCCGCGGGGCCCGGCTCCTGGACGGTGGCACTCATGGTCACGACTGTAGGAAAGGGCGGGGCGCGCCGCCCGTCGAACGGCCGGGGACGGTGGGGCCGCCGGAGCCCTAAGAGGCCGCCGCTCCCCGGAACCAGGTCCTCCGATAGCCTCGGAAGCGTGACCGAAGAGCCCACGCAGCAGCCGTCCCAGCAGTTCGAGCGGGGCACCGACGGCCCCAAGGTGATCGTCGTCGGGGTCGACGGCTCGGATTCCTCGCTCCGCGCCGCGGCATATGCCGGTGGCCTGGCCCGGCGGCAGCGGGCGTTGCTCGCCGTGGTGTACGTCCAGCCGGTCCTTGCGGCGGGCGCGGCCCTCGGGGCCCCGGTCGCGGAGACCACCGACGAGATCGCCGAGGGCCTGATCGCCGAGATCCGGGACGCCACGGAGCGCGTGAAGGGCATATTCGACGTGCGCTGGGAGTTCCACACCTTCCGCGGCGACCCGTACAACGGCCTGGTCACGGCCGCCGACGAGCTCAAGGCCGACGCCGTCGTGGTCGGCGCGTCCGAGCAGGCGGGCCACCGCATCGTCGGTTCGGTCGCGGTGCGCCTGGTGAAGGCGGGGCGCTGGCCGGTCACCGTGGTGCCGTAGGGCCGACCGGGGGAACCTCGCCCGTGCGCAGGGGGCGCGCCGACACGTGGCGCGTGGTGTCTTCCGCGCCGGGTGCGCCTGAGCCAGGATGATCCGCCAGCAGCCGACCGCCGCCAGCGAAGAGGTGAGGCTCATGGCCGGACTACGGATGGGGCAGGGCGTCCTGCGGCGCAAGCCCATCGAGCACATCGAGGACACCGAAGCCACCGAGGCGGGTGGCGGGGGCACCCAGCTCACCCGTTCCCTCGGCCTGTGGCAGCTCACGGCGATCGGCGTGGGCGGCATCATCGGCGCCGGGATCTTCACGCTCGCCGGTACCGTCGCGAACGAGAAGGCCGGGCCCGCGGTCCTCATCTCGTTCCTCATCGCGGGCGTCGCCAGCGCCGCCGCGGCGTTCTCCTACGCGGAGTTCGCGGGCCTGATCCCCAAGGCGGGCTCGGCCTACACCTACGGCTACGCGGTGCTCGGCGAGATCACCGGCTGGTTCATCGGCTGGGACCTGCTCCTGGAGTACACGGCGATCGTGGCGGTGGTCGCGATCGGCATCTCCGGGTACTTCAACTTCCTGCTGGGCGAGATGGGCGCGGACCTGCCCACCTGGATGCTGGGCGCGCCCGGCACCGGCGACGGCCACAAGGTCGACCTGTTCGCCGCGGTCCTGTGTCTGTTCATCGCGTACATGCTCACCCTCGGGATCAAGAACGCGGCGCGCTTCGAGATGATCGTCGTGGTCCTGAAGGTGCTGGTGGTCCTGCTCGTCATCGGCGTCGGCTTCTTCCACGTCGAGACCGGCAACTACTCGCCGTTCTTCCCGTTCGGCGTCAGCGGCGCGTTCACGGGCGCGGCCACGGTGTTCTTCGCGGTCTTCGGGTACGACGCGATGAGCACGGCCGCCGAGGAGTCCAAGGACGCGCAGCGCCACATGCCGAAGGCCATCCTGTACTCCCTCGCCATCTCGATGGTCCTGTACGTCCTGGCCTGCCTGGTCCTCACGGGCATGCAGGACTACAAGGACATCGACCCCGAGAGCGGCTTCTCCTCGGCGTTCAAGGCGGTGGGCCTGAGCGGACTCGCGGACGTGATCGCGGTGGGCGCGATCATCGGCATCCTCACGGTGATGTTCACCTTCATGCTGGGCTGCACGCGCGTGTGGTTCTCGATGAGCCGCGACGGGCTGCTGCCGAAGTGGTTCGCCAAGACGCACCCGACGCGGCACGTGCCCACGCGCGTGACGTGGATCGTCGGGTTCGCCTCGGCCGTGATCGCCGGTTTCCTGCCGATCGGCGAGGCGGCGGAGCTGACCAACATCGGCATCCTGCTGGCCTTCGTCGTGGTGTGCGTCGCGGTGATCGTGCTGCGCTACAAGCAGCCCGACCTGCCGCGCACGTTCCGCTGCCCGGGGATGCCGGTGGTGCCCGCGATCGGCGTGGTCTTCTCGATCTGGCTCATCACGTTCCTGGAGTGGCAGACCTGGGTCCGCTTCGCGGTGTGGTTCGTGGTGGGCCTGGGGGTGTACTTCGGGTACTCGTACCGCAAGTCGGAGCTCGCGAAGAGCGAGCGGGGCGAGCCGCGGGGGTCCGGTCCGGCCGCGTGAGCGCTGTCAGGGGGTGAGCAGGTCCGCTACGGCACCCGCGAGCCCCCCGACGACGGTGCTCACGAAGTCCATCACCCACTGTCCGAGGTCGGTCGGGACGAGGAGCACGACGAACAGGAGCACCACGCCCGCCATCAGCAGGTCCCCCGACCGGCCGCCGGTCAGCGCGTGGCCGCGCAGGCGCAGCACGATGACGACGGCCAGCAGGAACGCCACGTTGATCGACATGCTCACCCGGCAGGCCTCCCGTCAGGTGTGGCCCCGGCGCGGCGCCGGACGTCCCCCCACCCTTCCTGGATAGCCACCACCGGGCGCCGAGGTGGTGGCTTTACCCGTGATTGACGGGGAAAAGCCACCCCGAGGCCGGAATCGCGGGACGCGTGGTCGAGGCCCGCGCCCCTGCGGCCTCAGGGGGCGGCCCTCACTTCCCCATCACCAGGCCGTCCGCGGCGGCGCCCCGGCTGAGCACGACGCGGCGGATGCGGTCGCGCACGTCCCGTACGTCGGCGCCCCGGTCCAGGGCGGCGTTGAGGTTGACGACGCGTCCGGCTTCCGTGTCGAACCAGTGCGGGACGAACTCGGCCTTCGTCACCTCCCAGCGGCCGCCGGGCGCGGCGGGCGGGGCGAAGGTGAAGCGGCCGATGGTGCCCTGGTTGCCGCGCGGGTCGTGGGCGCCCTCATAGTTGATCATGTCGCCCGCGATCTGGTCACCCATGCCGTAGATCACCCAAGTGCCGTTGACCTTCTGGTACGCCTGCGGGACGTGGGCGTGGGTGCCGAGGATCAGGTCGATGTCGGGGCGGCCCGCCGTGCGCGCCGCTGTGAGTGCGCGGCTCAGGCGCAGTTGCTGGCGGTCGGGCGCGTCCTGCCACTCGGTGCCCCAGTGCAGCGAGACGACGACCACGTCGGCGCCCGCGGTCCGGGCGGCGCGCGCGTCGGCGAGGATGCGGGCGCGGTCGATGAGGTTCACGGACCAGGGCCTGCCCTTGGGCAGCGGGATGTCGTTCGTGCCGTACGTGTAGGACAGCTGGGCGACCTTCGCGCCGCCCGCGCGCAGCCAGGCGGGCGAGCGGCCCTCGGCGGCGGTGCGGCCCGACCCGGCGTGTTTGATCCCGGCCTTGTCGAGCGCCGCGAGGGTGCGGTGGATGCCGGGGGTCCCGGCGTCCAGGGTGTGGTTGGAGGCGGTGGAGCAGGCGTCGTAGCCGGTCGCCTTGAGGCCGGTGGCCACCTGGGGCGGGGACTTGAAGGTGGGGTAGCCGGTGTAGTCGCCGTGCGCGCCGTACACCGTCTCCATGTGACAGATCGCCAGGTCAGCGCGGGAGACGACGGGCCGGGCGCCCGCGAGCATCGGCGCGAAGTCGTAGCCATCGCCGCCCGCGTCCGCCCGGGCCCTGCGGATGATCGAGGAGTGCGGCAGGACGTCGCCGGAGGCGACGAGCGTGAAGGGCCGGGCCCCGCCCGTGCTGCCGCCCGCCGCGGACAGGGCGGGCACGGGCGGGCGACGGGAGGCCCGCCGCCCGTCGTGGTCCGGCGCCGCGGAGGCGCCGCAGGCCGTGGTGACGGCGGCCACCGCGGCCGTGAGGAGGGCCAGGGCCCGGCGGGAGGAGAGCGAGTACGGGGCGGCGGCCCGGGTGCGCTGTGTCATCGGCCTGTCTTCCCTGAGAGAGGAACATATGAGGGAAAATCAGATAAACAGACACAGGATGGGAGGAAGGCTTCGGTCAAGGACCGATGCCGCTCATATCACTGAAACGGACCTCACCACAGAGTGATCTGAGGGGAAAAACACAGAGCTGCCTACCTGCGACGAAACCGCACGCATGGTCAAGGCTCAGTAAAGCGCCTTGCTCAGCACCCCCGTTGGGTAATCGTCTTGGCTCATCCGTGTTCCGGGTTGGGGGGCCAGCAGCCGGTGACGCACACACGGAGCCTCGAAAGCTAGGAAGGCGGAGCGTGATGCTGCACGAGAGCACGGGCGGCACCGGAGGCCCCAGCGGAGACGAGCTGACGGTGCCGATGGCGTGGCTGTACGCCGAGTACATCGCGGACGAACTGCTGCGCACGGGCGACCTGATGCCGCCCACGTCGTTCGAGTACCGGGCGGGGCGCGACGCGCTCGCGCTCACCATCTTCCTGTCGGACACGCGCGGCGAGCTGTCCGGCATCCGCGTGGTCTCGCAGCTGGAGACCTGGCTGTCCCTGACGGCCCACGACACGGCGTGGCAGGAGTGGGTGCGCGAGCGCATGGACGGGGTCACCGCCGACGCGATGGCCGCGCGCGGGCCCGCGCCCGACCTCGTGCTCGCCGAGGCCGCGTGGCGCTGGCTGGAGGAGACCGAACTCCTCGCGCCGGACCTGGACGCGGTACCCGGCGGCGGCCCCGGGCCCGGCGAGGACGACGTGCCGAAGGTGTGGACCCCGGCGTGGCAGCTGGGCCTGCCGCTCGGCCACCTGGCGATCCAGCTGTTCTGACCGCCCGCCGCGGGGACCGGCGGGTGCGTTGAGCGATGCGGTGGCCGATTCCGTACCCAAGGGCAGCACGGAGCACCCCCACCGACAAGGAACGCCATGAGGTCCCTGGAGCGGCACCGCGACGCCGGAGCCTACGCGCTCGGCGTCCTCGACCCCGCGGACGCCTTCCGCTTCGAGGACCACCTCGAGGACTGCCCGCGCTGCCGGGCAGGCGTCGACGACATCGCCCTGCCCGCCCGGCTGCTGCGCGCCCACGGCCGCGTGCTGCCGCCCGTGCCCGGCCCGCTGCTGCTCGACCGCCTCGTCGGTGAGGCCGCACGCTGCCGCCGGGTCCGGCGCAGGCGGTGGCTCGGGGCCCTCGCGGCCGGTCTCGCGCTCGCCGTCGCCGTGCCCGCGGCGGCCGTGCTCACCGCGGACGGCCCCGCTCCGCTGCGCGCCGCGGCCACCGACGCGCGCGGCGAGCTGACCGCCGTGCTCACCGCGCGCGCCGCCGCCGGGGGCACCGCGGTCGACCTGCGGGTGCGGGACACGGCGGAGCGGCGCGTCTGCGCGCTCGTCGCCGTCGGGCGCGACGGCGCCGAGGAGACCGTGACGACGTGGCGGGGCCCGGGGCGGGCCCTGACGACCCACGGCGGTGCGGGGCTCGGCCCCGACCGCATCGAGCACTTCGAGGTACGGGCCGCGGACGGCGCCAGGCTGCTCACCCTGCGCCCCCACTGACGTGGGGCAACCCCGGCACAGGGGACCGGGGTTGCCTCTCCGCCCCCTGCGCCGCGCCGGGCGCGGGCCGCCGCGCGCGGGCTACTTCAGGAACCGCGAGGTGCGGCGGTCGGCCAGGGGCTTGCCGCCCGTCTGGCACGTCGGGCAGTACTGGAGGGACGAGTCCGCGAAGGACACCTCGCGGATGGTGTCGCCGCAGACCGGGCACGGCTCGCCGGTCCGGCCGTGCACGCGAAGGCCCGACTTCTTCTCCGCCTTCAGCCGGGCGGCGGCCAGACCGTGGGCGCGCGCCACGGCCTCGGTGAGGGTGGCGCGCAGGGCGGCGTACAGGCGGCTCGTCTCCTCGGCGGTGAGCCGGTCCGCGTGTTTGAAGGGGGACATGCGGGCCGCGTGCAGGATCTCGTCGCTGTAGGCGTTGCCGATGCCCGCGATCAGGCTCTGGTCGCGCAGCGCGCCCTTGAGCTGCCGCCGCTCGGAGGCCAGGAGGTGCGCGAGGCGGTCCTCGGTGAAGTCGGCGGCCAGCGGGTCGGGGCCCAGGCGGGCGATGCCGGGGAGGGCGGTGGGCGCGTCCGTCACGTACACCGCGAGGCGCTTCTGCGTCCCCGCTTCCGTGAGGTCGAAGCCCGCGCCGGTCTCCAGGGCCACGCGCAGCGCGAGCGGGCCCCTGCCCGGCCGGGGCGCGCCGCTCGGCAGCGGGTCCTGCCAGCGCAGCCAGCCCGCCCGCGCCAGGTGCGTGACGAGCCACAGCCCGTCCGCGTCGACGGCCAGGAACTTGCCGTGGCGGGCCACCCCGGTGACGGTCCGGCCCTCGAGCGCCGTCACCGGGGGGTCGTACGTCTTCAGGACGCTCACCGCGACGGGCAGCACGCGGACGATCTCGTGGCCGGTCAGCTCGCCGCCGAGGAACTCCCGCAGCGCCTCGACCTCCGGCAGTTCCGGCATCGCTCACCTCTCGTCACGCCGCGGGCCCCTCCCGGCATCCTCACGCCGGGGGGCGCGCGCCGCATCCGCGGGCCGGTCCCGCTCTCCCCCGGCGAGGGCGCACCGTCCCGGCGCGGTGCGGCTTGTCGGGGTTGCGCATCCGCGGCGTGTCTCGATGGGCGGTCAGGCCGCGCCTCGCGCCGGGACGACGAACTCGCACCACACGCACTTGCCGCTCCCCCGCGAGTCCACGCCCCACACGTCCGCGAGCCGGTCCACGAGCAGCAGGCCGCGCCCGGAGACGCCGTCGTCGGAGGCCTCGCGCAGGCGCGGCAGGGCGCTGGAGGAGTCCTCGACGTCGACGCGCAGGCGCCGGTCGGCGCCGCTGACGACGCGCAGGGTGACGACGGCGGGCCCGTCGGTGTGCATCAGAGCGTTGGTGATCAGCTCGTCGGCGGCGAGTTCGATCTCGTCGGCCCGGCCCCGCGCGCCCCAGGCGCGGACGGCCGCGCGGATCATGTGCCGGGCCTCGGCGAGGCCTTCGGGGTCGCCGGGCGCGACGTGCTGCTGGAGCCGTCCGCCGGAGCGCGGCGCGTCCACCGCGACGCGGCGCAGCAGGAGCAGGGCCGTGTCGTCGTCGCCCCGGCCGTCGTCGACGCTGCCGCACAGCAGGTCGGCTAGGCGCTCCAGGTCGCGCGGGCCGGTGCTGACGAGCTCGGCCAGGGCCCGGGTGCCGTCGTCGAGGTCGGCGCCGGGCTCCTCGACGAGGCCGTCGGTGTAGAGCAACAGGGTCTGGCCCGGGTCGAGTTCGAGGGTCGTGACGGGGTAGTCGAGCCGCCCGAACTCGGCGGAGAGGCCGAGCGGCAGGCCGCCGTCGACGGGCACCCGGCGGCAGGTGCCGTCGGTGAGCTGGAGCAGCGGGTCGATGTGCCCGGCGCGCACCAGCTGGACCACGCCGGTGGACAGGTCGGCCTCGACGTACAGACAGGTGGCGAAGCGGTCGGTGTCCAGCTCGTGCAGGAAGCCGGAGGCGCGGGCCACGACGGTGGCCGGGGTGTGGCCCTCGGCGGCGTACGCGCGCAGCACGATGCGCAGTTGGCCCATGACGGCGGCGGCGTGCGTGTCGTGGCCCTGGACGTCTCCGATGACGGCGCCGACGCGGCCGCCGGGCAGCGGGATGACGTCGTACCAGTCGCCGCCGACGTCGCGGCCGAGCGCCGCGCTGCGATAGCGCACGGCGATGTCGGCGCCGGGCACGCCGGGGATGGTGCGCGGCAGCATGGCCTGCTGGAGGCCCTGCGCGAGGTCCTTCTCCTGTTCGTAGAACATGGCTCGTTGCAGGCTCTGCGCGATGCTGCTGCCGAGCGCCACGATGACGTTGCGCTCCTCGTCGGTGAAGCCGGTCCTGTCCTGGTAGAGCAGGCCGAGCGCGCCGATGGGCCGGGCCTGCGCGATCAGCGGCAGATAGGCGGCGGCCGTGATGCCCAGGTGCTCGATGTGCGGCCACAGGATCGGGTACGAGGACGCGAAGTCGGCGGGCGACTCGATGAAGCGCGGGGAGAGCGTGCGCACGGTCTCGCTCATCGGGTACGGCTCGTCGACCCGGGTGACGCGCGTGCCGGGCACGTAACTGCCGGACGGGCCCTCGGCGACGAGGCGGATCCGCCCGGACTCGACGAGGCCCATGACGATGTTCGACGCGCCGAGGTTGGCCAGGCCGTGCCGGTCCTTGAGGACGTCGATGACGTCGGCGACGGTCCGGGCGTGGGCGAGGGCCGCCGTGGTGTTCCGCACGATGCTCGTACGGCGGCGCCGGTCCGCCTCGGCCTCGACGCGTTCGCGGTGGGCCGTCCGCTCGCTGAGCTCGCGGGTGGCGTCGCGCACGATGCCGACGATGCGCAGCGGGCGGCCGGTGGCGTCGCGCAGGATGTGGCCCTGGGTGTGGGTCCAGCTGAGGGTGCCGTCGCGGCGGCGGACGCGGAAGTACGCGCCGTAGTTGAGGCTGCCGTCCTTCATGGCCTGGGAGACCTGGCTGTCGAGGCGGTGGGCCTCGACGGGCGGGACCCGCCCGCCGAGGCTCTCGGGCCGGTTGTCGAATTCCTCGGGGCGCAGGTCGAACAGGGCGAGGGCCTCCTCGTCCAGGAACAGGAGCCTGCTGTCCAGGTCCCAGTCGAAGCTGCCCATGCCGAGTCCGGGCCCGTACCTGGCGAGGAAACAGCGGGTGGCGGCGGATGCGGAGCCGTCGCAGCAGCGCCGCATGGCCGCCTCGACACCTCCCGTGCCCGCGTCCATGGGCCAACGCTAGGCGCCCGCGGGGACGGCCGCATGTGCACGGCGTCGTCCCTGCTGGTGGCGGTCGTCGCGGGTCATCCGGCGAAGGCGTCGGGGCCGGTGTCCTGGCCGGGCGGCACCACGTCGGTGTCGTCGGGCGGCGAGGGGGTGTCCGGCTCCAGGAGGGGGTCGGTGGGCGAGGGGCAGCCGGGCGGGAGCGGGGACGGGACGGCGTCCTCGGGGGTGCGGGTGCCGGGCGTGGGGCAGTCCGTGGACGTGGTGTCCTCCCCGGGGGTGGTGCCTTCGTCGGTGCCGTCGGGTTCCACGCTGCCGTCCGAGCCGGTGGGGTCGGGCTCCTCGCTGCTCTCGTCGGGCGTGGTCGCGTCGGGCGAGGTCTCCTCCGGTGTCGTCCCGTCGGGAGAGGTCGGGTCCGTGGGGCCGGTGGGGGTCGGGTCCGGGGGCGGTACGGGGCGGTCGTCGCCGCCGTCCTCGTCGCCGGTCCGCCGCTCGATCCAGGTGTTGTTGACGATGTTGATGATCGTGATGTGGGTGATCGGGCGGGGCGCCGGGGTCACGATGATCACCTGGGTGGGCCGGTAGCCGCTCCAGGGCTCGCCGCTGTGGCGCGGGGCCTGGCGGAAGGCGACGGGCGGCTTCAGCGGGTTGCCGCAGGCGCAGCGCACCCGGGGCAGGCCCCGGTCGTCGACGAGGACGGCGGTGCCCGCCTGGAGCACGGCCTGGAAGCTGTTGGCGTGCCCGTCGCGGTAGCCGTGGTTGGTGATCCGGGTGTCGGCGCGCAGCACGACCGGCGTGAGGCCGCGCAGATACGCGGGGATGCCGGTCCGCGCGATGCCCGACGCCTCGGCGAAGGCGGCGGCCTTGGCCCGGTCCGCGGTGAGGAAGTCGATCTGCCTGCCGACGTCGCAGCTGCCGAGCCGGTGCGTGCCGCCGTACAGACCGGGGGTGCCGCCCGCGAGGGAGCGCAGGCCCTGGTCGGTGGGCGAGGCGGAGCCGGTGGGCGAGGGCTGCGGCGAACGGGTGACGGGCGGGGGGCTCGCGGCGGCCCTCGCGGTGGACGCGGTGAAGGGGTCGGGCCCCTGGGCGGCGACGGGCTGGAGGAACAGCTCGCGCCCGCTCTCGGCGGTGTCCTTGGTGGTGGTCTCGCCGTCGCCGCCGGAGCAGCCTGAGGCCGCCAGGACCACGGCTGTCGCGAAGGTCGTCGCGTACGTGCGGAGCGTCGCGCCCACGGGTGTCTCCCGCCTGTCGCCGGGCAGATTGCCCCCTATTGTCTGGACGGGGCCCGGACGACCCGCAAGCGGAGCGGGCCCCGGGGGCGGGGCGGGGCAGCAGCGCGGGGCGGGACCCCGGACAGGCCCCCTGCGCGCGTTCCGGGCAGGGCCCGCACGACAGGGCGGGCGAGCGGCGGGGCCGGGGCCCACCGCTCGCCCGGCACGTGCCCGGACGGCGCGGAGCCCGGGGCGGGCCAGGCATCCAGGCTGAGCGGGGCCCGAGCCGGGCGGGGAGCGCGGGCTGGGAGCGCGGGCTGGGGCGGGCGCCCCGCGGGCCCCGCCCCCCCCTGCTGCCGCTCCCGCTCACCGCTCAAGGGCACCGGCCCCGGTCACTGGTCCCTGCGGTGCACCCCCGCCACCGTGATCAGCACCGCCGCCGCGGTCCAGGCCGCGTACACCGTCCACGCGCCGCCCGTCGACCACGGGAACGGGGTCTCGAAGGTGCGCGGCTGCGTCAGGCGCTGCCAGGCCTCCAGCGGCATCATGTGCGACACCAGCGCGGACCAGTACCGGTCGGAGGTGAAGACCACGGGCAGGATGAGGAGCGTGACGACGCTCAGGACGATCGTCGTGCCCATGTGCCGCACCAGCGTGCCGATCGCCATGCCCGTGAGCGCCCCCACGGGCAGCAGCAGCGCCGAGGCCGTGATGACGCGCAGGGCGCCGGGGTGGCCGAAGGGGACGCCGAGGCCGTGGCCGGAGAGGATCGCCTGGGTGGTGGCGAAGGACGTCACCGCGATCAGCGCGCCGAGCACGGTCATGACCGCGGCGAGGACGGCCGCCTTGGCCGCCATCACGGACCGGCGCGCAGGGACGGCCGCGAACGTCGTGCGGATGAGCCCGGTGCCGTACTCACCGGTCACGGTGATGGCGCCGACGGCTCCGGCCGCGAGCACGAGGATCGTGGCGGCGTTGCCGGTGAAGGCCTCCTGGAGCGCGATGCCGTCCTGGACGAAGTCGGCCCGGCTCCGCGCGTCGCGAGCCGTCCAGTAGCGGTAGGTGTCGTAGGCCGTACCGGCGTTGAAGCCCACGACGGCGAGGAAGACGACCGCGTACGTCCACGGGGTGGAGCGCAGTGACCACAGCTTGAGCCACTCGGCGGCGAGCAGGTCACGGAAGCGGGCACGGGGCTCGGCGGGCGCCTCGGCGGCGGCGTCACGGGACAGGGTCAGGTGCGCGGTCATCGGGTCTCTCCGGTGGGGGCGAGGGGGGCGCCGGTACGGGGTGGGGCTTCGCCGGTGCCAGGCGGGGCTTCGCCGGTGCGGGCCGAGGTGTCACCGGTGCCGGTGAGGGCGCCAGCGCCGGGCACCGGGGCGCCGGAGCTGCTCAAGGCGTCGCCAGTGCGAGCCGGGGCGCCGGTGCGGGCCGCGGCTTCGCGGGTGGGGGCGGAGGCTTTGCCGGAGGCGGTGTCGGGGTCGGGGTCGGGCAGGGGGTGGCCGGGGCCGGGCGAGGCGTCGACGGGGCCGGGTGAGGTGTCGGCGGTGCGGAATTCCGCGCTGGCCGCGGTGAGTTCCATGAAGGCGTCCTCCAAGGAGGCCTGGCGGGCCACCAGTTCGTGCAGCGGCAGGCCGTGGCGGCAGGCCAGGTCGCCGACCCGGCCCGCGTCCAGGCCGGTGACGGTCAGGCGCGGACCGTCCCGCCGCACCGCCGCGCCCTCGGCGGCCAGCACCGCCGCGAGGTCGGCCGCGCGGGGCGTGCGCACCCGCACGCCCGCCCCGGTGCCGCGGGCCGCGAACCGCTCCAGGCTCTCGGCCGCGATGAGCCGCCCGCGGCCGATGACGACGAGGTCGTCGGCGGTGTGCTCCATCTCGGACATCAGATGGCTGGAGACGAAGACGGTGCGCCCCTCGTCGGCCAGGCGCCGGAACAGGCCGCGCACCCACAGCACGCCCTCCGGGTCGAGGCCGTTGAGCGGCTCGTCGAACAGCAGCACCGGCGGGTCGCCGAGCAGCGCGGCGGCGATGCCCACGCGCTGCTTCATGCCGAGCGAGAAGCCGCCGATGCGGCGCCGGGCCGCCCCGGCGAGGCCGACGTCGGAGAGGACCTCGTCCACGCGGCGGCGCGGAATGCGGTTGGAGCGGGCGAGGACCGCCAGGTGCGCGGCGGCGGTACGGCCGCCGTGCACGTCCCCCGCGTCGAGCAGCGCGCCCACGTGCCGCAGGCCCCGCGGGCGGTCGCGGAAGGCGCGGCCGCCGACGGTGACGGAGCCCGACGTCGGGTCGTTCAGGCCGAGGATCATCCGCAGGGTGGTGGACTTGCCCGCCCCGTTCGGCCCGAGGAACCCGGTGACGCGGCCGGGGCGCACGCTGAAGGTCAGGTCGTCGACGGCCGTGGTGGGGCCGTACCGCTTCGTCAGCTCCATGACTTCGATCATGGGGACAACGGTGCCGCCGACGGGGCCCGTCCGGCATCGGACCGGGGCTGACACTTGGCGGGGCCCGGGTGTCGACCGTGGGTGTACACCTCTGGTCCGATGCCCGTTGTCGATCATCTGGTTACGATGCCGGGCATGTCCGCGACATCGGCTCCGCCCCTGCTCAAGCGCCGTTCCCCGGCCACCTGGATGGCGCTCGCCTGGTGTGCGGGCTCGGCGCTCACCTTCCTCTTCCGGTTCCGCCTTCCCGGCGAGTCACAGCCGTCCGTCTGGCCGGGCGTGCTGCTCTTCCGGTGGGACGGCCTGGTGACCCTCGCGCTCGCCACCGCCGTCACCCTGTGGGGCTGCGCCCGCGTCGAACGCCGACCGCTGCGGGGCCTGACGCTGCTGCTCGCCGGTTCCGCCCTGGGGGCGATGCCGCTGAGCGTGGGCGAGATCCCGCTCCTTCAGTTCCTCGCGGTCGACGTCGCCCTGTACTTCGTCGCCGCGTTCCGGCCGCGCGGGACCGGGCTCGTGGCCCTGGCCATGGCGCTCGGCACGCTCGCCGCCTATCTCGGCGTACGGCTCCTGAGCGGCTGGGTCGTCGGTACCTCCGCCGAGCTGACCGTCGCGCTCACCGCCGTCATCGCCTGGCTGCTCGGCCGGGCCACGCACGAGTCCCGCGCGCACGCCGAGCAGGTGCGCGCCCAGGCGGCCGCGCAGGCGGTCACCGCCGAACGGCTGCGGATCGCGCGCGAACTGCACGACATGGTCGCGCACACCATCGGCATCGTCGCCCTCCAGGCCGGTGCCGCCCGGCGCGTCATCGACACCAGGCCCGAGCTCGCCCGCGACGCCCTCGGCGCGGTGGAGACCGCGAGCCGCGACACGCTGTCGGGCCTGCGCCGGATGCTCGGCGCGCTGCGGCGGGCCGAGCCGGGCGGGGCCGCCGACGCGGCGCCGCTCGACCCGAGCCCGGGCCTCGCGGACGTCAACCGGCTCGCCGCCCGGACGACGGCCGCCGGGGTCCGCGTCGACGTGCGCTGGCTGGGGCCGCCCCGGCCGCTGCCGCCGGAGGTCGACGTGTCGGCGTACCGGATCATCCAGGAGGCGGTCACCAACGTGGTGCGGCACGCGGGCACCGCGTCCTGCCGGGTGACCGTGGAGCGGCACAGCAAGGAGCTGCGGATCGAAGTGGTGGACGAGGGCAAGGGCACCGGCGGCGCGGACGGCCAGGGCTCCGGCTACGGGCTGCTCGGCATGCGGGAGCGGGTGAGCCTGCTGCACGGCGACTTCTCCGCGCGGCCCTGCCCCGGCGGCGGCTTCCGGGTCGCGGCGCGCCTTCCGGTCCCGGCGGGTGCGCGATGACGGTCCGCGTCCTGCTCGTCGACGACCAGCCCCTGGTGCGCACGGCCCTCAGCATGGTCATCGCCGAGGCCGAAGGGCTTGATGTCGTGGGCGAGGCCGGGGACGGCGCCGAGGCCGTCCGGCTCGCCGCGGACCTCGCGCCCGACGTCGTGGTGATGGACATCCGCATGCCCGGCGTGGACGGCATCGAGGCCACCGGCCGGATCACCGCGGCCCCGGGCGCCACCAGGGTCGTCGTCCTGACGACGTTCGACGACGACGAGTACGTGTACGGGGCGCTGCGCGCCGGGGCGTCGGGGTTCCTGGTCAAGGACATGGCGCTCGACGACATCCTGGGCGCGGTGCGGGTCGTCGCGGCCGGGGACGGCCTGATCGCGCCGAGCGTCACCGGCCGCCTCATCAAGGAGTTCGCGGTCCGCCCGCGGGCCGCGGCCACCCCGGCCCGGGAGGTCACCGGCATCACCGAGCGGGAGCGCGAGGTGCTCACGCTCGTCGGCGGCGGCCTGTCCAACACCGAGATAGCCGAGCGCCTGTGCATCAGCGTGGCCACGGCGAAGACGTACGTGACCCGGCTGCTCGCCAAGCTGGGCGCGCGCGACCGGGTGCAGCTGGTGATCATCGCGTACGAGGCGGGGCTCGTGACGCCCTAGGCCGCGGGGGCCGACGGGACCGGTGGCTCACTCAGCGTCACAATGGTGGGGTGGAGTGGTTCACGGCGGACGAGTACTGGCTGAGCCGTCTGGTCTTCCAGCGGGCGCTCGCCGCGGTCTACCTCGTCGCCTTCCTCGGCGCGGCGCTGCAGTTCCGCGCCCTCATCGGCGAGCGCGGGATGCTGCCGGTGCCCCGGTACGTCGCGCGGGTGCCGTTCCGGGCCGCGCCGAGCCTGTTCCAGCTGCACTACTCGGACCGGTTCTTCGCGGGCTGCGCCTGGGCGGGCTGCGCGGTCTCCGCGGCGCTCCTCGCGGGCGTGGACGGACGGCTGCCGCTCGGGGCCGCGATGGCGCTCTGGCTGCTGCCGTGGGTCCTGTACCAGTCCGTCGTGAACGTGGGGCAGACCTGGTACGCCTTCGGCTGGGAGTCGCTGCTCCTCGAAGTCGGCTTCCTCGCCGTGTTCCTGGCGGGGGACGACGTCGGGCCGCCGGTCCTCGTCCTGTTCCTGCTGCGCTGGGTCCTGTTCCGCGTCGAGTTCGGGGCGGGCCTGATCAAGATGCGCGGGGACGCCTGCTGGCGCAGGCTCACCTGTCTGTACTTCCACCACGAGACCCAGCCGATGCCGGGGCCGCTGAGCTGGTTCTTCCACCAGCTGCCGCGCCCGCTGCACCGCGCGGAGGCCGCGGCCAACCACGTCACCCAACTCGTCGTCCCCTTCCTCCTGTTCACCCCGCAGCCGGTGGCGACGGGCGCGGCCTGTCTGATGGCCGTCACCCAGCTGTGGCTGGTGCTCTCCGGCAACTTCTCCTGGCTGAACTGGCTGACGATCGCGCTCGCCCTGTCCGCCGTCGGCTTCCGCCTCTTCCTCGGCGACGCGGCGGACCCGCCCACGCACCTCGCCGCTCCCCCGCTCTGGTACGAGGTCCTCGTCATCGCCGTCGCTCTCGCGCTGCTCGCCCTGAGCCACCGCCCGGCGCGCAACATGCTGTCGCGGCGGCAGGTCATGAACACCTCCTTCGACCCGCTGCACCTGGTCAACGCCTACGGCGCGTTCGGCAGCGTCAGCCGGGTGCGCCAGGAAGTGGTCGTCGAGGGCACGGCGGACGAGGTGCCCCGGCACGACTCCGCATGGCGGGAGTACGCGTTCAAGGGCAAGCCGGGCGACCCGCGCCGCTGGCCGCGCCAGTTCGCCCCCTACCACCTGCGGCTCGACTGGCTGATGTGGTTCGCCGGGCTCTCCCCCGCGTACGCGCGCTCCTGGTTCGGGCCGCTGGTGGAGCGGCTCCTGGAGGGCGACCGCGACACCCTGCGGCTGCTGCGTCGCTGCCCCTTCCCCGACCGGCCGCCGCGGTACGTGCGGGCGCGGCTCTACCGCTACCGCTACACCACCTGGCGCGAGCTGCGCGCGACGGGCGCGTGCTGGCAGCGCACGTACGTACGGGAGTTCCTGCCGCCGACCCGGCTCGACACGGTCCGGGGCCGGGAGCGCGGATAGTACTCCGGCATGCCCGTTCTGTCGCATGTCTTGGACACGCTCGGCGCCCGGCCCTACCGTTCCTCCCCAGGGGACGGGCTCGTGCCAGGGGGTGGGGCGGGCGCTCTGGGGGGGAACGATGGACTATTCGTCCGTCCTGCGGTTCCGCTGGAACTGCGAGGACTGCGGCGCGTCGGCGGACGACGAGACGTACATGGCCGTCGACGCCGACGCGCGGCCGGATCTGGTCGAGCAGGTCATCGCCGGAGAGGTCCCGGCGGTCACGTGCCCGGCCTGCGCGAGAAGGACCCGCCGCGGCGTTCCGCTGCTCGTGTACGGCAGCCGTTCCGTGCCGCAGCTGTTCTTCTTCTGTCCGCCCAACTCCTCGGCCAGGGCCGACGAGGCGAACCGGAAGACCTATGTGGACGCCCTCCTGGACCGGCTCGGCCCGGTCAGCGCCGAGGAGGCGGAGGAGTTCGGCAGCGTCTGCCTGCCCTTCGAGGCGGCGTCCGTCTTCCTGCGCTCCTACGTGTCGGACGACCTCCCGGCCGAGGAGTCGGGCTCGTTCCTCGCCAAGTCCGGGGACGGGCCGCCACCGGCGCGAGTGCTTGAGATCCTCGAGCGGATCGCCGCGAGGTGGCCGCCCGGCCTCGGCCGGTCCGTCACCCACGGGCCGCTCGTCGACGAGCTCGTGCGCCTGGCCGAGCAGGGCCTTGACCTGCTCGGCGACGGCGACGCCCACCCCGGCCTGCGGGCCACCCTCCGGATGTGCCTGGGCCAGGCCCTGTGCGCCATGCACCGCGACGGCGACATGATCGACGTCGAACGCGGCATCGGTCTGCTGCTCCGCGCGGCCCGCGCCCTCACCGCCGACGAGGACGCCACGGCCCGGGCCGTCGCCCACCTCGAAGTGGGGCGCGCTTATGGCCGACGGGCCATCGGCGACTTCCGCGCCAACCAGGAGTACGCGATGCGCCATCTGCGCACGGCCCTGGAGGCGGTGACGCCGGAGACGTCCGCGGAGACGTGGGCGCGGGCCCGCACCGAACTGGCGATCGTGCTCATCGAGCGGGGCACCCAGTCGGGCCCCGAGGAGATCGAGGAGGCCATCGGCCTCCTGAGGCCGGTCGTCGAACGGCTCGACCCCACCGCAGACAAGTACCTGTGGTGCGACGCCCAGAGCCTCCTCGCGGGGGCGTACAACGTACGACAGCAGGGCGACCCGGCCGTGAACCAGGAGCAGGTGATCCGCCTCTACGAACGGCTCAACGAGGTCGAGTCGGAGGAGACCGACCCCGAGCAGTGGGCCAACACCCAGGCCAGGCTCGCGGTCTCGCTGTGCAAGCGGACCCGCGGGGACCGACGGGACAACCACCTCCGGGCCCGCGAGCACGCGCTGCGCGCGCTGCGGATCTACGAACGCGTCGGGGACCGCACCGAGGCGTCCAGCACGCGCGACAAGCTCGCCCTCATCGCCCACGCCCTCGGCGAGTACGACGAGGAGGTGCGGCTGCACCGGGCCGCCCTCGCGGACCGCCCCCAGGACACCACGCCACAGCTGTGGGCCCGCTCCACGATCAAGCTCGGCTTCGCCCTGCTCCGGCAGGCGCAGCGGGGCGCGGCCGACGATCCGGTGACCACGGCCCGGCAGGGCCTGCGCCATGTGCGGGAGGCCGTCGACGCCTACGAGGGTCTGCCGACCCGGGTGGAACTCGCCCTCGCGCACGGCCAGGTGGCGGACGCCGCCCGGCGCTGCCGGGCCCTCGACCCGGCCCGGGAGACCGAGCTGCGGGCCCTCGAACTGGCGGCCCTGGAGGCGGCCGTGGACCGGGCGCACGACCGCCCCGAGGTGCTGCGCGAGGTGGCGACGGGCCTCGGGAACGCCCTCGCCGAGCGGGCCGACTGGCCCCGGGCGAGCACCGCGTACGGGCAGGCCGTGGCGGCCGACGACGAGCTGTTCCGGTCCTGCCTGGTGAGCGCGTCGCGGGAGCGGCACCTCCGGTCGGCGGGCGATCTGCACCAGCGGGCCGGGTACGCGCTCGCCCGTGCGGGGCGGCTCCAGGACGCGGTGCTGTGCCTGGAGCGGGGCCGCACGCGCACCTTCCATCTGGCGCTGTCACCGGACCGGGCCCAGCTCAAGGAGGTGTCCGGGACGGACCCGGAGGCGCACGCCGCGTACGTACGGGCCGCCGAGGCCGTCCAAGCCCTCGAATCGCGCAACCGCGAGCTGGGCAGGCCGCGTTCCGCCGCGGGCGACGGACGGCGGGTCGAGGCCGCCGAGTACGAGGTCGGCGAGCTCCTCGGGGAGGCCCGGGCCGCGCTGGCGGCCGCCGTCGCGCGGATCCAGGAACTGCCGGGCATGGAGACCTTCCTCCGGCACACGACGTGGGCCGACGTCCACGCCGCGGCCCGCCCCGGGGAGCCGCTGTGCTACGTCGCCTGCGCCCCGGCCGGGAGCGTGTCGCTGGTCGTCCGGCACGGGAGCGACGCCGGGCCCGGCCTCGACGCCGCGTGGTCACCGCTCACCACCGAGGAGGCCACCGGGCTGGCCCAAGGGGTCGCCCGGGCCGCGCGCGCCGACGGGCGTGGGCTGCGGCCCCTGCTGGCCCGGCTCGGCAGCCGTCTGGTCGCGCCGCTCGCCGCCGCCCTCGGCCCCTCGGCGGGTGCGACCGTGGTGGCCTGCGGGCCCCTGGCCCACCTTCCGCTGCACGCCGCGACGCTGCCCGCGACCGGCGAACCGCTGCTCGCCACGCACTGGGTGGCCTACGCCCCGTCGGTGCGGCTGCTGCGCGCGGCCCGGCGGCGGGCCGGGGCCGCGCCGTCCGTCCCGGTCCTCGTCGCGGCGTCCGACTCCGGCGCGGACAGCGGCCTCCTGGCCGCGCAGGAGGCGGCGGCGCTCACCCGCCTCTTCGCCGCCGTCGGCGAGGGCCACCACGTGACCCGGGACCTGCTGACCGGCCTGGCCCGCGCCACCCATGTGCACCTGGCCTGCCACGGCGCCTACGACCCCGGCGATCCGCTGGCCTCCGGGCTCGACCTGGACGGCGGCCGCGTCACCCTGGCCGATCTGCTGGACGCCCGGCCCCGGCCGCTGGAGCGCGCCCGGCTCGTGACGCTGTCCGCCTGCGAGACGGGGCTGGTCGACGCCCGGCTGCCGGACGAGGCGATCGGCCTGCCCACGGGCATCATGCTCGCGGGCGGAGCCGGGGTCGTCTGCACGCAGTGGGAGGCCCGCGACAGCGCGGCCGTCCTGTTGATGCTCGCCTGCTACCGGCGGCTCCTCGGGCTCGACGCCGAGCCGGGCCCCGGCACGGCGCCGCCGCCCACGCCCGCGCGGGCCCTGCGGGCGGCCCAGCTGTGGCTGCGGTCCGCGCCCCTGTCCGCGCTGCTCGCCCTGGACTGGCTTCCCGACGGGGTCCGGCGCCGCCTGACGTGCGACGGCGTGCCCGAACAGCCCTTCGCGCACCCCTACTTGTGGGCGCCCTTCGCGCTGGTGGGCACGTGAAGCCGCCCCCGCCCGCCCGGGACTTCGCGGAGCTCGAGCGGATGCCCGCGTACGCGCGGATCGCGCACCTCCAGCTCGTCGAGCTGCCCCAGTTCCGGCGCACCACCGCCCCCGACACCCTGGGCTATCTGCTCGGCTGCCTCTGTCTGGCCTACGCGGACGAGGAGCGCTACGACGAGGCGATCAGCACCGGAGAGCGGGCCCTGCGGATCGCCACCGAGCACGCCGCGGCCGACGACGCCCTCCTCGGCCATGTGCGCCTCAACCTGGGCGTGGCCCTCAGCAGGTCCGGCGACCTCGCGCGAGGGCTCGCCTCGTACCTGGAGAGCTGGACGCACTACCGCCGGGCCGACGCGCGCGAGACGCTGGTCAAGGCCGGGAGCAACGCCCTGCTCGCCCTGGAGTCCGGGCAGCCCACGGGCGAGCGCGAGCTGGCCTTCCTCCAGGACTGCCGCTCCGTCTTCGCCGCGGCGGGCCTGCGCCCGCAGACGGCACGCGCCTGCCTGCTGCTCGGCGCGGCCCTCCTCGCCCGGGGGCGCGCGGCGGACGCCGTCGGCGTACTGGACCACGTCCTGGTGCTCACCGAGTCGATGGGCGGGGCACGGGCGACACGGCGCGAGGCCGTGCGGCTCCTTCAGGAGGCGGACGGCTCGCTCGCCGGTCTGCCGGGCGCACCGGCCCTCGGCCCCGGCGTGCTGTCCCAGGTGTGCGCCCTCGTCGTCGACGGTCTTGAGAGCCTGTGCCGTGACCGGCTCGACCGCGCGGCGACCTGCTTCTCACGCGCGCTGCTCCTCCTGGAGCGGCGCACTCGGGAGCCGCAGCGCATGCTCGCCGCCTTCCTCCTGCTGGTGCTCGCCCGCCTCGCCCGGGCCCGCGACGACGAGGCGGCCGCGGCCGAACTGCTCGGCAGAGCCCGGCAGGAGCTGACGGGGGTCGGCCGCGCGCAGGGCGAGTGGGTGACGCTGCACGCGCACCTCGGCGACCTGGACGAGCTGCGGAAACTCGCGCAAGGTGTGGCCTGGGAGGCCCGACAGGGCGGCACGTCCGGTGGCGGGGGCGGCAGGCGCGGCCGCCGGACACGGCGGAAGGCGCGTGAATGACCCCGGGCACGGCCCAGCAGCTGGCGATCGTGGTGCTCCTCGTGCTGCCCGGGACCACGTACCTCTTCGCGAGGGAGGGGTTCCTCGGCATCCGGGAGGCCGAGCAGGAGAGCGGCAACCGGATCCTGCGCGCCCTCGGCGTGAGCGTGCTGCTCGACACGGTGTACCTGATGGCCGCCGGGCCGCAGCTCGTCCGGCTGCTGCGGGGCGGCGGGAGGACGGCCCTCGCCGGTGTGGCGGACCGTCCGCGCGCGTTCGGCCTGTGTCTGCTGCTGCTCGCCGTCGCCGTGCCCGCCCTGCTCGCCTGGGGGGAGGCCCGCTGGACGCGGCGGCGGCGCGCGGCCCTGCACGAGCGCACCCCCACGGCGTGGGACGCCCTGTTCCAGGACCGGGGGGCGTGTTTCGTCCGGGTGCGGCTCAAGGGCGGCGGCTGGGCGGGAGGCTGGTACGGCACGCGCTCGCGCGCCTCCGCCTACCCCCAGCCCGGCGACCTCTTCCTGGAATCCCAGTACCGCATGGAGGCCGACGGCGCGTTCGGGCCGCGGCTGCCCGGCACCGGCGGCGTGTACGTACGAGCGAGTGACCTGGACCTCGTGGAGATCTACGAACCACGGCGCCGGACCCGAGGAGACAGCGATGCCCCGTCCTGACGTTCCCTCCCGCGACGCGGACGGCGCGTCCGCCGAGCCGGACGCACCCGACGGCCTGGAGGGCCCCGACGAACTCGACGACCTGGGGGTCTGGGCGGGGCCGCCGCGCGGCTGTCACCGCCCCAAGGCCGAGGACTGCCCCGAGGAGGAAGCCCTGCCGCCCGAGGGCCCGGCCGGGGTCACCCCGGCGGTCCCGGCGGAGCCGCAGGACCCGGAGAGTTGAGGCCTCCCGTGTGATCCCGGCCCGGCTCCGGCAGGCCGTACACGCGCCGGGCCGTGCCCGCGAACACCCGCGCGCGCTCGGCGGCGCTCAGGTCCGCCGTCACCGCCCGGGCAGCGGCGACGACGTGGCCGTACGAGGCGGCGAGCCCGCACACCGGCCAGTCCGAGCCGAACATCAGGCGCCCGGGCCCGAAGGCCTCCAGGGCGGTGTCCGCGTAGGGCCTGAGGTCGGCCACGGTCCAGGCCGTCCAGTCGGCCTCGGTCACCAGGCCGGACAGCTTGCACACGGTGTTCGGCCCGGCCGCGAGGGCGCGCAGCCACGACGCCCAGGGTTCGAGGGCGCCCGAGGCCACGGGCGGTTTGCCCAGGTGGTCGAGGACGAAGGTGAGGTGGGGCAGGCGCGCGGCCGCCTCGGCACACCCCGGCAGCTGGTCCGGGCGCACCACGAGGTCGTACGCGAGCCCCGCGTCCGCCACGGCGGCGAGGCCGCGCAGCGTGTCCGCGCGCAGCAGCCACTGGGGGTCGGGTTCGCTCTGCACCTGGTGGCGGATGCCCACCAGGTGGCGTCCGCCGGGGAGTTCGCGGAGCGCGGCGAGGGTGTCGGCGACGCCGGGGCTGGTGAGGTCGGTCCAGCCGACCACCCCGGCGACCAGGTCGCTGTCCGCCGCGAGGGCCAGGAGCTCCGGGGTCTCCTCGGGCACGGTGACGGTCTGCACGAGGACGGTGGCGGTGACGCCGTGCGCGCGGGCGTGCGGCGCGAGGTCGGCGAGCGTGAAGTCACGCCGCAGCGGGGCAAGGGCGGGCCCGGTGATCCAGTCCTGGTCGCGCACGGCGAGGTCCCACACGTGGTGATGGGCGTCAACGACCGCCTGCGGAGCGGTGGTTGGCCCTTCGGTCCGGCTCGTCACGGCACCTCCTCCCCCGGTACGGGCACGTGCGGCGGCAGCAGGCCCTCGGCCCGTGCCTGGGCCCAGAAGGCGGCGGGCACGTCCACGGCGAACTGCGCCACGGCGTCGCGGACCTGGTCCGGGTCGTGGACGCCGACGAGCACGCTCGTCACGGCCGGGTGCCCGAACGGGAAGGCCAGCGCCGCGGCGCGCAGCCCGACGCCGTGCCGGGCGGCGACCCGCCGCAGCCGCCGGGCGCGGTCGAGCAGCGCGGGCGGCGCCTGCGCGTAGTCGAAGCGGGCCCCGTCCCGGGGGTCAGCCAGGAGGCCGGAGTTGAAGACGCCGCCGATGACGACGGACACGCCGCGCGCGTGCGCGGCGGGCAGCAGCGCGGGCAGCGCCGTGTGGTCGAGGAGGGTGTAGCGGCCCGCGCACAGCACGGCGTCGACGTCCGTGTCGCGGACGAAGCGCGTGAGCATCCCGGCCTGGTTCATGCCCGCGCCGATCGCGCCGACGACGCCTTCGGCGCGCAGCCGCTCCAGGGCCGGATAGCCCTCGCAGAAGGCCTGCTCGCCGTGGTCGTCGGGGTCGTGGAGGTAGACGACGTCCACGCGGTCGAGGCCGAGCCGGGTCAGGCTCGACTCCAGGGAGCGGCGCACCCCGTCCGCGCTGAAGTCCCAGCGGCGGCGGTGCGTGGCGGGCACGGCGAAGCCGCCGTCGGCCAGGTCGTCGCCGCGGACGGGCCCGGTGACCGGCTCCAGGAGCCGCCCCACCTTGGTGGAGAGCGTGTACGCGTCCCGGGGGCGGCCGCGCAGGGCCGCGCCGAGCCGCCGTTCGGACAGGCCGAGGCCGTAGTGCGGGGCCGTGTCGAAGGAGCGCAGGCCCGCGTCCCAGGCCGCCTCCAGGGCGCGGGCCGCGGTCTCGTCGGCGACCGGGGCGTAGAGGTTGCCGAGGCCCGCGCCGCCGAGGGACAGCTCGCCGACAGCGACCGGGCCGCGGCCCAGGCGCCGGGTGCGTATGCCGTTCACCGGGGGGTCACCGGCCTGAGCCGCAGGCCCTGCATCCCCCCGTCGACGGCGAGCGCCGTGCCGGTGGTGGCGCCGGACAGGGGGCTCGCCAGGTAGGCGATGGCCGCCGCTACTTCCTCGGCGCGCACCAGGCGGCCGGTGGGCTGGCGCGCGGCCAGGGCGGCGCGCTCGGCGGCCGGGTCGGGGGCGGCGTCGAGCAGCCGGGCGACCCACGGGGTGTCCACGGTGCCGGGGTTGACGCAGTTCACCCGGATGCCCTCGCGGACGTGGTCGGCGGCCATGGCGAGCGTGAGGGAGAGCACGGCGCCCTTGGACGCCGAGTACAGGGCGCGCTGCGGCAGTCCCGCGGTCGCGGCGATGGAGCAGGTGTTGACGATCGCCGCGTGCGCGGAGCGGCGCAGGTGCGGCAGGGCGGCGCGGGTCACGCGGACCAGGCCGACGACGTTGACGTCGAGGACGGCGTGCCACCGCGCGTCGTCGTGGTCGGCCACGGTGCCCTGCGCGCCGATGCCCGCGTTGTTGACGAGGACGTCCAGGCCGCCGAGGTCGGCGGCGGCCGCCGCGACCGCGGCCCGTACCGCCGTGTCGTCGGTGACGTCGGCGGTGTACGCGCGCAGCGGCTCGGGCACGCCGCCGGGGTCCCGGTCGAGCACGGCGACGCGGGCGCCGCGCGCGGCGAGGAGGTCGGCGGTGGCCCGGCCGATGCCGGAGGCGCCCCCGGTGACCAGGGCGCGCATTCCCTCGAAGTCCGTCATGCGGCTGCTCCCTTCCGGCGGGCGCGGTCGGCGGCCCAGAACGCCCCGTCGGGGTAGGTGAAGCGGGCGATGGACTCGGCGCGCATCGTCGCCGAGAAGCCGGGGGCGGTGGGCGCGGCGTAGTGCCCGGCGCGTACCTCGACCGGGTCGGTGAAGTGCTCGTGGAGGTGGTCGACGTACTCGATGACGCGGTCCTGCGTGGTGCCGGACAGGGCCACGTAGTCGAACATCGACAGGTGCTGGACGAGTTCGCACAGGCCGACGCCGCCCGCGTGCGGGCACACCGGCACGCCGAAGCGGGCGGCGAGCAGCAGGATGGCGAGGTTCTCGTTGACGCCGCCGACGCGGGCCGCGTCGATCTGGAGGACGTCGACGGCGCCCGCCTGGAGCAGCTGCTTGAACACGATGCGGTTCTGCACGTGTTCGCCGGTGGCCACCTTCACGGGGGCGACGGCGTCGCGGATCGCGGCGTGCGCGAGAACGTCGTCGGGGCTGGTGGGCTCCTCCACCCAGTACGGGTCGAACTCGGCGAGGGCCCGGGTCCAGCGCACCGCCTCGTCGCGGTTCCAGCGCTGGTTGGCGTCGATGGCGAGGCGGACGCCGGGGCCGATGGCGGCGCGGGCGGCGCGGCAGCGGCGGACGTCGTCGGCGAGGTCGGCGCCGACCTTGAGCTTGATCTGGGTGAAGCCGTCGGCGACGGCCTGGCGGGCGAGCCGGGTGAGCTTCTCGTCGCTGTAGCCGAGCCAGCCGGGCGAGGTGGTGTAGCCGGGGTAGCCGTGCTCGCGCAGCCGGGCCTCGCGCCGCCGCGCGCCGCCGCGGCCCGCGCGCAGCAGCGCCAGGGCGTCCTCGGGCGTGAGCGCGTCGGCGATGTAGCGGAAGTCGACCTGGGAGACGAGCCAGGCCGGGTCCGCGTCGGCGAGCAGCTTCCACAGCGGCTGGGCGGCGCGCTTGGCGGCCAGGTCCCAGACGGCGTTGACGACGGCGCCGATGGCCATGTGCATCACGCCCTTCTCGGGGCCGAGCCAGCGCAGTTGGCTGTCCCCGACCAGGTCGCGGTGGAGGGTGCCCGGGTCGGCGCACAGCGGGTCCAGGGGGCGCCCGACGACGTGGGCGCGCAGCGCGGCGATGGCGGCGACCTGGACGTCGTTGCCGCGCCCGATGGTGAAGGTGAAGCCGTGTCCTTCGTGGCCGTCCTCGGCGTCGGTGCGCAGGACGACGTAGGCGGCCGAGTAGTCGGGGTCGGGGTTCATCGCGTCGGACCCGTCGAGCTCCCGCGAGGTGGGGAACCGTATGTCGTACGTGTCGACCGCCGTGACGCGGCGGGGAGTCGGGGACACAGAAGGCCTTTCCGGAAGGGAGGCGGGGAGGCGGCGGCTCAGTCCTGTGCGCGGCCCGTGGTGACGCGGGCGATCATCAGGGCGACGAGGATGATCCCGCCGTAGATGGCCTGGATCCAGAAGGACGGCACCTGGGCGAGCGTCAGCAGGTTCTGGACGACGCCGAGCAGCAGGACGCCGGTGAGCGCGCCGAACATGGTGCCCTTGCCGCCGTCCAGGCCGATGCCGCCGATGACCGCGGCGGCGAACACCGTGAAGATCATGTTCTGGCCCTGGTTGGCGTTGATGGCGCCGACGTAGCCGGTCTGCATCAGGCCGCCGACGGCGGCGAGCGTCCCGGCGACGACGAACACGCCGAGCATGACGCGCTCCACGCGGATGCCCGCGGCGCGGGCCGCGTCCGCGTTGCCGCCGATCGCGTACAGGGCGCGGCCGACCCGGTGGTACTTCAGGACGAGCCCGGTGGCGCCGAACGCGGCCGCCGCGAGCCACACGGAGACCGGCACGGTCAGGAACGTCGAGGTGGCGAGGGTGAAGAAGGACTCCGGCAGGCCGAAGAGCGTCTTGCCCTCGGTGGCGCCGACGAGCACGCCGCGCAGCACGATCAGCATGGCCAGCGTCACGATGAAGGCGTTGAGCTTCAGCTTCACCACGAGGACGCCGTTGAAGGCGCCGATCGCCGCGCCCACCAGGACGATCGCGAGCAGCCCGACGGCGGCGGGCAGTTCGGTGCCGAACCCGGCCTGGGCGGCGGGCAGGACGAGCAGCGCGCCCACGGCGGGCGCGATGCCGACGACCGACTCCAGGGAGAGGTCGAACTTCCCGGTGATGAGGACGAGGGACTCGGCGAGGACGACCATCGCGAGGGCCGCGGACGCGCCGAGGACGGAGATGAGGTTCCGCTCGGTCAGGAACGAGTCGTTGACGAAGGCGCCGAGCACCATGAGCAGCACCAGTGCGGGCAGCAGGGCGAGTTCGCGGGCGCGGCGCAGCAGGGCGGCCTTGGCCGCGCGGGGCTCCACGGCCCGCGGGGACGCGGGCGCGGGTGTCGTGGCGTCGGCCGTGTCGGTCACGGAGGTGTCAGCCGTGTCGGCCGTGTTGGTCACGGGGGTGTCAGCCGTGTTGGTCACGGGCCACTCCTTCGATGGAGGCGATCAGCTCGTGGTCGTGCCAGCCCGCCGGGTGCTCGGCCGTCACCCGGCCGTGGAAGAGGACGAGGACGCGGTCGCAGCGGCGCAGGTCGTCGAGTTCGTCGGAGACGACGAGCACGGCGGTGCCGTCCTCGCGGGCCCGGTCGACGCGGGCGAGCAGGGACTCCTTGGACTTCACGTCGACGCCCGCGGTGGGGTTGATGAGCACGAGCAGACGCGGCTCGGAGGCCAGCGCCCTGGCCATGACGACCTTCTGCGCGTTGCCGCCGGAGAGGTCGCGGACGGGCTGGTCGGGGCCCTCGGCGTGGATGTCGAGCCGTTCGATGAGCTCGCGGGCGACGCCGCGCTTGCGGTCGGTGGAGACGAAGCCGAGGCGGCCGATCCTGCCGAGGACGCTCAGGGTGGCGTTGTCGCCGATCGACAGGGACAGGACGAGGCCCTCGCCGTGCCGGTCGCGGGGTACGCAGCCGACCCCGGCGCGCAGCGCGGCGGGCACGTCGCCGAAGGGCAGCGGGGCGCCGTCGAGGGTGGCGCTGCCGCCGGTCGGGGTGTGCAGGCCCGCGAAGGACTCGGCCAGGTTGACCTTCCCGCTGCCGCTGGACCCGGCGAGCCCGACGACCTCGCCGCGGCGCACGGTGAGGTCGACGTCGGCGTACGACGGGCTGGTGAGGCCGCGCACGTCCAGCAGCACGGGCGCCTCGTCCGGGGCCCCGGGCGCGGCTCGGGTGCTGTTCTCGGGGAGCGTCTCGCCCGCCATGGCCTCCACGAGGGCGGCGCGCGGCAGGTCGGCGACGGGCGCGGTGGTGATCCAGCGGGCGTCGCGCAGCACGGTGACGGCCTGGCACACCTCGTAGACCTCTTGCAGGTGGTGCGAGATGAACAGGAAGGTGACGCCCGCCTCCTGGAGGGCGCGCATGCGCGTGAAGAGCCGCTCGATCTCGCGGTTGTCGAGCTGCGCGGTCGGCTCGTCGAGGACGATGAACCGCGCCCCGAAGCTCAGGGCGCGGGCGATCTCGACCATCTGCCGGTCCTCGACCTTCAGGTCGGCCGTGCGGGCCTCGGGGTCGACGCGCACGTCCCAGGTGCGCAGCACGTCGGCGGCCTCGGCCCGCAGGCGGCGCCAGCTGATGAGCCCGCCGCGGCCCCGCGGCTGCCGGTTGATGAAGAGGTTCTCGGCGACGGTCAGTTCGGGGACGACGGTGGGCTTCTGGTAGACGCAGGCGACCTTGCGGCGCCAGGCGTCACGGTCGGCGAGCGGCGGCGCGGGCTCGCCGTCGAACAGGACGCTGCCCGCGTCCGGGGCCTGGAGGCCGGTGAGCAGGGAGACGAGGGTGGACTTGCCCGCGCCGTTGCGGCCGACGAGGGCGTGGGACTCCCCGGCCCGGACGGTGAGCCGCCCGTCCTGGAGGGCCACGGTGGGTCCGTAGCGCTTGACGACGCCGCGGGCCTCGACGAGGGGCGGGGCGCCCTGCGGGCACGGCGCGCTCTGCGTGCTCGGCGCGTTCTGCGTGCTCGGCGCGTTCTGCGCGTTCTGCCTGTTCATCGGGGCGCGTTGCCCCACAGCTCGGCGTCGTCGACGTTCTTCCGCGTGACGAGCGGCGCGGGCAGCTGGTCCTCCAGATTGCCGCCGGGCAGCTTCACGATGGTCGAGCCGTGGCCGGTCGGGCCCGGCGAGAACTTCTTCCCGTTCATCGCGGCCTTGATGTAGTACATGCCGTACTTCGCGTACGCGTCGGCGGGCTGCGAGACGGTGGCGTCGATCTGCCCCTTGCGGATCGCGTCGAACTCCTGCGGGATCCCGTCGTTCGACACGACGGTGATGTGCCCCTTCTCCCCCGCCTTCTTCAGCATCCCCTTGGACTTGAGGGTCTGGAGCGTGGGCGCGAGGTAGACGCCGCCCGCCTGGAGGTAGACGCCCTTGAGGTCGGGGTGGGAGTTCAGCAGGGTGTCCAGCTTGGACGCGGCGGTGTCCGACTCCCACTTGGCGGGGATCTCCAGGACCTTCAGCCGGGGGTACTTGTCCTTGACGCAGTCGCGGAACGCCTCGGAGCGGTCGCGTCCGTTGACGGACGCGAGATCACCCATGATCTGCGCGACCTTGCCGCCGCGGATCTTCTTGCCCAGGTAGTCGCAGGCCTTGCGGCCGTACGCGACGTTGTCGGCGCGGACCACCATCGCGACCCTGCCCTTCTCCGGGGCGACGTCCACGGCGACGACGGGCACGCCCTTGCGCTCGGCCTGGTCGAGCCCGGCGGAGACCGCGGCGCTGTCGAGCGGGGCCACGACGAGGCCCTTCACGCCCTGGTTGAGCTGGTTGTTGATGTCGGTGATCTGCTGCGAGGGGTCGCTGTTGGAGTTCACGGTCTTGAGCGCGTCGACGCCCTCGGACTTCGCCATCTTCGGTACGTAGTCGTTGTACGACTGCCAGAACGGCGAGGTGAGCAGCGGCAGGACGACCCCCACCTTGCCCTCTCCCCCGCCGCCCGCTCCCCCGGTGTCCTTGGTGCTGCCGCAGGCCGCGAGGGTGAGGGCGGCGCAGGCGGCCGCCGCGGTGGTGCCGAGCGCCCGCGACCGCCGGGCCCTTCCGGTGGTGTTCCGCACTGTGCTGCCGACCATCTGACGGCTCCTCATCGGGCGGGGTCGAGTGGTACCGGGCCGCGGTTCAGCGGCGGATGGGCGACATACTTATCAGACCACTTGGGCGGCACAACACCCCTCGTCGCCAAGTTCTCCCGCATTCCCGCCGTAGTGGTCGGACCACATGGCTCGCTACACTGCGCGGCACCCGGCCAGTGGATGAAGGAGCGTCACGTGAACCAGGCCCCGCACAGTGCCGTGCCCGCGCAGAAGGGCACCGTGACGCAGCGGGCCATCGAGCAGATCAAGGCGATGATCGCGGAGGGGCTCCTGGAGCCCGGCCAGCGCCTGCCCACCGAGCGGGACCTGGCCGCCCAGCTGGGCATCTCGCGCAGCTCCATGCGCGAGGCCATCCGGGCCCTGACGGTGCTCGGCGTCCTTCAGGCGCGGCACGGCTCGGGCATCTATGTCACGCGGTTGGAGGCCGGTGACCTCCTGGAGACCTTCGGCGTGGTCGCGGACCTGTCCCGCGGGCCGCGCCTGGTGGAGCTCCTCGAAGTGCGCCGCGTCCTGGAGTCCACGGCCACGGCCCTGGCGGCCGCGCGCATCACGCCCGACCGGCTGGCGGAGGTGGAGGAGCACCTGGCGGCGATGAACGCCACCGACGACCCCGAGGAGATCCTCTCCCACGACCTGGCCTTCCACCGCGCGATCGCCCTGGCGGCGGGCAACGACACGATGGCCGCGATCCTCGAAGGCCTGTCGTCGCGCACCTTCCGGGCCCGGGTGTGGCGCGGGTACCAGGAAGAGGGCGCCTTCGAGCGCACCCGGCGCGAGCACGACCGCATCCACCGGGCCCTGGTGGCCCGCGACCCGGAGGCGGCACGGGCGGCGGCGGCCGCCCACGTGGGAGAGGTGGAGGCGTGGCTGCGGGGGCGGTACGAGCGCTAGGGCCTGTCCGAAGGGTCAGCGCGGCGTCGCGACGCCTCGGACAGGCCCTAGCCCGTCCCACGCTCACGGCGGGCCGGGCCCTCCTCGGCGGCGGCCTCAGTCCACGTCGACGTCGTCGAACAGCTCCAGCATCCGCGTGAGGACGCGCACGCACGCCGTCACGTCGGCGTCGGTGATGTCGCCGCGCACCCGCCGCAGCACGGCGCGCTCGCGCGCCACCGCGGCCGCGATCGCCGACTCCCCCTCCCCGGTGAGCCGGATCAGGGACGACCTGCGGTGCGCGGGGTTCGGGGTGACCTCGGGCGGTCCGCGAACGCGACTGTGCCGTTCCGCCGGACCGACGACCTGGCCGCGCTCCTGCGCCACCCCTGCGTCGGCCCCGCGGTCCTCGTCGGCCCGTCGATGGGCCCGGGCATCGCGGTCGACACCGCGCTCGAACCGCCCGTCACCGACACCTGGGCGCGGGCCGCGGAGCTGCCCTTGCCGCTCTTGGCCGTCACCGGCGACCTCGACACCTACGACAACATCGCCACGGCCGCACGGCGACGATCGCGGGCACCGCGCGCTACCCGACCATGGAGCGGCCCGAGGCCTTCAACGCGCTGCTGCGCGACTTCCTCGCGGCGGCGCGCTGACCGCCGCCGCGCCCGTTCCCAGGGCGCGGGCGGCGGCTCGCACACGCGGCGCGGCGCGTGGCCCGTCAGGCCCGCCGCACCCGCAGCGTCACCAGCTCGAACGGCCGCAGCGACACGGCGACTGCGCCCCCGTCGCGCTCCGGCGCGTCCGCACCGGCCAGGGGCCGCTCCAGGAGGTCGGTCACATCCACGGCCGCCGCGTCGAAGCCGAGGCGCAGCGTGGTGCGGGCCCGGCCGCCCCGCGCCTCGTGGAAGCGGATCACGACGTCACCGCTGCCGTCGTCGGCGAGCTTGACGGCCGTGACGACCACGGCGTCGTCGCCGACGCTCACCAGCGGCGCGACCTCCGCCGCGCCCCCGGTGACCCGCCGCTCCGGCAGGTTGATCCGGTAGCCCTCGCGCACCGCGTCGACGATGCCCGCGCCGGGCGCGAGCGCGTGCCGGAAGCGGTGGACGCCCTGGTCGGTCTCGGGGTCGGGGAAGCGGGGCGCGCGCAGCAGCGACACCCGCACCGTGGTGGTCGTCCCGGCGTCGCTGTCCCGCACGGTACGGGTCACGTCGTGGCCGTACGTGGAGTCGTTGACGAGGGCGACGCCCCAGCCGGGCTCCTCCACGTGCACGAAGCGGTGGTTGCAGGCCTCGAACTTCGCGGCCTCCCAGCTGGTGTTGGTGTGGGTCGGCCGGTGGAAGTGCCCGAACTGCGTCTCGGACGCGTACCGCTCGGCGTGCACGTCCAGCGGGAAGGCCAGCTTGAGGAACTTCTCCGTCTCGTGCCAGTCCACCTCGGTGTCGATGTCGAGGCGCCGCAGGCCCGGGGCGAGGGTCAGGACCTGCGTCATCCGCGAGTCCCCGAAGCGGCGCTCGACCCGCACGGACGCACCGTCGCCCGCGGTGACGGCCTCGGCGTCGGTGAGGTCGGTGACGGTGTGGCGGTAGAACTCGTCGACGTCCCACGCGTCCCACATGTTCGGGAAGTCGGCGTGCAGCTGCGGCAGGTTCAGGGCCTGCCCCGGCGCGACCGTCTCCCGCCCCGACACCAGGTCGTAGGCGGAGACCACGAGCCCGCGCGCGTCGACCTCGACGCGCAGCAGGCCGTTGTCCAGGACGTAACCGCCGTCGGCGCGGGCGGCGATCCCCGACTGGCCGTCGGTCACCGGGGCGTGGGCGCCGCCCGCGGGGACACCGGCCCGGGCGTGCGGCGCGGAGTTGAACACGAGGGTGTGCCCGCCCTCGCCCGCGAGCGCCCGCTGCGCCGCGTCGATGATCGCGTTCAGGTCGTCCGCCACGGCCGCGTACGTCGCCCGGGCCTCGCGGTGCACCCAGGCGATCGACGAGCCGGGCAGGATGTCGTGGAACTGGTGGAGCAGCACCGTCTTCCAGATGCGGTCCAACTCCTCGTACGGGTACGGGAATCCGGCGCGCACGGCGGCCGTCGCCGCCCACAGCTCGGCCTCCCGCAGGAGGTGCTCGCTGCGGCGGTTGCCCTGCTTGGTGCCCGCCTGGCTGGTGAGCGTCGCGCGGTGCAGCTCCAGATAGAGCTCGCCGACCCACACCGGCGCGTTCGGATACTCCGCCTCGGCCTTCTCGAAGAACTCCGCCGGGGTCTCCCACCGCACGGTCGGCGAGCCCTCCAGGTTCCGCAGCCGGGCCACCTTCGCGATCATCTCGCGGGTCGTGCCGCCGCCCCCGTCGCCCCAGCCGACCGGCGCGAGGGAGTGCCGGGCCACGCCCTTGTCCTTGAAGTTCCGCGCGGCGTGGTGGATCTCGCTGCCCTTGACGGCGCAGTTGTAGGTGTCGACGGGCGGGAAGTGCGTGAAGATCCTGGTGCCGTCGATGCCCTCCCACTGGAAGGTGTGGTGCGGGAACTTGTTGGTCTGCGACCAGGAGATCTTCTGGGTGAGCAGCCACTTCGACCCGGCGGCCTTGATGATCTGCGGCAGGCCCGCGGCGAAGCCGAAGGTGTCCGGCAGCCACGCCTCGTCGTTCTCGACCCCGAACTCCTCGATGAAGAAGCGCTTGCCGTGCACGAACTGCCGCGCCATCGCCTCCGAGCCCGGCATGTTCGTGTCGGACTCCACCCACATGCCGCCCGCCGGTACGAACCGGCCGTCGGCGACCGCCTTCTTCACCCGCGCCCACACCTCGGGCCGGTGCTCCTTGACCCACGCCCACTGCTGCGCCTGCGACATGGCGAAGACGAAGTCCGGGTCGTCGTCGAGCAGACCCGTCATGTTGGAGGTGGTCCGCGCCACCTTCCGTACGGTCTCGCGCAGCGGCCACAGCCACGCCGAGTCGATGTGGGCGTGGCCGACGGCGCTGACGCGGTGCGCGGAGTCGTGCGCGGGCGCGGCGAGGACGCCCTCGAGGCGGGCGCGGGCGGCGGCGGCCGTGCCGTTCACGTCCTGGAGGTCCACGGCGTCGAGCGCGCGGTCGACCGCCCGCAGGACCTCGTGGCGGCGGCCCGAGTCCTCGGGCAGCTCCTGCATCAGCTCGCCCAGGACCTCCAGGTCCATGACGAGCCCCCACACCGTCTCGTCGAACACGGCGAGGTCCATGCGCTCCAGGCGGTACTGCGGCTCGCTGCCCGCGGTGTCCTTGTCGCCGAGCTGGGTGGGCAGGAAGGGGTGGTAGTCGAGGATGACCGGGTTCGACGCGGCCTCGACGCGCAGGTCCACGCTCTCGCCGCCCTCGGCCGGAGAGGCGATCCGCACCCACTGGTTGCGGGGGTTGAGGCCCTTCACCGGGGTGCCGTCGGGCCGGTAGACGAGGCCTTCGCACTGGAACCCGGGCATGTTCTCGTCGAAGCCGAGGTCGAGGATCGCCTCCACCGTGCGGCCCGCCCAGGCGGCCGGGACGGTCCCGGTGACGTGGAACCAGCTGGTGCCCCAGGGGGCGCCCCAGCGGGCCCCCACCTCGATGGGCTCGGGGGTGGCGGCGAGGCCTTCGGCCACGGGTACCGGTTCGCCCGGGGCGTTCCAGACGGCCACGGTCAGGGGGACGGACTCGGGGTAGACGGCGGGCCGTATGCGCTCGTCCAGAACGCGCTTGAGTCGGCCTTCTACCAGTTTGCGGTCGTCGTGCATGAGGGGTCTCCCTAGGTCGTCGCACGTGCATGGCTGAGGTGGTGGCCCTGCCGGGGGCTCCCCAAGCCCGCCCCTTCCCGAAACTGGGGGCTCCGCCCCCAGACCCCCGCTCCTCAAACGCCGGAGAGGCTGAAGGGTCTGCCGCGACCGGCGACAGTTCCAGCCCGTCCGGCGTTTGAGGACGAGGCGCGAAGCGCCGAAAAGGCGGGGGCACGGGGGCGGCAGCCCCCGGATCGGGAAGGGGCGGGTCAGGGGCGTCCCACGCGGGCGGCGGGAACGGTCAGAGGACGTCGGACGGGAAGACCACCTCCGTGATGCCTCGCTCCGCGAGGTACCCCGCGTCCACCGCCCGTTCGGCGAGAACCAGCGCGGGCCGCACCCCCTGCCCGGCCAGCCGCGCGAAGGCCTCGAACACGTCCCCGCCGGGCCCGCACCGGGCCCGCCGCCCCGCGTCGGGGCCGACGTCGACGACGACGGCCGTGCTCCGCGCCGCGGGCGCCTCCCACCGCTCCTTGGCGAGCCGGGCGAGGGCGGCCCCCGCGGGCTTCACGCGGCCCTCGTTCGTGAGCAGGCCGAGGCTGTACTCAAGGTCGGGGAAGTCCGCGAGGGAGCGCGACACGTCGTGGGAGCACCACCACGTCACGCCCCACACGTCGGCGCAGTCCAGCGCCGCGGCCACGGTCCTCTCGGTGAACGCGGCCGCGTCCGCCGCGGGGATGAGCGGGGCGGGCGCGCCGACCTCCTGGAGCCACACGGGCCGGTGCGGGTCCAGGGCCCAGGCCTTGGACAGCTCGATGAGGTAGGCGGCGTGCTGGCCGGTGGCGACCCCGTCGCGCCCGTGCCGCTGCGCGGTGCCGTTGAACACCCACGAGTGCACGGCCGTCACGGACCCGAGCCGCGCGGCCTGCGCGGGGGTGAAGGGCTGGTCGTCCTGGTACCAGGCGGCGTCGTACTCGGCGTGCAGGTGGAGGCGTCCTGGCGCCCCCTCCTCGCACGCGGCGAGGACCTGCTCCAGCCAGGCCCCGGCCTGCTCCTGGGTGATGCGGTCGGGGTCGGGGTGCGGCCCGGCGGCGAACTGGTTGATCTCGTTGCCGATGGTCATGCCGATGAAGTTGGGCCGGTCGGCGAGGGCCGCGGCGAGGGTCCGCAGGTACTCCCGCTGGCCGGAGATCACGTCGGGGTCGGTGAAGAGGTTGCGCCGGTGCCAGGTCTGCGTCCACGCGGGCAGGAAGTCGAAGCTGGACAGATGGCCCTGGAGGCCGTCGACGTTGACGTCGAGCCCGCGCTCGGCGGCGGCGTCGGCGAGCGCGACGAGCTGCTCGACGGCGCGCGGCCGGATCAGGGTGCGGTTGGGCTGGAAGTACGGCCAGATCGGGAACACCCGGATGTGGTCGAGCCCGAGCGAGGCGATGGCGTCGAGGTCACGGCGTACGGAGTCCAGGTCGAAGTCGAGCCAGTGGTGGAACCACCCTTCGCTGGGGGTGTAGTTGGCGCCGAAGCGGGGCGGCCTCGCGGGGGCGGCGGCCGGTCCTGGCAGGTCGTCTGACGTCAAGGCGGATCCTGGTTCTCAAGGAGAGGGGCGGGTGGGGCGGGCCTCAGCCCTTGACGGCGCCCTCCCCGACCCCGCGGAAGAAGTACCGCTGGAGGCAGGCGAAGAGCACGATCAGCGGCAGCACGGCGATCACCGTGCCCGCGGCGACGAGGCGTTCGTCGTTGGCGAAGGTGCCGTGCAGGTAGTTGAGGCCGATGGTCAGGGTGAACTTGTCGGGGTCGCTCAGCACGATCAGGGGCCACAGGAAGTCGTCCCAGGCGCCCATGAAGGCGAAGATGGCGACGACGGCGAGGGTGCCCTTCACGGCGGGCAGCGCGATGCGGACGAACCGCTGCCACACGTTCGCCCCGTCGACGAACGCGGCTTCCTCGATCTCGTACGGGACGTTGAGGAAGGCGTTGCGCATCAGCAGCACGTTGAGCGCCGAGACGCAGCCGGGCAGCAGGACGCCGATGAGGGTGTTGTTGAGGCCGAGGTCCCGCATGGTGGTGAACTGGGCGATGATGATGCCCTCGACGGGCACGAGCATGGCCAGGATGAACACGAGCGTCGCCGCCTTGCGGCCGCGGTAGCGCAGGCGCGCCAGGGCGTATCCGGCGAGGGCCGCGCCCACGCAGTTGGTGACGACGTTGGCCGCGGCGACCTTCAGGGAGTTGAAGGCGTAGTCCCACACGGGGATGGTGTCGGCGACGCGTTCGTAGTTGTGCAGGGTCGGGTCGGACGGCAGGAACGTGGGCGGGGAGCTGAAGATGTTCTCGTGCGGCCCCTTCAGGGACGTCGACAGCTGCCACAGGAACGGGCCGATCATCAGGGCCAGGACGAGCAGCAGCAGGAGGTAGCGCAGGGCGAGCTCCCACACGCGCAGGCGGCGCCCGTTCTCGTCCGTGAACCGCCGCTTCCGCGGCCTGACGGTCTCGGCGCGCTCCGCGCGGCCCGCTTCGGCGGAGGGGGTCGTCATCGGTTCTCCTTCCGGTCCGCGCGCAGCACGAGCAGCATCAGCGCGACGGTGACGACGAAGATGACGACGGAGATCGCGGAGGCGTAGCCGACCCGGCCGGTCAGCCCGGTGCCGTTGCGCTGCACGAGCATCACGAGCGTGGTGTCCTCGCCCGCGGGCCCACCGGTCGGCCCCGCCATCAGATACACCTCGGAGAACACCTTGAACGCGGCGACCGAGGACAGCGCGGCGACCAGCACCATGGTGGAGCGCACGGCGGGCACGGTGACGCTGACGAAGCGGCGGATCGGTCCGGCCCCGTCGACGGCGGCGGCCTCGTGCAGTTCGCGCGGGACGTTCGCGAGCGCCGCCAGATAAATGATCATGTAGTAGCCGAGGCCCTTCCAGACCGTGACGGCCATGGCGGAGAACAGCAGCAGCCACTGGTCGCTGAGGAAGCCGACCTTGCCCGCCCCCACCGCCTCCAGGACGGCGTTCACCAGGCCCCGCTCGTCGAGCATCCACACCCAGATCAGGCCGACGACGACGATGGAGGCGACCACCGGCGTGTAGAAGGCGGACCGGAAGAACGTGATGCCGGGGATCTGCTTCTGTACGAGCATCGCGAGCAGCAGCGGCAGGACGACGAGCGCGGGCACGACCACGAGGACGTACAGGGTGCTGTTGCGCAGGCCGATCCAGAACATCTCGTCGTGCAGCAGCTCGCGGAAGTTGGCGAGGCCCACGTACTCGCCCTCGACCAGCTGCCGTTTGTCGGTGAAGGCGTTGATCACCGTGCTGACGAAGGGGTAGAGGATGAACCAGCCGACGATCACGAGGCCGGGGGCGGCGAACAGCCAGGGGCTGGTGGGCAGTTGGCGCCGCACGCGGCGGCGGGCGCCCGCCTCCCCTGCGGCGGTCCGCCGGGCGGCCGAGGGGGCGGCTCCGGCGGGCCGCACCGGGGTGGCGGCGGGGCTTGAACTCTTCATGGCTGCGGTTCCCTGGTCGGCGGATCAGCTCTGCTGGAGCAGCCGGTCACACTGCTTGACAGCGTTGTCAAGCGCTTCTTCGGGGCTCTCCTTGCCCTGGAGCGCCTTGGCGACGGAGTTGCGGAGGGCGACCTTCATCTGCTCGCTGAACAGCACGGGCGTGTAGTTCACCGCGGTCTTCAGGGACTTGGCGGCGGCGACGCGCACGCGCGTCTCGTCCGTGCCGTCCTCCTTGGTGAAGTACGGGTCGTCCAGGGAGCCCTTGGTGCTCGGGAAGATCGCGACCTTCTTGGCGAAGGACATCTGGCGCTGCGCGTCGGTCACGAAGTGCGCGAAGGCGACGGCGGCGGGCGTCTGCTTGGTGCGCTTGTTCACCATCACGCCCATCACGTACATGTTGTCCTTGCCGGTGGAGCTGATCTGCGGCGTGATGCCGATGTTCTTGTAGAGGCCCGGGGCGTCCTTCTTGAACTTCTCCAGGTCCAGGGCGCTGCCCGGGTTCATCGCGACGGCCTCGGTGAGGAACTTCTTGCCGGTCGACTCGGGCGTCGCGGTCAGGGCCTGGCCGTCCAGGGCCTTGGCGTCGTAGAGCTTCTTGTACTGCGTGAGGAGCTTGACGCCCTTGGCGTCGTTGAAGGTGAAGCCGGTGCCTTCCTTGTTCATCAGCGGGACGCCGTAGCGGCCGAAGTCCTCGATGGTGGGGACGTTGGCGAGCGTGGCGATGTCGCCGTCGCTCTTGTCCGCGATCTTCAGGGCGTCGGCGAAGAGCTGATCGTAGGTCTTCGGCGGCTTCGCCGCGTCCAGGCCCGCCTCCTTGAACAGCCGCTTGTTGTAGAACAGCGGGCCGGTGTTCAGGTACCAGGGGAAGGCGTACGTGCCCCGCACTCCGGGGACCTGGTGGCTCTTCCAGGCGCCCGGCAGATACTCCTTCTCGTACTTGCCCGCCGCCTGGTCCAGGTCGAGGGCGATGCCCGCCTTGGCCAGCGGCGCCACCAAGTCCGGCGAGACGTTCACGACGTCGGGCAGGGTACCCCCGGCGGCATCCGCGCTGATCTTGTCGGCGTAGCCCTCGCCGGGCTGGTCGACCCACTTGACCTCGGTGCCCGGGTACTTGTCCTCGAAGTCGTCGATCAGGCCCTCGAAGTACGACTTGAAGTTCGCCTTCAGGTTCCAGGTCTGGAAGGTGATCTTGCCTTCGACCTTGCCGGAGGCGTCGGTCGAGCCGCCGTCGTCATTGCCGCCGCAGGCGCTCAGGACGAGCAGGGAGGCGACGGCGGCGGCAGCGGGGACCGCCCGGCGGGGGCTGCGGAATATCCGGGAATGACGCACGTGAACGGCTCCTTTGCTCGGCCCGGCGCATGGCGGCACGGGCCACCGGCAGCGGTGGCGACCCGCGTGGAACCGCGGATTCGCACCGAGGCAGACCCTGCATGGAGTTCCGGTGAAAAGTCAATGGATTGGTGCCGATTCGTCTCCTCCGAGGCCACTCACACTCACTAACTCGCAGTTCAGAGCCGTTGGTTGAAAGCCTTGCCACCCACAGCTAATGCGCTTTAGGGTGTGCTAGCTCAAGCGCATTAGTACCTGCGCGGCCGGAGCGCATCGGGCGCTCCGCACGCGGAAAGGGGCAACGGGTGCAAGGCAAGCGGTCACCGGCACGCCGGCCGACCATGAAGGACATCGCCCTGCGCGCAGGCGTCTCCGAGAGCGCCGTCTCCTTCGCGCTGAACGACAGACCCGGGGTCTCCGAGGTGACCCGCGACCGGGTGCGCAGGGTCGCCGAGCAGCTGGGCTGGCGGCCCAGCACGGCGGCGCGCGCCCTGTCCGGCGAGGGCGCCGCCACGGTCGGCCTGGTGGTGGCCAGGCCCGCCGCCACGCTCGGCGTCGACTCGTTCTTCCTCCAGCTGATCTCGGGCATCCAGGAGGTCCTTGCCGAGCGTCAGCTGGGGCTGCTCTTCCAGGTGGTGGAGGACGTCGAGGCGGAGTGCGCGGCGTACCGGCGGTGGTGGGCCGAGCACCGCGTCGACGGCGTCCTCGTCGTGGACCCGCGCACCGACGACCCGCGGCCCGCGCTCCTGGAGGAGCTCGGGCTGCCCGCGGTGGTCACCGGCGGCGTGCCCGACCCCGAACGGCCGCCGCGCGCCGGGCTCTCGACCGTGTGGGCCGACGACGCGGGCGCGATGGCGGCCGTCGTCGGCCATCTGCACGCGCTCGGGCACCGCCGCATCGTGCACATCGCCGGGCTCCCCGGCCTCGCGCACACCGAGCGCCGCGTGCGCACCCTGCGTGCCGAGGCCGAGCGCCGGGGCCTGCGCGGGGTCCGGTCGGTCACCACCGACTACTCGGACGCCGAGGGCGCCGCCGTGACCCGCCGGGTACTGCGCTCGGCCAGCCCGCCGACGGCCCTCGTCTACGACAACGACGTGATGGCCGTCGCCGGGGTGGCGGCCGCGGCCTCCCTCGGCTTCGCCGTGCCCGCCGACGTGTCGGTGGTGGCCTGGGAGGACTCGGCCCTGTGCCGCATGGTGCACCCGTGGCTGACCGCCCTGTCCCGGGACACGGTGTCCTTCGGACGGACGGCCGCGCGCGAGCTCCTCGGCCTGCTCGACGACGGCCCCGCACGGACGGTGCAGGTGCCGTTGCCCACGCTGATCGAGCGGGAGAGCACGGGGGCGGTGCGCGCGGCCGGGTGAGCCGCCCGCGCGCTCACGCCGGGCGGCAGGGCGAGTCCGACCCGGGTCTCGCGCCGCGGCAGAGGCTCGTACCCCGCGGGCAGGCCGGTGGCGGTCAGCCTGGGGCGCTCCCTCGGGGCGCGGTACGGGGGCCGGGGTGCGGGGCGCGCCAGTCGCCGAGCAGACGGAAGGCCGCCCAGCTCTCCAGGCGGCCGCCGCCCGGGCGGTCGCGGGCCGCGAGCAGGGCGGTGCGCAGGGCGGCGCCGGGTGCCTCGCCCGCGGCGGTCAGGTCGTGGAAGTCGCCCATGAGGGCGGCCGTGGTGGCGTCCGGCACCCGCCATAGGCTCATCACCAGGGAGCGCACGCCCGCGTGGAGCAGGGACCAGCTCAGGCCGAGGGTCTCGTCGGTGCGGCTGGCACGGCCGCGGCCGGTCTCGCAGGCGGACAGGACGGCGAGCCGGACGCCGTGCCAGTCCCGCCGCAGGATGTCACGGGCCGTCAGGACGCCGTCGGCGAGGACGAGTCCGCAGGCCAGCGGGTCCGTGGCGGCGAAGGAGGCGTGGCAGGCGGCGTGGAACACCTCCGCGCCGGGCAGGGCGCGCAGCACCCGCTCCCGGGTCGCCCCCTCGCCGAGCAGCGGGGCGCAGCCGAGGCGCTCGCCCAGGGCCAGCGCCTCGGCGCGCGCGTGCGGCAGGTCGCCGCCGGGGTCACCGAGGACGACGGCGCCGGTGCCCGCGACGGGCACGAATGGGGTCTCCCCTGCTAGAGCGGAGCCGAGAGCTCGGGGAAGGGTGAGGGTGCGCAGGAGCGACACGGTCGGCAGATACGCGACGGCGTTGCGGTCGATCAGCGCCCCGGAGCCGTCGGGGCGCAGCGCGTGGAAGGGCACGCGGTGCAGGGCCCCGGTGGGGCAGATCACGACGGTGTCCTCGGGGCGGGTGAGCGCGGCCAGCGGCGCCACCAGCGGGTCGAGGACGCGGTGGAAGAGGCCGGGCGTGTCCTCGGCCATCTCGCGGACGCGCCCCGCGCTGCTCAGGTGGTCCCCGATGAAGCGCAGCACCGCCGTGCCGTCGGCGTCGACCGGGGTCACGCGCACGGGGCCCTCGGCGCCGTCGCCGCCCAGGGTGAACAGGGCGATCTCGCCGGTGTCGAGCAGCGCGTACGAGGCCACCACCGTGCGCGCTCCGGCGAGTTCGCGGGAGACGGCGCCGGGGTCCATGACGGTGGCGCGGCGGACCCCGACGTATTCCTCGGCGTGCGGGCCGTATCCGGCGAGCCGCCGCCACAAGGCGTCGAGGCGCGCGGTGAGGTCGTCGTGGCGCTTCCAGTCCACCGCGGGCGCCGCCGCGAGGGCCGCGCGCTCGGCGATGAGGGCCGCCTCGTCGGCCAGCAAGGCGGGCGGTACGCCGTCGGGCGCGCGGAGCTGGGCGGTGCTCATGGCGTCGAGCAGGGAGCGGGCGCGCAGCCGCTCGGACGCGGTGAAGGCCGCGGCAATGTGGTGGCCCGGGTCGGGGCGGTGCGGGCCGTCCGTGGCGGGTTCCGCATCCGCCGTGCGCCGGGCCTCGCTCTCCGCGCGCTGGAGGCGGTAGCGGGTCAGCAGTTCGTACGCCTCGGCCCGGGCGTCCTGGAGGTGGCCGCGCCGCTCGGGGTGCGGCTCGGCCGCGCACACCAGGTCGGCCAGTTCCACGCCGAGTTCGAGTACGTCCGTGGCCGTGTGCTGCTCGCCGTGCTCCCAGGCGGCGCGGGCCATGGGCAGGATCGCGGGCCAGGCACGCTCGGCGGACAGGACGCGCCAGCCGCGCGTCGCGGTGGGCTCGCTCCCGGATGCCCAGAACAGCGGGTCGCCCTGCTGCCCCGGCACGCCCGACAGGTGCAGCACCTGTTCGTAGGCGAGCACGGCGTGGCCGAGGTCGGGGTGGCGGCGCAGCACGGCGGCGGTGGCGAGCCAGTCCTGGGCGAGCCGGTCGGCGTCGCCGGAGTCGCGCCCACGGGCCTCGGCGAGGTGGTGCAGGGCCATGCGCGGGAAGCCCTGTTCGCCGAGGACGACACCCAGGGAGTGGTGGACGGTGGCCAGCGCGATCGGCACCGGGGAGCGCGGCGCCTCCCGCTCGGCGAGCCGCAGGGCCTCGTGGAACCGGCTCAGGGCGCGCTCCCGCTCCCCCAGCTCGTGCCAGGCCACGGCGAGTTCGACGAGCGACACGATCCGCTCGTGGTCGCTGTCCGGGACGTCGGCGGTGATCTCGTCGAGCCTGCGCTGGTACTCATCCGCCGCGGCCGCGTCGCCGCGGCGGCGCGCCACCCGCGCGAGGTCCCGGTACAGCTCGGTCCAGTGGTCGAGGCCGCCGCACCGGCCGTGGTCGAGCCAGGGGCCGCGGCCCGTGCGCTCCCGCTCGTGCTCGTCGGTCACCAGCCACCGCTCGGTCTGGCGCAGCAGGTCGTACGCCTCGCTATAGCGCCCCATGGCGTCCAGGACGCCCGCGGCCTGCTTCAGGGCGTCCGCGAGCAGCCGCGCGCGGCCCGGCTCCTCGGGGTCGCCGGTGGGCCACTGCCGGTCGAGGTGCTCGGCGATCTGTACGCCGCGCCGGGCGAGCAGCAGGGAGCGCTCGAAGTCGCCCGCCTTGGCGGCCCACTGGGACACCGTCATCCGCAGCGTGTCGAGGGCGCCCGCCCAGTGGTCCGCCCCTTCGGCGCGCAGCCAGGCGTCGAAGCGGTCATCGTCACCGGCCGCGGCGAGCAGTTCGCCGAGCGCGGGCTCGCGGTCCCGCACGGTGGCTTCGAGCTCGGCGGGCGCGTGGGGTTCGGCCGCCGGGGGTGTTGCCACGGCCTCATCGGTGGCCGGGGCCGGGGCGGGCACCACGGCCGGGGGCGGCAGGGCTTCGAGGGCCTGCCGGGCCCCGCCGCAGCCGGGGTCGAGGGCCAGCGCGCGTGCGTAGCAGCGCCGGGCCTCCTCCGTGCCGTCGAGCGTGTCGCGGTAGGTGTCCCCGAGGAAGCGCCAGGCCATCGGCGTCTCCTCGACGGCGAGCGACTCCTGGAAGTAGGCCCGGGCGAGCCCCTTCTCGCCGCGTACGAAGTGCACGTCGCCGAGCATCAGCAGGGCGAGCGAGCTCTCCGGGTCGGCGTCCAGGGCGCGTTGGTAGTACGTCGCGGCGTCGGCGTACTCACCGCGGTGGAAGTGGTGCTCGCCCTGGCCGATGAGCTCGGACGCCTCGCGCTGGGCGCGGGTCACGAGGTCGACGCCGAGCACCTTGGCCACCGTGGCCGCGAGGCCCGGCTCCTCCTCGGCGAGCTGTTTCAGCCGGACCGCGCCGTCCGGGCTGCCCGCGACCATGGCCGCCCAGAGCTGGGCGGCGACCTCGCCGCCGTCGGGGTCGAGGAACGGTTTCCCGTCACGCAAGGGCGGGTGCGCGGGCGGCGGCGCGGCGGGGGCGTTGCCCGTCGTGGGCAGCACGTCGGTGAGGTCACGGCCGCCGGTGACGAGGGCCAGCTCCTCGTCCCACTTTGCCGCCTCCGGGCGGAGCCTGGCGGTGAGGAGCAGCGCGATCAGCTCGACGAAGGGCTCGTCGTCGGGCACCTGGCTTTGCTCACGCCCGTCGCTTTCCCCGCGCCCATCGCCTTGCCCACGCTCCTGGCCTTGCTCGCACCCGTGACCTTGCCCGCGCTCCTGGCCTTGCCCACGCCCATCACCTCCCCCACGCCCGTCCCCGGCCTCGGCCTCGGCCGACCTGCGGGCGAACTCAGCCATCCAGGCGATCCACAGTTCGACGTCCGCGTCGGGGCCCCACTGCTGCGGCCAGCGCTTCAGGACGGCTTCCCGGCTTCCCTCTGTGGGGTCGCCGCCCCCGGCGACCGTCGCCACCACGTCGTACGCCGCGCAGCGCACCGTCAACGCCCGGCGCAGGCCCGTGAGTTCGTATCCGCACATCTCCTCCAGCGGGCCGAGCACGTCCCGTGCGGGTGCCGGGAACCGGTCGGTGCCGTCGTCGGTGAGGGCGGCTCCGACCGTGCCGAGTGCGAAGGCGACGCCGTCGAGCGGGGCGGCGTCCGGGTGTGCGGCGAGCGAGAAGTGGTGGTGCGCTTCGGCCCGGTGCCCGGTCGCGTCGGCGGCGATGCCGCGCACCAGATGGGTCTGCGCGGCCAGCATCCGCGCCATACGGCGGACGCCGTTCCCGGGGAGGGCCTGACCGACCACCAGCGCGGCGCCGATCCCTTCGAGCACGTCGGCCAGGAGCCCGGCTTCCTCGGGAACGCGCCGGGGGTCCTCGCAGGTCGCCCCGTACCCGAAGAGGTCCGCGAGCAGGCCCGTCGTCGCAGCGGGCGAGCGCCGTGCCACCTCGTCCCGGCGGGCCGCGAGCGGCAGTGCCGCGAGGGCGCGCAGCCGCTCCCCGGCCGCCGCCCGGTCGGCCACCACCGGGCCCTGTGCTCCCTGCGTCTCCGGAGGCCGCGGTCCGAACCGGTCGTGCATCGACCTGGCCCACGTCACCAGCATGGTCAGCCCCAGCACCACGTCCCCCTCACGCCGTCCCTCACCTCACCCCGGGGGAAACGCGGTGTGTGGCGTCGCGGTTCCACGGCGTCACGTCAACGTTCCGCCGTGGAATCGGAGTTGACCAGCGGGAACCGATCGGCGGGCGCGCCGGTAGCGGCCGCCGGTTCCGCGCGGCGCGCCCACAGCGCGGCGCCCGCGAGCAGGACGGCGGCACCAAGGAGCCAGCGCGCGGGCCCGGCGGGCAGGAAACCGGCGATCAACCCCGTGAGCGCGCCGACCAGTTGCAGCGCGAGGGACTGGACGGAGAGGGCGGTGGCCCGGCCCTCGCTCGGCACGCGGCGGTGCAGCAGCTCGTTCTGGCTGGGGTTCGCCGCGCCGAGGCCCAGGTACACGAGCGCGTAGCCACCCACCGCGAGCAGCACCGGGGCCGGTCCTGTGGCGGTCGCCGTGACCGCGAGCAGCAGCAGACCGCCCCCGGCGGCGCCGAGGCAGAGGAGGACGGCGCGCTCCCCGCCACCGGCGACGCGGGCCACGGGCGGGGCGAGCTGGCTGCCGAGGGCCGAGCAGAGGTATCCGGCGCAGGCGAGCCCCGCGAACACCACCGCTCCCGACTCCGCCGCGCCGGTCAGGTCCGCGGCGCGGCCCGGCGTGAGCAGCTCGACGGTGACCAGGGCGCTGCCCGCCGCGCCCGCGCTGAGCACGACCCGGCGCACCAGGGCGTCGCTGCCGCCCAGGCGCATCCCGGCGACGATGGTCCCGGGGACGCCGCGCAGCACGCCCCGGAGGGTGGCCCGCGGGCGGGGCGGCTCGGGCAGGGCGGTCAGGACGTACACGATGAAGGCGAAGGCGACGCCCACGCCGAGCAGCGCCGGTACGGACAGCGGCAGGACGAGCCCCGACGTGGCCCGGTCGAGGCGGGCGCCGAGGTCGGGGCCGAGCCCCAGGAGCCAGGGCAGCGACCCGCCGACGAGCGTGCCGACCGCCAGGGCGACGGAGGAGGCGGTGGCGCCGCGCGCCAGGCCGGTGCGCAGCTCGGCGTCGGGCCCCGCGCTCGCCTGCACGGTGTCGACGTACCAGGCCTCGGCGGGGCCGCTGGACAGGGCGCGGCCCGCTCCCTTGAAGGCCATGGCGAGGGCGAGCACCCAGGCGGTGGTGCCGAGCGCGTGCAGGGTGAGCGCCACCACGTCGAGTACGCCCGCGGCGGCGAGTACGGCCTTGCGGCCGAGGACGTCCGCGAGCCCGCCGGTGGGCAGTTCGAGCAGCGCGGCGGTCAGCGAGTGCGCGGCGACGCAGCCCGCGACCGCCGCGAGGGCGAGGCCCCGCTCGGTCATCAGCGGGACCATCGGGGCGATGGCGAGGCCCAGCGGCAGCCAGAAGAGGCCGCAGGCGATCACGTATCTGCGCCGGGCGCCGCAGGGGTCGAGGGGTCGGCGGACCGTCATGACACGCCCCCGCTGACGTTCCGGTGCGTGCCGGAGCCGCCGCGTCCGCCGGGGCCGTCCGGCTCGTCACCGCGGGCGGCGTCCGGTCCGTACGTCTCCGGGTCGTCAGGTCCGTACGCCTCCGGGTCGTCCGGTCCATACGCGCCCGGATCCTCAGGCCCGTCGGACGCGCCTGCGGCGTCGCCCTCCGCCGGGCCGGGTCCGCTGTCCTCGGCGGGTGCCGGTGTCGCCACCGGCAGGGTCGCGGCGAAGACCACGACCTGCTCCGCGCCCGGGTCCGCTGCGTCCCGTGCGGTCAGTTCCGCGAGCTTGCCCTCGAAGGCCTGCCACAGCTCGGCCAGGGAGGCGGCGGTCAGGCGCGGCATGAGGTCGGTGATCCCGGCGTGTTCGCGCCACTCGGGCCCGAAGCGCCCGGCGTCGAGGTCCCGCTCGTGCCGGGCCAGGGACCGGGTCAGATGGTCGATCTGGCGCCGGGCCATGCTGCTCCGGAAGGCGCGGCCCTCCGGCGAGGCGTCCATGTCCGCGTTGTTCCAGCTGGTGACGGCGTGGACCGACCGCCAGCGCCGCTCGCGCCCGTCGCGGTGCTCCGCCTCGGCCACGAATGCGTACTTCGCCAGGACCCGCAGGTGGTAGCTGGTGGAGGCGGACGACTCGCCGGTCTTGACGGCGAGCTCGCTCGCGGTCGCGGGGCCGTCGGCGCGCAGCAGGCCGAGCAGCCTGATGCGCAGGGGGTGGGTGAGGGCCTTGAGGGCGGCGGCGTCCCGCTCGGGGTCGAGGATCCGGTGTTCATCAGCCATACGGGGAGGCTAGGCCGCCACGCACACTTTCCCAAATAGTTTTTGCAGAATTTTCTTGGGGAAATCTTGGCGCGAGCGGACGGACCGGCAGGACGCAGGGCGGCCAGGAGGGCTGTGAGGGCAGGAGAGCCGGGGGGCAGGAAAGGCGGGGGGCAGGAGGGGCCGGGGAGGCGAGAGGGCCGGAGATACAGGAGGGCCGGGATCGTACGGCGTACGAGACGGCACGCACCCCGCGCCATGGGGTCGGCGCGGGGTGCGTGGGACGTGCGAGCGGATGCCGTCAGTCGATACCCGGCAGGATGTGCGGCTCGGCGAGGTCGTCCTCGTAACCGGCGAGACGGATCGGGGCCGCCTTGGCCCAGGCCTCCAGGTTGCGGAGCTGCTTCGGGCGGCCCGCCCGCTCACCGCCGGTCTCGGCCTGCCGCTTCTCCTGCTTCGTCAGATCTGGTGTCACCGCGCACTCCTCTGTGTCGCGTAGCGGACAAACGATGCCTCATTGCTTTCGCTGTCTTCGCGGTCGCGGTGGCGCCGGGTTCGGGCGGGATCGCGGCCGTGGTGGCGAGCCTGTCCCGGGACGGCAGCGAGGCGGTGGTGGATGCCTTCCAGCCGTCCGTTCGCACCAGATTAACCAAATGAGCGGCGGTCTGCTCGATAGCGCTAGACCTAAGGGGTGACTTCCGGACATCTCCCCGCGAGGAGACGCCCCGTCAGCCGAAGGAGGCGCGCGCCGCCCTTGACGCGGGGGCGGGTGCGCGGTGCGTCGGCGTCACCACTTGCCGGGCGCGTAGTCCTTCAGGAAGACGCCGTACACGTCGTCGCCCGCCTCGCCGCGTACGACGGGGTCGTAGACGCGGGCCGCGCCGTCGACCAGGTCGAGCGGGGCGTGGAAGCCCTCCTCGGCCAGGCGCAGCTTGTCGTAGTGGGGGCGCTCGTCGGTGATCCAGCCGGTGTCGACGGAGGTCATGAGGATGCCGTCGGTCTGGAACATCTCCTGGGCGCTGGTGCGGGTCACCATGTTCATGGCGGCCTTCGCGGCGTTGGTGTTGGGGTGGCCCGCGCCCTTGTAGCCGCGGCCGAACACGCCCTCCATCGCGGAGACGTTGACGACGTACGCGCGCTTGCTCGGCGCCTTGCGCGCCGCCTCGGCCATCACCGCGCGCAGCTTGCTGATGAGGATGAACGGCGCCGTGTAGTTGCACAGCTGCGTCTCGAGCAGCTCCACCGGAGAGATCTGCTCGATGGACTGCACCCAGGTGTTGCTGTCCACGACGTCCGGCACCAGGCCGCCCGCGTCGATGGCGCTGCCGTCGCGGTGCCGCTCGACGCTGGCGTTGCCCGCGACCAGGGCGAGGTCGGCGACCTGCTGCGCGTCGAGCCCGGTGACCCCGACGGGCAGCGCGGCGAGGCCGTCCACCGCGCCGGAGTTGAAGGCGCCGATCACGTGGTGGGCGGGGAGCTCACCGGCGGGCAGCGGAGCGCTCTCGCCCTCGACGAGCGCGGCGTAGGCGGAGGGCAGCCGACGCACGGTCTGCGTGGCGTTGTTGATCAGGATGTCCAGCGGGCCCCGCTCGGCGACCTGCTCGGCGAGGGCCACGGCCTGCGCCGGGTCGCGCAGGTCGATGCCGACGACCTCCAGGCGGTCGATCCAGTCCGCCGAGTCCTCCATGGCCTTGAACCGGCGGATGGCGTCCTTCGGGAAGCGCGTGGTGATCGTGGTGTGGGCACCGTCACGCAGCAGCCGCAGCGCGATGTACATGCCGATCTTGGCGCGGCCGCCGGTGAGCAGCGCGCTCTTGCCCGTGAGGTCGGCGCTGGCGTCGCGCTTGGCGCGGTTCAGGGCGGCGCACTCGGGACAGAGCTGGTGGTAGAAGTAGTCGACCTCCACGTACCGCGTCTTGCAGGTGTAGCAGGAGCGGGGGCGCTGGAGTATCCCCGCGAGCTTGCCCGCCTCGGTGACCGACGACGGCAGGATGCCCTCGGTCTCGTCGTCGATGCGCTGGGCGGAGCCGGTGGCGGTGGCTTCGGTGACGGCCTTGTCGTGGGCGGTCTTCGCGGCCCGGCGCTCCTGGCGGCGGCGCTGCTTCACGGTGCGGTAGATCCCGGCCGTGGCCCGGCGCACGGTGATCGCGTCGGGGTGGTCGACCTCCAGCTTGTCGAGCTCCTCGAGCACGCTGAGGCAGACGGCGAGACGCTCGGGGTCGATGCCCGGACCGTACGCGTCGGCCCCGGCGACGGCGCCGGTGCCTTCCTGTTGGCTCTCGTCTGTGACCGTCATCGCCGCTGTCGTTCCTCATCGCGCTCGTGCCGCGGCCCGTCTGGGGTCGACCGCGGATGCTCCAAAAGCGGAACTTTACGTAGCGCGGGGGCCCGGTATCAAACTCGTTCGGTCGTCGCAGGCGGCCACGAGCCCGGCGAGCTCCGCGCGGACGCAGCCCGCGAGCCGCTCCAGGTCCGGCACGGCCGCCGCGTCGGCGACGAGGCCGTAGTGGACGCGGCCCCGGTAGGTGGAGACCGCGACGGCCAGGGCCTGGCCGCGCGCGAGCGGGGCGAAGGGGTAGACCTCGGTGAGCGGGCAGCCGCCCAGGGCGAGGCCCAGGCTCGGCAGGGGCACGCTGGTGACGAGGACGTCGAAGAGCAGCCGGGCGGCGTGGGCGACGGCCGGGCCGCCGACGCGGTGCCCGAGCGGCGGCACGTGGTCGGCGAGCAGCGCGACGGCACCGGCGCCGCGCAGGGGCCCCGCGTCCTTGTTGCGGTCCATGGCGGCGCGCACGGCGGCCACGCGCGCCAGCGGGGCGGGTTCGTCCACGGGCAGCCGGACCAGATAGCCGGAGAGGCGGTTGCCCTGGGGGTGGGCGGTGCGCGGGCGGCGGCGCGACACGGGGACGAGGGCGCGCGGCGCGACGCCCGCGCTGCCGTCGCCGCGCTCGTCGAGCCAGCGCCGCAGCGCCCCGGCGACGACGGCGATCAGGACGTCGTTGACGGTGCCGCCCGCCGTCTTGCGTACGCGGTGTACGTCGTCCAGGTCGAGCAGGACGCCCTCGGTGCGGCGCGTGCCCGTGGGCCGGGAGGTGAGGGCGGCGCAGGAGCGCGTCCCCCAGGTCGCGCGGGCCACCGACGCGCCGATGCCGAGCGCCCGGCCGACGTCACCGGCGGCCGACCGCAAGGACCCGGCGGCGGACCGCAGGGATCCGGCGGCCCGGCCCGGCACGGCGGCCGCGCGGCCCGGTGCGGCGGCGGCCAGACCGGGCAGTGCGCGCGGATCGAGGGCGCGCCACCACGGCGGGCGCGGTGCGGGGCGCGCGGCGGGGACGGCCGGGGGCTCGGCGCGCGCGGCCTGGTCCATGACCGCGGCCGCGAGCGTGAGGGCCCGCAGCCCGTCCGCGAGCGCGTGGTGGAACTTGAAGAGCACGGCGAAGGACCGGCCGTCCGTACGGGGCAGCACATGTGCCTCCCACGGCGGCCGGTCCCGGCCCAGGGGCCGCTGGAGCAGCGCGCCCGCCGCCGCCTGGAAGTCCCGTACGGGCGCGGCGAGCCGCACGTGGTCCAGCGGGTCGAAGCCGGGCACGGGGTGCCGCGCGGCGCCGCCGAGGGGCAGCAGCACCTGCCGGATGCGCAGGCGCAGGCCCGGTACGGCGGCGGCGCGCGCGGCGAGCAGCTCGGCGGCGTGCGCGGCGGCCGACGGCGAGTCGGCCGCGAAGACGCCCAGGGCCCCCAGGTGCATGGGGTGGTCGGCGGACTCGATGCTCCAGAAGGCGAGATCGAGGGGTGCGAGCAGGTCTGAGCTCTCAGAGGTCATGGCTTGCTCTCGCGTCGATGACGGGGAGCAAGCAGCCAATCACCCTCTGACAATTACGGTCAAGTACGATCTAGATACGTGCAGTTACCGCCTCAGAAAGGCCCGCCCACCCCTCGGTCCTCGGCTCACACCGTCCTGGCGAGGCGGTCCGCGAGCAGCTTGGCGAAGCGCGCCGGGTCCGCCAGGTCGCCCCCTTCGGCGAGCAGGGCGGTGCCGTAGAGGAGCTCGGCCGTCTCGGTCAGCTCGGGGGCGTCGGCACGCTGCTCGTGCGCGGCCTTGAGGCCGGTGACCAGCGGGTGCTCGGGGTTCAGCTCCAGGATGCGCTTGACCGGCGGGACCTCCTGGCCCATCGCCTTGTACATCTTCTCCAGCGTCGGCGTGAGCCCCTCCGCGTCACTGACCAGGCACGCGGGCGAGCTGGTGAGGCGGGTGGTCAGCCGGACGTCCTTCACGTCGTCGAGGGTCTCCTTGAGCCAGCCGAGCAGCGGCGCGTAGGTGCCGGACTCCTCCTCCGACAGCTCCTCGTCGGCGGGCAGGTCGACCGCGCCCCGCGTGACGGACTGGAACTCCTTGCCGTCGTACTCCCGCACGCCCTCGACCCAGATCTCGTCCACCGGGTCGGTGAGCAGCAGGACCTCGTACTCCTTGGCCCGGAAGGCCTCCAGGTGCGGGGAGTTCTCGACCTGCGCGCGGCTCTCGCCGGTCATGAAGTAGATCTTGTCCTGGCCGTCCTTCATCCTGGCGACGTAGTCGGCCAGGGTGGTGGGCTCCTCGCCCGCGGTGGAGGAGAAGGACGCGATGTCGAGGAGCGCCTTGTGGTCCTCGGACCCGTCGAGCAGGCCCTCCTTCACGGCGGGGCCGAACTCGCGCCAGAACGTGCGGTATTTCTCCGCGTCGTTCTTCATGAGGTCCTTGACGGTGGACAGGACCTTCTTCGCCAGACGGCGGCGGATCAGCTGGATGTGCCGGTCCTGCTGGAGGATCTCACGCGAGATGTTCAGGGACAGGTCGGCCGCGTCCACGACCCCCTTGACGAAGCGCAGGTGGCTGGGCAGCAGCTCACGGGTGTCGTCCATGATGAACACGCGCTTGACGTACAGCTGGACGCCGTGCCGGGCGTCGCGCTGGAAGAGGTCGTGCGGGGCGCGCGAGGGGATGAAGAGCAGGGCCTCGTACTCGAAGGTGCCCTCCGCCCGCATCTGGATGACCTCGAGCGGGTCCGCCCAGTCGTGGCTGACGTGCCGGTAGAACTCCCGGTACTCCTCGTCCTTGACCTCGGAGCGCGGCCGCGCCCAGAGCGCCTTCATCGAGTTGAGGGTGTCGTCGCCCATCCGGATGGGGAACGAGATGAAGTCCGAGTACCGCTTGACGATCTCCCGGATCTTCCGGTCGTCGGCGTAGTCGTACAGCGCGTCCTCTTCGTCCGCGGGACGCAGGTGGACGGTGACCGCGGTGCCTTCCGGCGCGTCCTCGACGGTCTCGATGGTGTACGTGCCGTCGCCGTCCGACTCCCAGCGGACGCCGCCCTGCGCACCGGCCGCGCGCGTGAGCAAGGTGACCTTGTCCGCGACCATGAACACGGAGTAGAAGCCGACGCCGAACTGGCCGATCAGCTCGGCCGACTCCTTGTTCCCGCCGTTCCCGCCGTTCCCGTCGTTCCCGCCGTTCCCCTTGTTCTCCTTGAGTCGGCGCAGGGTCTCGGCCGTGCCGGACCGGGCGATGGTGCCGATCAGCCCCACCACGTCCTCGCGGGACATGCCGATGCCGTTGTCCCGCACGGTCAGGGTGCGGGCCTCACTGTCGGCCTCGATCTCGATGTGCAGGTCGTCGGCCCGCAGCGCTTCGTCGGTGAGTCCCGCGAGACGCCGTTTGTCAAGGGCGTCGGAGGCGTTGGAGATGAGCTCGCGCAGGAAGATGTCCTTGTTCGAATAGATCGAGTGGACCATCAACTGGAGGAGCTGCCGCGCTTCTGCCTGGAACTCCAGCGTCTCGGTGCTCATTACGTCCCTTCGCTCTGTCTGATGTGCACAGGTCGGTCACAGGATGCGCGCGTACGCGCCACCGAAATCTGACACATCGACAACCGCACGGACAAGCGCACGCGGCAGGCGACGGGCCCTCCCCCGGCCCGGTCCGGGCGGCGGACCGGGGAGGGAGGGCCCGACGCCTCACTCCGCGACGTACGTGCGCTGGGTCCACACGAAGACGCGCAGCTCACGGTCGTCGACACGGGTCGTCTCGGAGCTGGCCTCGAAGTGTTCGTAGCGGTTGCCGCACAGCACCTTGACCTTGTCCACGCCGAGGTCCGGCAGATAGTGCAGTCGGTCCTCGTCCGTGATCAACGAGCGAGAGCCGCCGCTCAGGAAAACGTTGGGAGTGCCTTTGTCGACCATGCTCATCCTCACCTTCCGGGCTAGCGGTTCCGGTTGTCGCGCTGAACTTGCGTTTCCAGGACTGTGGTTGCGCCGGGTGGCCGCCCGCGGCGACCTGTTCCCGCGCGGGTGGCGAAGGCCGTGAGGGGATCAGTGGAGGGCCGGGTGCGACGGGGGGCACACCCGGCCCTGGTCTGTGGGGAGCGCTCGCGCACCGACGTGACCTGTCGACCGTCAGCACTCACGCGGTCCGCCGGTGGGTCAGCTCAGCGGCGCGGCAGGGCGGACGTACGGTCTCTCGTGCGCATTCGGCTTCCGTTCACCATTTCCGGCCTCGAATTCGGCCGCCGGTCGCGACCGCGCGAACGACTCCGGAATACGGAGATCAGTCACCTGCGGGAAGACGTCTTCCCTGCCGCGCTCCCGTGCGACGAAGGCGTGCCCACGCAGCCCGTCACTCCGGATCACTCGGCCCACGGCCATCCCCCACCCCCGCTCCTTCCAGGAACTGCCGCCCAGCGTACGCGGAGCGTACGGGCAGCGGTATAGGTCCCGGCGTCCATATCTGGCCTCGGTATCAGGTCTACCAAAGCTAGTAGACCTGTTGCTCGTCGTGCAGGGTCGGGCGCGCACGCGCCCCCGCGCGCCGTCGGGACTATCAATTCTGATGATGGCGTGCCGCACGGGGATTCGGGATGGTGGAGGCGACCCACGGTTCACCGGCCGTCCCCGCCCCGAAGGAATAGCGAGGTGCCGCCTTGAGTGTCGTCCTTCTCCTCAACGGGCCCAATCTGGGTGTGCTGGGCCGACGCGAGCCCGAGATATACGGCACGGATACGCTCGCGGACATCGAGGCGGCGGTCGCCGAGGAAGTCGGCGTCCGGGGCTGGGAAGTCCTCTCCCTCCAGCACGACTCGGAAGGCGATCTCGTCGGGGCGATCCACCGGCACGGCCCGAGTACGGTCGGGGCCGTCGTCAATCCGGGTGCCCTCATGATTGCGGGATGGAGTCTGCGCGATGCCCTCGCGAGCTACGCGCCGCCGTGGGTCGAAGTGCATCTCAGCAATGTGTGGGCCCGCGAGCAATTCCGCCACGAATCGGTGATCGCGCCGCTGGCGAGCGGGGTCGTGGTCGGCCTGGGGGCCTTCGGCTACCGCCTGGCCGCCAGGGCCCTGCTGCATCTCACCGCGACCGCGCCGCGCGGCCCTCAGCGGCTGAACGGCGAGGTGGGCGGGGTCAGGCCCTAGCGGAACCCCGGTTACGGCGAGTCGCGCGCCCCGGCCGACGGCACGGAGCCGAGCCGGAATCCGATGCCGCGTTTGGTCTCGATCCAGTCGTAGGATCCGAGCTTCTGACGCAGCGCCCCGATATGCACGTCCAGGGTGCGCGTGGAGCCGAACCAATGCTCGTTCCACACCCGCGCGATGATGGCCTTGCGGGTGTGCAGGGTATCGGGGTCCTCCATCAGCATGGAGAGCAGGTCGAACTCCTTGGGGGTCAGTCTGACCGGCCGCCCGTCCAAGGTCACGTCCCGATTGCGCGGATTCAACCGCAGCGGCCCCGCGACGAGTATCTCGCCCGCCGGGGCGGACGGCCCCGGAGCGTTCCGGCCGACCGGACAGGAAGAGGAGCGCCGCATGACGGCGTCCATGCTCGCCTGCAACTCGTGGAGCGAGTCGGATTTCACCACGCAGTAATCCGCACCGGCGTTCAGGGCGAGCACCCGGTCGATCTCGTTGGCACAGGCACCGACAATGATGATGGGCACGGACGCCTGATTGCGGATTCTTTTGCACACCTCGTGGCTGTCCATGCCGGGGGTGGAGGAGTCGAGCAGCAACAGATCGAAGTCTCCGAAGCTCTCCAGGGCCTGCGCACCGGTGGGCACCGAGATGACGAAGTACTTCGCGGGGAGCGGTGGGTGGTGCAGGGCAGTGCTCAGACGCGCATCATCGCTGACCAGCAGAACGCGTGTGGATGGCTTTCCCAAAACGCTTCCCTCCTGAATTGCCGTGGACCTGCCCGACTCCTCTTGCTGCGCTCTGGACTACCCGCCCCCTATTGATCCGACCTGAAGACCTACCCGGCTGCTATTGCTCCGAAACGGTAGCTGTTCTTCCGGCTTGGATTTTTCGTGAGTGAACTGGCGGGATATGTGGGGCAGTTGGCGTCCACGGCACGGCAGGAGCCCCGGACACGGGGGCCGTCGACGACATCGGGGGTTCGCACGCGCCCTCCGGTGGCCACGGGCCCTGGGGCGCCGCCGCGGGACTCGCCGCAGCGCTCCCCCGGCCACCCCGCGGGCTACTTCACGCACAAGGCCCACCTCGTCCTGGACGGTCACTCCGCACACGGCCACCGCGAGGTCCGCCCCCGAGGCACCCGCCGACCCGGCCGGGTCGCACCGCGCGCCCCACCACCCCACTCGCGCCCGGACGGGACACCCCGGCGTGATCACGCAGGCACCCACCGTGCCACAGCAAGATCATCCTGCAAAGACCCCGAGAGCCCCTATCCTCACGCGATCCGACCGCCCCCCACATGCCATCTCGGGTGCGGTGGGCGCGAATGTGGGGGTTACTCACCCGTAAGTCCACGTGCGGCCGCTAAGGTAAGAATTCGGCCACAGCAAGAAATGGGCCACGGGAAAGCCGCACCCGGGAAGATCGCTGCAAAGCCGGTCAAATCGCAGACGACACCACGGGACCCCTGTCACAGCTTTGAAATTATGCTTCATCTCCGCTGAAGTGCTCCTGCACTTCAGGGGCTTAACGTTGGATCATCGGAACATGTCAGATGCAACATGAGCCCCCGCCCCCTTCCGGCCGGTCCCTCCTCATCGGCACCGACCGGTGCCGCCCCTACGGCATGTCTGCCCGCGTCGCGGCGACGAAGTCGACGCCGCGCGGTAGTCGACGAGGCGTCACATAGGGGTGGTGCGCGCCCCCTTGCGCGCCTGCTCGCCATAAGCGTTCCTGCGCATACTTTCCCGTGGCCGGCGCGGCCGGAGCGGCACACCGGCCACGCGGCGTCAGTGATGAGCCAATGATCAGTGCTGGGCCAATGACAGGAGATGTGATGCTCGATTCACCGTTCCGCCTGCAGCTGCCGCCCTCCCTCTACGTCATGGGGGCCTGCCACAACAGCTCCTGCGAAACCGTTCAGCTGGCCACGCTCTCCTTTTCCGCCTGGTCGCGCGGCGATCTCACAGAAGGACTGCGCCTCGCGGAAAGAGCCGGAAAAACAAAACCGCGGTGCTCGGGGAATTGCGTGGGCCTCGCCAGGATCTGGCACTCCGCACTCCTGGTGAGAATCCGGGAGCCCGCGGCCGGGGCGCGCGTGCTCGCCGGTGTGGAGGAGACGACGGTCAGCACCGCGGAGACCGGCGGCCTCGTCGCGGCCTCCCTGACGTGCGCGGCGGAACTCGCCTTCACCCAGGGGGACATCGACACCGCCGTCGACCTGGCGGCCCAGGGCGTGCGCGAGGCCCAGCAGCTCGGCCTCACCTGTCTGCTGCCCGAGGCGCACGCCGTGATGGCGCTCAGCGCCCTCCGGCAGGGCGACATGAGCGTGAGCTCGGACTTCGCCAACCAGCTGCGGGACGACGCCCTGCTGGGGCAGACGATCCACCGCCCCAGCCAGTGCGCCTGGGCGGCGGCCCAACTCCTGGAGGTGCAGGGCGGCGCGACGAGCGCCGCCCATCTCGTCGTCGGCATCATCACGGACGACCAGCTCGTCCTGGAGCTCCTGGCCGCGCAGCCGGCGGCCGCCGCCTGGCTGGTCCGGGCGGCGCGGAAGCTGGGCGACGAGGTCCTCGCCAAGCGGGTGACCGCTGAGGCGTCCGAACTCGCCGCGCGCAACCCCGGAATCCGTTCCGTGGAAGCGGCGGGAACCCATGCCGAAGGACTCCTCGCGGAGAATCCCGAGACCCTCATCACCGCGGCCGAGAGCCATCGGGACGCGTGGGCGGGAGCGTCCGCCCACGAAGACGCCGGAAAGCTCCTCGCGGACACCCGGCAGGAACGGGACCGGGCCGTGGAAATCCTGGAGAGGGCGGTGGACGGATACTCCAAGTCCGCGGCCCCGCGCGATGCCCGCCGGGTCGTCAGCAGGCTCCGTTCCCTGGGAGTGCGGCGCGGTCGCTATCCGCAGTACGCCACCCACGACAGCGTGAAGATCGGCTCTCTCACCAATTCGGAAGTGGCCGTGGCCGAGCTGGTGAGCCAGGGATTCACGAACTCCCAGGTCGGTGAGCGCCTCTTCATCTCCGGCCACACCGTGGCATTCCACCTCAAGAAGATCTTCCGCAAGATGAATGTGGCCTCGCGCGTCGAACTCACCCGCACGTGGAGCCGGATATCAAGTGCCGATTACTGAATCCAGCGCCGCTATTCGACGTCCGGTGGTAACGTTACCCGGCTGCGGGCCGGAGTAGCGCATCGGAAAGAGGAAGTGTCCCGCGCGGGGCACGGACGGATTTCCCCCCGTTCGTGCCGTGCGGTCAACGGGGCACTTCCGCGAGGCAATTCACCGTGCCCCGGAGGCAAACCACCATGAAGATCATCGCGGATGCCGGTCAATGCGTCGGCTCCGGCCAGTGCGTGTTCACCGAACCGAGCCTGTTCGACCAGAGCGAGGACGAGGGCACGGTCGTCGTGCTCGACGCCGAGCCCGCGGGCGACCTCCTGCGGCGCAAGGCCCGCGAGGCCGTCGACAACTGCCCGGCCCAGGCACTCTCCCTCGTCGAGTGAGCCGCCCGGCGGCCTATCAGATCGAGGGGTGCCCAGCGGGTCGGGCCCGCCCTAGTCTTCGAGGAACGAGCCCGCCCCTTCCACTCGGCGCCGCACGGCGGGGCCCCTCGTGTGCCCGCCGCGGGCCCGTGCGCCCCGCCCCTTTCGGTGTCCCGGGCGCTCGTGACCGCGGTGTCGCGCGAGAGCGGTGTGCCGCTCGGCTCGCGCGGTGACCGCCGCGGCCTTCCCGGCAGAGAGAGGACTTCGTCGATGACCGCGATCAACGCCTGGCTGGCCGAGGACTACGCGCAGGTGAACGCGCCCCACATCAAGACGGCGCTCGCCGCCCTCGAACGCGCGGGCGGCGCCCTGGACAAGGGCGGCACCTTCGCCGAGATCGGCTGCGGCACCGGGGAGGTCGCGCGGGCCGTCGCGGAGCGGGGCTTCGACGTGTGGGCCAGCGACGCCTCGCCGTCCATGGTGGCGGCGACCCGGCAGCGGTGCGCCGGGCTCCCCGTGCGCGCCGAGGTCTGCCCGGCCGAGCAACTCCAGCTACCGGAGGGCCAGTTCGACCTCATCCACTCCTCCTGGGTGCTGCACTGGCTGGCCGAGGCCGAGGAGCCGCTGCGCCGGATGGCCCGCGCGCTGCGCCCGGGCGGCCACCTCGTCCTCCAGTGGTCCGGCGCCCAGCCGCGCGGCGACGGCGCGGGCATGTTCGGGATCGTCCGCGAGGTCTCGGGCAGCGCGAAGTGGAAGGACCTGCTCGCCTCGGCGCCACCCGCGATGCGCGACTACCCGGCCGACGAGGTGGCGCGGGTGCTCCAGGAGGCCGGTCTCGAACTGACCGACTACGACCCGGCGATCGTGCACGCGCTCGGCGGGGACGGCGCGATGCCCTCCGACGAGGAGCTGGCGCAGATGCGCCGACGCTACAAGCTGATGGGCTTCGCCACGCAGGCCGACGCGCTCGGCGAGCGCGTCGACGAGTTCGTGGACGAGGTCCTGCGGGCCGCCTTCGCGGCGGGCAAGGCCGGTCTCCACCACGCCAGGATCGTCGCCCGGCGACCGGAGTGAGTCCGGCACGCGGGATCCCCCGTGTCGGAGCGGGACGTTGTGGCAGCCGACCAGCCGACCCGAAGGAATGAGTGCGATGAACGCAGTGGACACCTTCACGCGTCTGCGCGAGTACATGGTGGGGCCCTCGCGGTTCATGATCCTGCTGTCCTGCTTCGAGCTCGGCCTCGTCGACGCGCTGCGCGAGCGGCCCGGGATGACCGCGGCCCAGCTCGGCGAAGCCGTCGGCGCCAAGCCGGACGCCGTGGAGCAACTCCTGCACCTGCCGGTCAAGGAGGGCTTCGTCGCCTTCGACAAGGCCTCCGGCGGCTACTCCCTCGACGCGTTCGCGGGCGTGTCCGCGGCCGACCTCCAGCGGCTGCTCCCCGTGCTGGACATGATCAAGGTCGTCATGCTCCGGCAGATGTTCTACCTCACCGACAGCGTCAGGACCGGCAGCATCGTCGGCCTGGACAAACTGTACGGATTCGAGGGCAACCTCTACGAGGCCGTGGCCGAGCACAAGGACCTGCGCGAGTCCTGGGCGACGATGATGGACGACGTCACCGCCCACATGGACCCCTGGTTCTTCCGCAACATCCACGTCCCGCCGGGCTCGCGGGTGCTCGACCTGGCCGGGAACACCGGGCTCGGCGCGATCCTCGCCCACCGCCTCAAGGCGTCGCCCGGCCTGCGCGTGACGACGTTCGACCTGCCCGAGAAGAAGGACGAGTGCCTGGCGAACTTCCGGGCCCAGGGCGTGGCGGAGCACTGCTCCTTCATCGGCGGCGACGTCTTCGAGAGCGTGCCCAAGGGGTTCGACGTCGTCCTGATCAAGCACTTCCTCGACATGTTCGACAAGGACGACGTGCGGACGATCCTCCACCGCGTCAGCGAGGCGCTGGACGTCGGCGGGAAGGTCAACATCCTCGTGCCGGTCTACCCCGAGGACATCAGGGAGCCCAGCAGCGTCGGCGTCGACATCTTCCCCGCCTACTTCCTCGGCTGCACCATGGGCCAGGGCGGCCCGCAGAAGCTGTCGACGTACCGCAAGTGGCTGGAGGAGGCCGGGTTCCGGGTCACCAGGACGGTCGCCCAGGACCTCACCGCCCTGCCGGGGGCCCTGATCGCCCACGGCATCCTGTGCGCGACGAAGGCCGCCTGACCGCACGCCCCGAGCGCCCGTACGCCGCACCCCCTCGCCCGGCCTCCTGCCAGGGACGAGGGGGTGCGGCGTACGGGCGCTCAGACCAGGCGCAGCGGGAGCGCGTCGACCCGGGTGACGCCGGGCCGCAGGGTCCACCGGATCTCCTCGCGCCGCACCGCCAGAGACAGGTCGGGGAACCGGTCGAACAGCGCGCGCAGCGCCACCTCCGCCTCCTGGAGCGCCAGCGGCGCGCCGAGGCAGTAGTGCGCCCCCTGGCCGAAGCCGAGGTGGCTCTGCCCGGCCCCGCGGCCGACGTCGAGGCGCTCGGGCTCCTCGTACCGGCGCGGGTCGGTGTTGGCGGGCAGGATCAGCGGCATGACCGTGGCGCCCGCCGGGATCGTCACGCCGCCCAGCTCGACGTCCTGTGAGGGGTGCCGGGGCAGTCCCCACTGGGTGGGGCCCAGGCGCATGAGTTCGTTGACCGCCTGCGGCCAGCGGGACGGGTCCGCCCGGACGAGGGCCAGCTGGTCCGGGTTCTCCAGGAGGGCGAGCACCGAGTTGGCGAGCAGGTGCGTCGTCGTCTCGTGCCCGGTGATGACCAGGGTGAAGACGAGGGTGACCAGCTCCCGTTCGGAGAGCCGGTCGCCGTCGTCCTCCTGGGCCTGGATGAGCGCGGAGATCAGGTCGTCGCGCGGCTCGGCGCGGCGCCGCGCGATGGCCTCCAGCATGTGGTCGACGCACTCGCGCATGACCTGCGGGAGGCGCTCGCGGTGCTCCGTGGGCGAGGACAGGCAGTGGCCCCACTCGAACCAGGGCGCGCGGTCCGCCTCGTCGATGCCGACCAGCTCGCAGATCACGGTGAACGGCAGCGGATAGCAGAACGCGGTCAACAGGTCGACGGGGGTGCCGTCGCGCCCCGCGTCGGCCATCGCGTCGAGCAGCGCCGTGGTGATCTCCTCGACCCGCGGGCGCAGCCGGGCCACGCGCCGGGCCGTGAACGCCTTGGAGACCAGGCCGCGCAGCCTGCGGTGGTCCGCGCCGTCGATCTGCATCAGCTTGTCTTCGAGGTAGTCGACCAGGTCGGTGGGGAGGTTGAGCTGGCGCATGATCGTCGTACGGGTGTCCGGGGCGTCCGGCACCGAAGCGGGGTTGTTGTGGAACCTCGGGTCGGTCAGGACCCGGCGTACGTCCTCGTAGCGGGTGACCAGCCACATCGGGCGCCCGCCCATGATCGAGCCGGTCAGGGTCGGCGCCTGCTCGCGCAGCCGCGCGTACGCGCCGAACGGGTCGGCGATCAGGTCCGGCGAGAGCAGGTCGACCGGCTCGGTCGCGTTCTCGGCGGTGGCTGTCATGGGGCTCCCCTTCGGCGTCGAGGAATGGTCACGACTCCTGGGCAGGCTAAGGCCGAAATAGCCGGTGGAGCATCCCTCAACCTGGTAAGGTTTTCCGCTTCTTGACACGTTTCGTACCGTGGAATAGCGTGCCAGCGAATTCCCACGTGCTCGATTGGCCGCGTGGTGGATTTCCCGTGCGATCGCTTTCTCGCGTGACCGATTTCCCACGTGCTCGATTGACCACGTGGTGGAATTCCCCCTCTTCCAACAGCGCGCATGTGCGAGGTTTCCCTTGACGCCGTTCAGCGAAGTGCCTGTGGACCCCGCGGACGCCGACGTCGTCGTCGTGGGCAACGGACCGGTCGGCGCCACGCTCTCGGTGCTGCTCGCCCAGCGCGGCTGGCGCGTGACCGTGCTGGAGCGCCGTCGGCGGCCGTATCCGCTCCCCCGGGCGACCAGCTTCGACGGGGAGACCGCCCGGCTCCTCGCCACCACCGGCATCGGCCCCGGCCTGGGCCGGATCACCGAACCAGCCACCGGCTACCAGTGGCGGACCGCCGCCGGTGCGGCGCTGGTGGACATCCCCTTCACGACGGCGGGCCCCTACGGCTGGCCGGACGCCAACACGATGCACCAGCCCGCCCTGGAGGAGCTGATCGCGGCCAGGGCCGCGGCGCTCGACGGGGTCACGGTCCTGCGCGGCCACGAGGTCGTCGGCATCGCCGACGGCGAGCGGCGGGTGGAGGTGACGGCCGCCACCGGCGACGGCTCCGCCCGCGTCCTGTCCGCGCGGTGGGTCGTGGGCTGCGACGGCGCCAACAGCTTCGTGCGCGACCACCTCGACGTGCCCGTCACCGACCTCGGGTTCTCCTACGAGTGGCTGCTCTGCGACGTCGAGCTGCGCGAGCCGCGCGCGTTCACCCCCACCAACGTGCAGGTCTGCGACCCGGCGAGGCCCACGACGTTGGTGGGCAGCGGCCCCGGGCGGCGGCGCTGGGAGTTCATGCGGCTGCCGGGCGAGAGCGCGGCCGAGCTCACCCGGGACGAGACGGCCTGGCGGCTGCTCGCTCCGTTCGGCGTCACCCCCGACACGGCGACGCTGCTGCGCAGCACCACGTACATCTTCCAGGCCAGTTGGGCCGACCGGTGGCGCGTGGGGCACGTCCTGCTCGCCGGGGACGCGGCCCACCTCATGCCGCCCTTCGCCGGGCAGGGCATGTGTTCCGGCATCCGGGACGTCGTCAACCTGGCGTGGAAGCTGGATCTGACGCTGCGCGGCCGCGCGGCCGCGTCCCTCCTGGACAGCTATGCGCACGAGCGCCGCGCGCAGGCCAAGGAGGCGATCCTGGCCTCGGTCCAGCTGGGGCGGCTGATCTGTGTGACGGACCCCGTGGCCGCCGCCGAGCGGGACGCCACGGTCCTCGCCAACCGGCGCGGCCGCGCCCCGTCGGGGCCGGAGCCCGCGAAGCCGCTGCCCGGCGGACTGCTGCACCGGGGGCCCGCGGCGACCGCGCCCGCGGGCGCGGTCGTCCCCCAGGGGCGCGTGGGCCGGGGCGGCCCGGCCGGTCTCTTCGACGACGTCGTGGGCCGCGGCTTCGTCCTGCTGACCACCGAGGAGCCGGGTGCCGTGCTCGACGCGGAACAGCTGGCCTTCCTCGGCGAGTTGGAGGCCCACGTGGTGCGGCTGCTGCCGCCGGGAGCCAGGGCGGGCCAGGCGCCGGGCGCCACCGTGGAGGTGGTGGACACCGACGACGTCTACCGGCCGTATCTGGCCCGGTGCGCGGCGACGGCGCTGCTCGTCCGCCCGGACTACCACGTCTTCGGCGCCGCGAACGGCCCCGACGGCATCCGCGAGTTGCTCGACGACCTGCGGGAGCGGCTGTACGCCCCGCTTCCGACCGGCGTGCCGCACGGGGCGAGCTGACGGGCCGTCGCGGGTGCCCCCGGGCGCACGCCCGGCCGCGCCGGGGCCGGACCCCGGCGCGGCGGGGCGGCTCAGGCCAGGCGCAGCGGAAGCTCCGCGACCCGGGTGAAGCCGGGCCGCAGGGCCCACGGGATCTCCTCGCGCTTCACCGCAAGGGACAGGTCGGGGAACCGGTCGAACAGCGCCTGGAGCGCCACCTCGGCCTCCAGATACGCCAGCGGCGCGCCCAGGCAGTGGTGCGCGCCCATCCCGAAGCCCACGTGGCTCGCCGCGCCCCTGCGCACGTCGAGGCGCTCGGGGTCCGGGTACTTGCGCGGGTCGGTGTTCGCGGCCAGGAGCAGCGGAGTGACCGCCGAGCCCGCCGGGATGCGCACGCCGCTCAGCTCCATCTCCTGCGCCGCGTAGCGGGGCTGCGCGAACTGGGAGGGGCCCAGGCGCATGAGTTCCCGCACGGCGGGCTGCCAGCGGGAGGGGTCCGCGCGCAGCAGGGCCAGCTGGTCCGGGTTCTCCAGGAGGGCGAGCACCGAGTTGCCGAGGAGATACGTCGTCGACTCGTGCCCGGCGGTCACCATGGTGAAGACGAGGGTGACCATCTCCCGGTCGGAGAGCCGGTCGCCGTCGTCCTCCTGGGCCTGGACGAGTGCCGAGATCAGGTCGTCGCGCGGCTCGGCGCGGCGGCGTTCGATCACGTCCGTGACGTGTGCGGCGCACTCGCGCAGGATGGTCGGGAGGTGCTCGACCTGCATCAGGGACAGCACGCGCCCCCAGCCCGACCACTGCGGGCGGTCCGCCTCGTCGATGCCGACCAGCTCGCAGATCACGGCGATGGGCACCGGGTAGCAGAACGACTCCACGAGGTCGACGGGCGTGCCGTCGCGGCCCGCGTCGGCCATGCCGTCGAGCAGCCGCGCGGTGAGCTGCTCGATGCGCGGGCGCATCTCGGCGACCCGCCGCGCGGTGAACGCGCGGGAGACCAGCTTGCGCAGCCGGGCGTGCGGGGCGCCGTCGAGGTTCATCATCGCCTTGGCGATGAGGTCCTCCACGTCGGACGGGATGTTGAGCTGCTTCAGGATCGCGTGCTCGCCGTCCGGGTCGCCGCCCCGCACGGACGACGGGTCGGTGACGAACCGCGGGTCGGTGAGGACCAGGCGCACGTCGTCGTAGCCGGTGACGAGCCACATCGGTGACCCCAGGACCGTGCCCGCGAGGACCGGTGCCTGCTCCCGCATCCGCGCGTACTTCGCGAAGGGGTCGGCCGTCAGGTCCGGCGAGAGCAGGTCGATCGGCTGGGTCGTGTTCTCGGTGGTGGCTGTCATGGGTCTACCCCTTCTGCGTCAAGGAAAATGGACCGGCCGACCCACCACCGTGAGACAGGAACACGGGACGGGCATTGCCGTGCGATGCGGTGAAGTCCGACGGCCCCTTTTCCTCCCGTACGCCGTCACTTTCTCCCGTATGCCGTCACGCCGCGGCGCGTTCCGTGCCGACGCCTCGATACAGTCCGGCTCTTCGGGACGATAGGCCAGCCACGGCTGGTTGAGCATCCCCCGACCTGATAAGGAATGACGCGCTGCTTTCCTGGTTCTCTGGGGAAAGGGACCGGTTTTATGGGTCAGGGAAGGGGCGGCGCGCGAGCAAGCGGGCCAGGGACACCGCGCCGTGCAGCGAGGACAGGCCGCCGAGGGCGGCCTCCTCCACGGGCAGCGGGGGCCTGCCCGGGCGGGCCAGCTCCGTGACGTGGTCGGCGACGAGCCCGGCGAACCCGGGGACGCCGTTCGCGAAGCCGCCGCCGACGCGGACGAGGCGCGGCTGGACCAGCTCCTGGACGCCCACCGCGGCGGCCGCCAGGGCCCGGCAGGTCCTGCGCAGCGCGGTGACGGCCCAGGGCCGCCCGTCGCCCCAGGCCTTGACCAGGTCGTCGAAGGAGGCCGTGCTCCCCCGCTGTCTGCTCGCGCGGCGCAGCGTCGCCGGGCCCGAGGCCACGGCCTGGAGGCACCCCCGGCGGCCGCAGCCGCACCGCGGACCGCCCAGCTCGACGACCATGTGCCCGACCTCGAAGGAGCCGCGGCCCAGGCCGGGGCACGGCTCGCCCCCGAGGACGAGGCCGCCGCCGACGCCCGTACCGACGCCGAGGTAGAGCAGGTCGTCGCAGCCCGAGGACCGGGACTCCGCGAGCGCGCCGAGGTCGCCGTCGTCCGCCCAGGCGACGGCCGCCCCGGGGAACAGGGGGCGCAGGGCCGCGCCCAGGTCCGTGCCGGTCCACTCCGGCCGACTCGGCCAGGCGGTGACGCGCTCGGCCGGTCCGACCGTGGCGGGCATCGCGACACCCACCGCCCGCAGGGAGACACCGAGGTCGGCCCGTAACTCGGCTACCTGTGCGGCGAGTTGGCCGAGGTCCCGGGCGGCGCTGTGGCGCGGGGGCCACGAGAACGCCCGCTCGTGGACGCACCTGTCGCCGGTCTCCACTCGGAGGGCGACCTTGGTGCCGCCGATGTCGACGCCCAGGTACGAGGCGTCCTCCTCACCGTCGCCCCCGCCGATGCCCATGCCGTTCGCCCGCCTCAGGCGCCGGGCACGGGCGGGCACAGGTCCAGCAGGTCGGCCGGGCGGTGCAGGACGGCGTCCGGCCCGGCGGCGAGCAGCTCGTCCGCGTCGTCGACGGCCCACAGCGCGGCGACCGAGGTCACGTTGGCGCCCTGGGCGCTGGCGAGGTCGGTCGGCGCGTCACCCACCATGACGGCCTCCTCGGCGGTCACGCCCAGCAGGCGCAGGGCCTGCTCCACGATGTCCGGCGCGGGCTTGGGCCGGGGCACCTCGTCCGAGCCGAGGACATGGGCGAAGAACGGGAGCAGGCCCAGCTGTTCGAGGAGGGAGCGCGCCCGCGGCCCGCTCTTGCCGGTGGCCACCGCGAGCTTGAGCCCGCGTACGCGCAGGGTCAAGAGCAGCTCGACGACGCCCTCGAAGACCGGCACCTTGGGGGCGAGGCGGTAGCTCTCACGGACGAACGGCTCCTCCATCTCCAGGGGCAGGCCCATGATCCGCATGATGTCCGGGAAGTAGCGCCCCAAGTGCCGCCGGTACTCGTCGAAGGGCGCCGGGCCCTCGCCGACGACCTCCTTGTAGGCGATCGCGAACGCCTCGTACATCACCGCGAAGCTGTCGACGATGACGCCGTCCAGGTCGAAGACCACGGCGCGCCTGACGGGCACGAGCGTGTCCGTCGCGGTCGCCGTCGGCCCCGTCCCCGCGCTGATGCCGTCCACCGCGTCGGCCGGATCTCCCGAAGCCGCTGGTGTCACTGGCTCTCCCCCGTCCATCGCCCCGCGGGCACGCCGTCGCGCGGGTGCGCGGAGCGGGCCGAGGCGTAGAAGTCCTCGATGACGCGGACCGTCGTGCGGGCCTCGGCGATGGCCCGGCCGCGGCTGTCCGGTTCCTTCAGGACGGCGGCGAGGCCGTCCAGCTGGCGCCGGTACTCGTCGCCGATCGGCTCGTCCGGCACCGGGACCCGCGTGGTGGTGCCTTCGCGCGTCAGCGTCAGGACGGGCTCGGGGTCGCGGTGGGGGCTGAAGCCGAAGGTGCAGCGCAGCTCGGCGGTGCCCGCGCTGCCCGCGAACTGGATCCGGGTGACGTCCAGGGCCTCGTGGGACGCCCAGCCCGCGCGCAGACCCACGGAGATCCCGTCGGCGCGGACGAGGAAGCCCCGCGCGGTGTCCTCGACGTCGCCGGCGGCCTCGGCGCCGGGCCGGTCGTGCCGCCAGGCCGCACCCCAGGCCGGGGCGTTGACGAAGTCGCTCGACGTCACGCCGACGACCTGGGTGAAGGGGGCCGGGCCGAGCAGCGCGGCGAGCGTGTCGAACAGGTGCCAGCCGAGGTCGAAGAGGACCCCGCCGCCCGCCTCGCCGCGCCGGGTGAACCAGCCGCCCGCCCTCGGCACGCCGCGCGCCCTGACCCAGGACAGCTCGGCGTGCCGGACGTGTCCGAGGTCCGGCACCAGGGCCGCGAGGGCCGCCACGTCGCCGCGGTGGGGGGCCGCGCTGCCCGCGAGGAGCGTGGCCCCGCCCGCGCGTTCGGCGGCGGCCAGGGCGTCGGCCTCGGCGGTGGTCAGGCACACCGGCTTCTCCAGGAAGACGGAGACGCCCCGGCCGAGGAGGGCTCCCGCCACCTCGGCGTGCAGATGGTTGGGTACGGCGACGACGGCGAGGTCGACGTCCGCCGCGCTGAGCGCGTCCGCCGCCGGGTGCACGGGAACGCCCGGCGGGGCCTCGAACGCCGCGCGTGCCGCGGCCTCGGTGTCGACGAGGGCCACCACGTCGAAGTCGGCGTGCGCGCGCAGCCGGGGCGCCCAGAGCTCCCGGCCCGCCCAGCCGAGTCCGACGACGGCCGTCCTGACGCTCATATGACGGCCACGGCGTCCGCGACGATCGCGGCGGTCTCGTGCAGGGCCTGCTCCTCGGCGAGCAGCACCCGGTGGTGGAGCCAGACGCAGTCCTGGCTGATGGCCTCGGTGCGGGGGCAGCGCTCGGCGACCTCGTCGGGGGTCTCGTCGGGCGCGCCGAACTCCCAGAAGGCGGCGGTGCGGTAGATCGCGCGGAAGCCCGCGAACGCCGGGACGCCCACCTCGACGAGCCGGTCGACGAGGGCGTTGCGCTCCTCTTCACCGATGCCGGGGACCCGGAACATCGCCATGTAGTGGGAGGGGAAGTCGGTGCGCTCGTCACCGCGCTGCGGGGTCACTCCGTCGATCGCGCCGAGGAGCCCGGAAAGGAGTGCCCAGCGCTTCTGACGGGTGCTCACCTGCTGGTCGAGGCGGCCGAGCTGGGCCCGGAGCACCGCCGCCGAGAACTCGTTGAGCCGCAGATTGGATCCGGCGATCTGGTGCAGGTACCTGCGGTCGGTGCGGGGCCGCCCGCAGCTGTGCCGCAGGAACGCGGTCTCGTACAGCTCGGTGTCGGGGAACAGGACGGCGCCGCCCTCACCGGCGGTCATCAGCTTGCCGTTCTGGAAGCTGAACGCGGCGACGGAGCCGAGTTCGCCGACGCGCTTCCCGCGCCAGCGGGCGCCGTGGGCGTGCGCGGCGTCCTGGAGCAGCGGCACGCCCGTGTCGGCGGAGAGCTTGGCCAGGGCGTCCATGTCCGCCATGAAGCCCGCCATGTGCACGGGCATGATCACCCGGGTCCTGGGGGTCACGGCGGCGGCGGTCGCCGCCACGTCGAGGGAGTACGTGTCCTCGTCGACGTCCACGGGTACGGCGACCGCGCCGAGGCGCTGCGCCGCCTGGGAGGAGGAGATGAAGGTGAAGGCCGGGACGATGACCTCGGTGCCGGGGCCGACGCCCATGCACTGGAGGGCGAGTTCGAGGGCGTGCGTGCCGTTCGTGACCGCGAGGGCGTGGGGGGCGCCGTGGTGCTCGGCGAACTCCCGCTCGAAGGAGTCGACTTCGCTGCCGCCCATCCGCCACCACTGGCCCTGTTCGAGGGCGCGGACGAGTCCTTCCCGCTCCCGCACGTCGTACTGCGGCCACGCGGGGTACTCCGGCGCCTGTCGCACGTTCATGTGTCTCCAACCATGGGTGGGCTCGACGCGGGGTGCGGGACGGTCGGGGCCGCGTGCCGCGGAGGGGGACGCGGGCGCACGTGGGCACACTCGCCGTCGAGATCGCGGACGTCGCGCACACTCCGCCCCGTGCGGCGTCATGTGTCGGAAGAAAAGCTGACCAACAGGTCCAAAGTAGAGGCCCGGTGGCGCCCCCGCATCCCTCGGTCAGGTAGTCGGCGCCGCCGCTAGGCGAGGCCGAAGAAGGCCTGATAGGCGTCCAGTTGGCCCTCCAGCATGTGGATGCCGTGATGGACGGGGTGTCCCAGGGCGGCCGCCTCGCGCAGGAGCCTGGTCTCGCGGGGCTTCATGACGATGTCGGCCACCACGCCGCCCGGCCGCAGGCAGTCCGGCGGGAAGGGCAGCGGGTCGTCGGGGCGCAGCCCGAGCGGGGTGGCGTTCACGGCGATGTCGGCGCCCCGCGGGTGCGGTCCGGTCAGCGCGCGGACCCGGCCGGGCCAGTGCGCGTCGAGACGGGCGACGAGGGCGCCGAGCCTCGCGGTGTCCGTGTCGTACGCGGAGAGGCGGTCGACGCCCGCCGTAAGGAGGGCCGCGGCGATGGCGCTGCCCGCGCCGCCCGTTCCGACGAGCGCCACGTGGGCGCCCTTGGGGTCGTGTCCGGCGGCGACGAGGCCCGTCACGAAGCCCGAGCCGTCGAAGTTCTCCGCGAGCCAGCCGCCGTCGGCCTCCCGGCGCAGCACGTTGGCGCTGCCGACGATGTCCACGGTCGGGCCCCGCCGGTCGGCGAGCGCGCGTACGGCCGCCTTGTGCGGGACGGTGACGAACATGCCGTCGAGGTTGTCGATCCGCCGCAGGCCGCGTACGACGGCTTCGAGGTGCGGCGGCCGGGCGTGCACCGGCACGAGCACCGCGTCCCGGCCGAGGCGCGCAAAGAGCGGGTTCATCAGGGCGGGCGACTGGACCTGGGCGACGGGGTCGCCCAGGACGGCGTACAGCCGGGTGGTGCCCGTGATGGGCGGGGCGGGTGGGTGTCCGGGGGCGGTCGAGTGTCCCTTGGCGGGTGGGTGCTCCTTGGCGGCAGGGCATTCCTTGGCTGGTGGGTGTCCGGTCATCGCAGTCTTACCTCTCTGTCCGTGGCACCGGCCGCCGCCAGCTCCGCGACGGTGGTGGCGAGTTCCATCGACTGCTCCGCGTTGAGGCGCGGGTCGCAGGCCGTGCGGTAGCGGGCGGGCAGGTCGGCCTCGGTGAGGCCGCGGGGACCGCCGAGGCACTCCGTGACGTCGTCGCCGGTGAGCTCGACGTGCAGGCCGCCGGGGTGGGTGCCCAGGCGCCGGTGCACCTCGAAGAACCCGGAGACCTCGTCGGCGATGTGCTGGAGCGCGCGGGTCTTGTGGCCGCCCGCCGACGTGTACGTGTTGCCGTGCATCGGGTCGCAGCTCCAGATCACCTGGTGGCCGGAGGCGGTGACCTTCTCCACGATCGCGGGCAGGACGGCGCGGACCCGGGTGTGCCCCATGCGGCTGATCAGTGTGAGGCGTCCCGGTTCGCCGTGCGGGTCGAGCCTGCGCACGTAGGCGAGGGCCTGCTCCGGGGTGGTGCGGGGGCCGAGCTTGAGGCCGATCGGGTTGGACAGGAGCTCCGCGAGCGCGATGTGCGCGCCGTCGGGGTCGCGGGTGCGCTCGCCGACCCACAGGAAGTGCGCGAGGCCGCTGGCGAGCCGGGGCTCGGGGCCGCCGAGGTCCGCCCGCAGCGAGGTCCGCTCGTAGTCGAGCACGAGCGCCTCGTGGCTGACGTAGAGCTCGCCGTCGTCGTCGGGCCGTGCCCGCGTGCCGGTCCTGAAGTCCCGGACCACGGCCATGGCGTCCGCCGCGTCGGCGCGGGCCCGCAGCATCCGGGAGGGGTCCGGCGTGCGGGCCGCGGGCGTGGGCTCGATCGAGTTGACCAGGTCGCCGCGGTAGACGGGAAGGCCCCGCGCGTCCAGGGGCCGGGAGCGCGGCTTGGCGTACTGCCCGGCCATCCGGGCGACCGTGACGACGGGCCGCCCCGCGCGGCGGGCGAGCACCGCGGCCATGTCCGTGAGCAGGCCCAGGTTGGCCCGCTGGTGGGCCTCGGTGTTCTCGGCGAAGGCTTCGGCGCAGTCGCCGCCCTGGAGCAGGAACGCCTCGCCGTGCGCGACCGCGGCGAGGCGCTCCGCCAGGCGCGCGGTCTCGGCGGGGGTCACGAGCGGCTCGGCCCGGCTCAGGGCCGCCACCACGGCTTGCGCCCGCTCCGGGTCCGGCCAGTCCGGCTGCTGCGCGACCGGCCTGGCCAGGGCCGCCGCGAGCCGGTCGGCCAGGAGGCGGTGCGCGGGTCCTGCCTCGGGCTGGGGCGGGCGGCTCATGCCCTGGCCGCTTCGGCCGCGACAACCCCGGGCTCGGCGGCGCCGACGAGCTCGGCGAGGGGCGCCCGGGGCATCTCTTCCAGGACGCGGGCGACGGCCTCCCGGGGCACGTCGCTCACCAGCTCGGCGCCGTCCGGGCCGTCCAGGGCGAAGGCGAGGCCGGTGAGCGCCTTCTTGTCGTGCCGCATCAGCCGCAGCAGGGCGGCGGGGTCGGACTCGGCGGGCAGCGCGGCGGGCAGCCCGTAGTGCTGGACGACGTCCTGGTGTTCCGCCACCCGGGCCGGGCCGATCCGGCCCAGGGCACCGGCGAGGCGGCCCGCGAAGACCGTGCCGACGGCCACCGCCTCGCCGTGGCGCAGGGCGTAGCCGGTCTCCTTCTCCAGGGCGTGGCCCAGCGTGTGGCCGTAGTTGAGGATGTGCCGCACCCCGGTGTCCCGCTCGTCCGCCTCCACGATGCGGGCCTTGAGGGTGACGCTCGCGGTGATCTGCTCCACGAGCGGAAGGCCGCGCAGGTCGGCGGCGCCGATGAAGTGGCAGCGGGCGATCTCCCCGAGCCCGTTCAGGAGTTCCCTGCGCGGCAGGGTCGCGAGGTAGTCGGTGTCGCACAGCACCGCGCTGGGCTGCCAGTAGGCCCCGACGAGGTTCTTCCCGGCGGGCAGGTTCACCGCCGTCTTGCCGCCGACGCTGGCGTCGACCTGGGCGAGCAGCGTGGTGGGCAGGTGCACCACGGGCACGCCCCGGTGGTACAGCGCCGCCGCGAGGCCGACCACGTCGGTGGTCGTCCCGCCGCCGCAGGACACGACGACGTCGGACCGGGTGAGTCCGAACCGTACGAACTCCCCGCACAGCGCCTCCACCGTGGCGAGGGTCTTCTCCCGTTCCCCGTCGCGGGCCGGCAGCAGCAGCGTCTCGACGCCGGTGTCGGGCACCCACTCCCGCGGGCGTGCCGACACGACGACGGCCCGCCTGGCGCCGAGGCGCCGGACCACGTCGGTGAGCGACGCGCGTACCCCCGGGCCGATCAGCACGTCGTACGCGTGGTCGGTGAGGCGCAGCGGTACGGAAGCCATCTTGTCCCCCTTCGGGGCGCCGCGCGGGCGTGCGCGCGGCGCGAGGTCAGCTGAATTCGCCGGACAGAATGCGGAAGACCAGGTCGCGGTGTTCGTCGTCGTCCTTGATCGTGCGCACGTCCTCGCGGCCGCCGCGGACCGTCAGGCAGCGCCGCCCCTTCAGGACGACCTGGCCGTCGTCGAAGGTGCGCCCGCACAGGACGTCCAGGCCGTCGTGCGCCCCGGTGGTCGCCTCGATCTCCGTGAAGATGCGGTCCGTTCCGCGCGCGATCGGGCACGCGTCGGGCGGGGCGGCGGTGACCGCGTACTCCCGGTTGAGGAGCTCCTCCAGTTCCCTCCAGTCGCTCCACTGCCGGGGCTTCGTCGTGAAGGTGTAGACGACGCTCCACCGGCTGACCCGCCCCCGGCGCTGGAGGGCGAACCCGGACGCGTTCTCGACCAGGCGGTACTGGCATCCGTACTGGGTCTGCACCACGTCGGTGATCCGCAGCGGCTCGATGTAGTGGGGCCCCGGGTAGCCGACGTCGACGAGCCACTCCTCGCCGTCCAGGGCGACCCGGCTGAACATGTGCTCCACGTCCAGCCCGAAGTTCTCCCGGCCTTCGGCGGTGCTGGCCGCCAGCAGCGTGACGTCGTAGCCGAGTTCACCGAGCAGCCGGTGGAAGAGCCGGGCCAGCTGGAAGCAGGTGCCGCCGTGCCCGTCGACGACGCTCGTCTCGAACAGGGCGTCCTCGTCGAGGTCGACGAGGCGGATCCCGTCGCGCAGGTCCTGGGCGGCGCCGTTGTAGGGAATCGCCATGAGGTGGCTCTTGTGCAGCTTCCGCAGCGTCGCGGCGTCCACGCCGGTCTCCGTGCCGCAGCCGATCCGCTGGAGGTAGTCGCTCACGTCGAACACGTCGTCGCCTCTTTCCATGGGTTTCGCGGGGGGACCGCTGGGTTCATACGGAGAGCGCCACCGGGGCCGCGGCCTGTTCGCCGCACATCAGCGCGTGCAGGTGCGCGGCGAGCCTTCCTGGCGTCGGGTGGTCGAAGACGAGGCCGGGGGCGAGCTTCCGCTCGGTGAGGGTGCGCAGCCGGTTGCGCAGCTCGATGGCCGTGAGGGAGTCGAACCCGATCTCGAAGAGCCCCTGGTCGGCGTCGATGTGGTACGTCGTGCCGTGGCCGAGGACCGCCGCCACCTGGCTCCGCACCAGGTCGAGCAGCACCGTCGCCTGCTCGGCCGCGGGCAGGGCGGCGAGCCGCTCGGACAGTTGCCGGTGCTCGTCGCCGCCCGCCGCCCGCGCCTGTTGCCGTCCGGCGCGGACGAGGCCGCGCAGCAGGTGCGGCACCCCGCCACCGGCCGCCGCCCCGGCACGGACGCCCCGCAGGTCCAGCTTGGCCGGTACCAGCAGGGCCTGCCCGGACCCCATGGCCGCGTCGAACAGCTCCATGCCCTCCGCCGGAGTCATCCCCCGCAGTCCGCCGCGGCGGCTCATCCGGCTCTTGGTGAGGTCGTCGGTGTGGGCGGCCATGCCGGTGGTCTGCTCCCACAGGCCCCAGGCCAAGGACAGGCCGGGCAGACCCGCCGCCCGCCGGGTGGCCATCAGACCGTCCAGGAAGGCGTTCGCGGCGGCGTAACTTCCGCTGCCCGCACCCATGAAGACGCCCGACACGGACGAGTAGACGACGAACACATCGAGATCCAGGCCCAGTTCCCGCGTCAACCCGTCCAGGTGGCGCACCGCGTCCACCTTCGGCGCGAACACCCGCTCAAGACGCTCCGGTGTCAGTGCCCCGATCACTCCGTCGTCCGTCACGCCCGCGGTGTGCACGACGCCGGTCAGGCGGTGCTCGTCCGGTACGCCCGCCAGCAAGGCCTTCACCTGGTCGCGGTCGGACACGTCACACGCCACCACCGACACCGTCGCGCCTTCTCGGGTGAGGTCGTCCACCAGCTCCGGCACTCCCTCCGCGTCCGCGCCCCGGCGGCTGGCCAGGAGCAGATGCCGTACGCCGTACCGGGTGACGAGGTGCCGGGCCGCCAGGCCGCCCAGGGATCCGGCACCCGAGATCAGGACGGTTCCCTCCGGGCCGAACACCGGTGACGCGTCGGGGGCTTGGCCGGTGGCGCGGGCGAGGCGTGGTACGGAGAGGACCGTGCCGCGCACGGCGACCTGCGGCTCGCCGCTAGCGAGGGCCGCGCCCAGGACGGGCTCCACGCCGGTGTTCACATCGGCGTCGACGTCCAGCAGGACGATACGGTCCGGGTGTTCGGCCTGCGCGGCGCGTACCAGGCCCCACACGGCCGCCCCTGCCGGATCCCGCACGGTGTCCTCGCCCCCGGCGGGCACCGCGCCCCGGGTGACCACAAGCAGCCGCGACTCTTCCAGTCCGGTTCCGGCCAGCCAGCACTGCACGACGTCGAGGACCCGGGAGGCCAGCGACAGGGCGGCGTCCTCCTCGTCGCCGCCGACGGCGTCCATGACCGCCAGCGCGGGGGCCGCCGCGCCCGACTCCACGTCGTCGGCCAGCGTCGCCACCTCCTCCGCCGTGGCCACGGCCACCCACGACGGCGCGGTCCGCGCCTGTCGCACCGGGGGCAGCTCCGTCCACTCCACCCGGAACAGCGAGTCGGCGCGTGCCGTGTCCGACGCCGTCTCCAACTGCTCGGCGGACACCACCCGGCCGACCAGCGAGTCCAACGTCACGACCAGGCCTCCGGCCTCGTCCACGGCCTCCAGCGACAGGGCGTCGCGCTCGGGCTTCGCCACGCGGACCCGGAGCGCCGAGGCGCCCGCCGCGTGCAGGGCGAGCCCGTTCCAGGCGAAGGGCAGCCGCAGTTCGATGCCGTCCGCGCTGCCGTCACCGGCGGCCTCCGTGACCGCCGCCACGGCGTTCAGCATGGTCGAGTGCAGGGCCGCGTCGAGGAGCGCGGGGTGGATGCCGTACCTGCCCGCTTCCTCCCGCTGCTCCTCGGGCAGGGCGACCTCGGCGAACACCTCGTCGCCGCGCCGCCACACCGCGCGCACGCCCTGGAACACCGGGCCGTACCCGTAGCCGCCCCCGGCGAGCCGGCCGTAGCCGTCGCTGATGTCCACCGGTTCCGCGCCGGGCGGCGGCCACGCCGTGAAGTCGTAGCCGCCCAGGTCATGGGGGTGGCCGGTGGTCGCGAGGAGCCCGGTGGCGTGCCGCGTCCACGTGTCGGCTCCGTCGTCGTCCTCGCGCTGGGAGTACACCTCGACGGTCCGCGCGCCCGTCTCACCCGGCCCGCCCACCGCGACCTGCACGCGCACCCCGCCGCGCCGGGGCACCACGAGCGGCGCCTCGATCACCAGCTCTTCGAGGACCCCGCACCCGGCCTCGTCACCGGCCCGCACCGCCAGCTCCACGAGCCCCGTGCCCGGGACGAGTACGACACCGCTGACCGCGTGGTCGGCCAGCCATGGGTGCGTCCGCAGGGAAAGACGCGAGGTGAACACGAGCCCGTCCGTCTGCGGAAGCCGCACCACCGCGCCCAGCAACGGGTGACCGGCCCCGGCGAGGCCCAGCGCCGCCGCGCCGGTCGCCGACTCGGCAGGCTTGAGCCAGTAGTGCCGGTGGTCGAAGGCGTACGTCGGCAGGTCCGCGGGCGCGTTCCTGGCTCCGGCGGGCAGCGCACCCGCCCAGTCCACGCGCACCCCCTTGACGAACAACTCCGCCATCGACGCCAGGAGTCGCCGCAGTCCGCCCTCCTCGCGCCGCAGCGTGCCCGTCACCACCGCCGTACTGTCGGCGGCATCGACGACCTCGGTGATCGGCTGGACCAGTACGGGGTGCGCGCTCACCTCCACGAACGCGCCGTGCCCCTGCCTGAGCAGGTCGGCCACGGCCGGACCGAACCGCACCTGACCGCGCAAATTGCGGTACCAGTACCCGGCGTCCAGGACCCCGGCCTCCTCCACCCAGCCGCCAGTCACGGTCGAGAAGAACGGCACCACCGGGGCCTTCGCTTCCACACCTGCCAGCGCTTCGGCCAGCACGTCCTCGATGTCCTCTACGTGGCGGGTGTGGGAGGCGTAGTCCACCGCCACCCGGCGCGTGCGCACACCGTCACCGGACAGGGCCTCCAGCGCCTCGTCCAAAGCTTCGGCGTCACCCGCGACCACCACCGACGACGGCCCGTTGACAGCGGCGACCTCCACCCGACCCGCCCAGGGCTCAAGCGGCCCCAGAGCCTCCGCCTCGCTCAGCGCCACCGAGGCCATCCCGCCACGCCCGGCGAGCCGTGCGGCGATGGCCTGGCTCCGCAGCGCCACCACACGGGCCGCGTCCTCAAGGGACAGCGCCCCCGCCACGCAGGCCGCCGCGATCTCCCCCTGCGAGTGACCAAGGACCGCATCCGGCCGGACCCCGACGGACTCCCACACCGACGCCAAACCCACCATCACCGCGAAACTCGCGGGCTGCACCACATCCACCCGCTCAAGAAGCTCAGGCTCAGCATCCCCCCGTAGTACGTCGATGAGCGACCAGTCCACCCACCGCGCAAGGGCGACCGCGCACTCCCCCACCCGCTCCGCGAACACCGGCGAGGAATCGAGGAGTTCACGGCCCATACCTGCCCACTGCGAGCCCTGCCCCGGGAACACCAGCACGAGATCCCCCGGCGCACCCCCGCTCCCCGACACCAGCCCCGGACCGCTCTCACCCCGCTCAAGCGCCCGCAACCCGGCCAGCGCCTCCTCGCCCGAGCCCGCCACCACCACCGCGCGCTCACCCAGCACAGCCCGACCAGAGACCAACGCCCCTGCCGCACCCGCCAACGAAGCGCCAGCACCCGACTCCACATGCGACGCAAGACGCCCGGCCTGCCCCGCCAGCGAAACCCGGCTCCGCGCCGACACCACCAACGGCACCACACCCACCGGGCCGACATCCTCCGCGACCGGCTCCTCGGGCGCCTCCTCCAGGATCAGATGCGCGTTCGTGCCGCTGATGCCGAACGCGGATACCCCGGCCCGGCGCGGACGCCCCTCTCGCGGCCACGCGCGGGCCTCCGTCAGGAGCTCCACCGCGCCCGTCGACCAGTCCACCTCGGTCGTGGGCTCATCCACGTGCAGGGTGGGGGGCATGACCGCGTGCCGCAGTGCCTGCACCATCTTGATCACACCGGCCGCGCCCGCGGCGGCCTGCGCATGGCCGATGTTCGACTTCAACGAGCCCAGCCACAGCGGCCGTTCCGGATCCCTGCCCTGCCCGTACGTCGCGAGCAGGGCCTGCGCCTCGATCGGGTCGCCCAGGGTCGTTCCGGTGCCGTGGCCCTCCACCACGTCCACGTCGGCCGGGGTGAGGCCCGCGTGGGCCAGGGCCTTACGGATCACGCGCTGCTGGGAGGGGCCGTTGGGGGCGGTGAGGCCGTTGGACGCGCCGTCCTGGTTGACCGCGCTGCCCCGCAACACGGCCAGGATCCGGTGCCCGCGCTCGCGCGCCACCGAAAGGCGCTCAAGGACCACCAGGCCGACGCCCTCGGACCAGCCGGTGCCGTCGGCGCCCGCCGCGTAGGACTTGCAGCGCCCGTCGGTGGCCAGGCCCCGCTGCCGAGAGAACTCCACGAAGGCCCCGGGCGTCGCCATCACGGCGACACCACCGGCGAGTGCCATCGAGCACTCGCCCTGCCGCAGCGCCTGCGCGGCCAGGTGCATCGCCACCAGCGACGACGAGCACGCCGTGTCCACCGTGACCGCCGGACCCTCGAAACCGAAGGCGTACGCCACCCGGCCCGAGGCCACGCTCGGCGCCGAGCCTGTGCCCGTGTAGCCCTCCACGTCCCGTGCGTCCGCGCCCATCCCGTAGCCCTGGGTGGACACCCCGGAGAACACCCCGACGTCGGTGCCCTTCAGCGACAGGGGATCGATGCCCGCCTGCTCCAACGCCTCCCAGGAGGTCTCCAGGAGCAGCCGCTGCTGCGGGTCCATCGCCTGCGCCTCGCGCGGCGAGATGCCGAAGAAGCCGGGGTCGAAGAGGCCCGCGCCCTGGAGGAATCCGCCCTGACTCGCGTACGACGTACCGGTGTTGTCGGGATCCGCGTCGAAGAGGTCGTCCAGGTCCCAGCCCCGGTCCTCCGGGAACGGTGCCATCCCCTCGCGGCCCTCCCGTACAAGCCGCCACAAGCCCTCGGGGTCCACCACCCCGCCGGGCAGTCGGCACGCCATCCCGACGATCGCGATCGGCTCGTCCGGATCCGCGGCCACGGGCGGCGCGGACGGGGCCGTGGCGCCGTCCGCCGTCTCGGCCAGTTCCTCGCGCAGGTAGCGGGCGAGCGCCTCCGGGGTCGGGTAGTCGAAGACGAGGGTGGCGGGGAACTTGAGAGCGGTCGCCTCGCGCAGTCGGTTGCGCAGTTCCACCGAGGTGAGGGAGTCGAACCCGGCTTCGTTGAATGCCGTGTCCGGCCGTACGCCCCCGGGGCCCGCGTGCCCGAGGACGACCGCGGCCTGGGTGCGGACCAGGTCGAGCAGCAGGGCCTCCTGTTCCGTCGCGGCGAGCCCGGCCAGGCGCCGGGTCAGCTCGACGTCGCCGGAGGAGGCGGCCCGCGCCTGTTGTCGGCCCGCCCGGACGAGGCCGCGCAGCAGGTGCGGGACCGCGCCGCCGGAGGCCGCACCGGCGCGGGCTCCCCGCAGGTCCAGCTTGATCGGGACCAGCAGCGGCTGCCCGGACGCCACCGCGGCGTCGAACAGCTCCATGCCTTCGGCGGCGGTGATGGCCAGTACGCCGCCGCGGTTCGCACGCGCCTGGTCGACGTCGTCGAGGTGTGCGGTCATGCCCGCGGTCTGCTCCCACAGGCCCCAGGCGAGGGAGAGCCCGGGCAGGCCCGCCGCCCGGCGCCGCGCCATCAGACCGTCGAGGTAGGCGTTGGCCGCCGCGTAGTTGCCCTGGCCCGCCGACCCGAACACGCCCGCCGCGGAGGAGTAGGTGATGAACGCGTCGAGGTCGAGGCCCCGGGTCAGCTCGTCGAGGTGTCGCGCCGCGTCCGCCTTCGGCGCGAACACCCCCGCGAGGCGCTCCGGGGTCAGCGCCCCGATCACCCCGTCGTCCAGCACGCCCGCGGTGTGCACGACGCCGCCCAGCCGGTGCTCGTCGGGTACGGACGCCAGCAGGGCACGGACCTGCTCGCGGTCGGACACGTCGCACGCCACGACCGATACGGTCGCCCCCTGCTCGGCGAGTTCCGCCACCAGCTCCGCCGCTCCCTCGGCGTCCGCGCCTCGGCGGCTGGCGAGGAGAAGGTGCCGTACGCCGTGCCGGGCGACCAGATGACGGGCCAGCAGCCCGCCCAGGGAACCAGTTCCACCAGTGAGTAGAACGCTCTTTCCAGAGCTGAACTTGTTCCCCGCCTCCGGCACATGACCGGCGACCCGCACGAGCCTGGGCACGCAGTACCTCGATCCACGCACCGCGACCTGCGGCTCACCGCCCGCAAGCACCGCTCCCAGCACCGCGTCCAGGGCGCCGTCCGCCATGGGGTCGGTGTCCAGCAGGAGGAGACGGTCCGGGTTCTCCGCCTGGGCCGCGCGCACCAGGCCCCACACAGCCGCTCCCGCCGGGTCGCTCACCACGCCGGTGCCCGCGGGCACCGCCCCCCGGGTCACGACGGCGAGGCGGGACTCCTCAAGGGCGGCCTCGGCCAGCCAGGCCTGGACGACCTCCAACACCCGTGATGTCAGGGCGAGTACCGCGTCCTCACCGTCGCCGCCAACAGCTTCCAGGACGGCCACCGGGGGTACGTCGGCACGCGCGGCCAGGGCCGCCACCTCGTCGGTGGTGGACACCGGCACCCACCTCTGCGGCTCTCCCTGTGGTGGGGGCAGCTCGGTCCAGTCCACGCCGAACAGCGCGGTGGCGGCCGCCGTGTCGGCAGCGCTCTCCAGCTGCCCCTCGGTCACCGGCCGGGACACGAGCGAGTCCATCGTCACGACGGGGCCGCCGGTCTCGTCCGCCGCCGTGAGGGACACGGCGCCGGGGCCGCCGGGCGCCAGGCGCACCCGCAGCGCCGAGGCGCCGACGGCGTGCAGCACGAGGCCGTTCCACGCGAACGGCAGCACGGGCCGCGCGGGTTCGTCCCCCGCCGGGTCCGCCGTGGCGGCGAGCATCCCGGCGTGCAGGGCCGCGTCGAGGAGCGCGGGGTGGATGCCGAACCTGTCGGCCTCCTTGCGCTGCTCCTCGGGCAGGGCGACCTCGGCGAAGACCTCGTCGCCGCGCCGCCACACCGTCCGCAGGCCGCGGAAGGCCGGGCCGTAGCCGTAGCCGCGTGCGGCCAGGTCGTCGTAGAAGTCGCCGGGGTGCACGTCCACCGGGCGCGCGCCGGGCGGCGGCCAGGCGGTGAAGTCGAAGCCGCCGCGGTCCCGGGGGCGGGCGGTGGCCGCCAGGAGGCCCGCGGCGTGGCGGGTCCAGGTGTCCGCGGCGCCGTCGTCCTCGCGCTGGGAGTACACCTCAACGGTGCGCGTGCCCGTCTCACCCGGGGCGCCCACCGCGACCTGCACCCGCACCGCGCCGCGCGCGGGCACCACCAAGGGGGCCTCGATGACCAGCTCTTCGAGGCTCCCGTACCCGGCTTCGTCACCGGCCCGCACGGCCAGCTCCACAAGGCCCGTGCCCGGCAGGAGGACCACACCGCCGACCGCGTGATCGGACAGCCACGGGTGCGTGCGCAGCGAAAGGCGGGAAGTGAAGACCAGGCCGTCGGAGTGCGGGAGGCGCACCACCGCGCCGAGCAAGGGGTGGTCCGCCGCCGCCTGCCCGAGGGAGGCGGCGTCCGTGGCCGACGTGCCGGGCTTGAGCCAGTAGTGCTGGTGGTCGAAGGCGTACGTCGGCAGGTCCACGTGCCGGGAGGCGGACCCGGCGGGCAGCAGGCGCGCCCAGTCCACGGCCACCCCTCGTACGAACAGCTCGGCCATCGAGGCCAGCAGCGTCGCCTCCTCCGGGCGGCCTTCGCGCAGGGCGGCGACGCATGTCACCTCGGCGGTCGTGGCGGTGGCCGTCTCCTCGACCAGGCCGGTCAGGGCCGCGCCGGGCCCCAGCTCCACGAACAGGGTGCCGCCGAACTCCGCGGCGGCCGCGACGCCTTCGGCGAACCGCACCGGTCGGCGCACGTGTTCGGCCCAGTAGCGCGGGTCGGCGAGTTCAGCGGGCTCGGCGATCCGACCGGTCACGTTCGAGATCACCGGGATCGCGGGCCGCTGCCACGCCACGTCGGTGAGCTCCGCGGTGAAGTCGGCCAGCATCGGTTCCATCCGCAGTGAGTGGAACGCGTGCGACACCGCGAGGCGCTTCGTCTTGTGGCCCCGCTCCCGCAGCAGGTCCGCCGCCGCGAGGACCGCGTCCTCGTCGCCGGAGAGCACCAGCGCGGACGGGCCGTTGACCGCGGCGACCTCCACGCCCTCGCGCAGCAGCCCGACGAGCTGATCCTCGCGCGCGGCCACCGCGACCATGGCGCCGCCCGGCGGCAGCGCCTGCATGAGCCGCCCCCTGGCCGCGACCAGGCGGGCCGCGTCCGGCAGCGTGAGGGCGCCCGCCACGTACGCGGCGGTGACCTCGCCGATCGAGTGCCCGATCACCGCGTCCGGCCGTACGCCCCAGGACTCGACGAGACGGGCCAGGGCGCTCTCCACGGCGAAGAGGCCCGTCTGGGTGAACACCGTCTGGTCCAGCAGGTCGGTGCTGCCCGCGACCGTGCCCAGGACCACGTCCCGTACGGGGTGGTCGACCCGCCCGGCGAGGCACGCGTCCAGCTGCTCGCAGGCCTCGTCGAAGGCTTCCGCGAACGCCGGGTACCGCTCGTACAGCTCCCGGCCCGCCCCCGCCCGCTGTGAGCCCTGCCCGGGGAACACCCAGACGACCTTGCCCGCTTCGCCCGACCCGGTGACCCGGCCGGACACGACACCGGCGGCGTTCTCGCCCCGCGCGAGCGCGCCGAGGCCGGTCATCGCCTCGTCGGCCGAGCGGGCGACGACCACGGCGCGTTCGTGGAGCAGCGCGCGGTCCGACAGGAGCGCCCGGGCGACGTCCGCGAGGGCCGCGCCGCCGGACTCACCGGGCTCCGGCGACCGGATGTACGACGTGAGGCGTGCGGCCTGGCCCGCCAGCGCCCCGGCGCCGTGTGCCGAGACCACCAGGGGTACCACGCCGTCGGGTTCCGTCCGTTCGGGGAGCGGCGCGGCCGCGACCGGGGGTGCTTCCTCCAGGATCAGATGAGCGTTGGTGCCGCTGATCCCGAACGAGGAGACTCCGGCCCGGCGGGGGCGGTCGTCGCGCGGCCACGCGCGCGCCTCCGTCAGGAGTTCGACCGCGCCCGTCGACCAGTCCACTTCGGTGGTGGGCTCCTGGGCGTGCAGCGTGGGCGGCATGACGCCGTGGCGGAGCGCCTGCACCACTTTGATCACGCTGGCGACACCGGCGGCGGCCTGCGTGTGGCCGATGTTCGACTTCAGCGAGCCGAGCCACAGGGGCCGTCGCGGGTCGCGGCCCTGCCCGTACGTGGCGAGGAGGGCCTGGGCCTCGATCGGGTCGCCCAGCGCGGTCCCGGTGCCGTGGCCCTCCACGACGTCCACGTCTGCGGGGACGAGTCCGGCTCCGGCGAGGGCCTTGCGGATCACGCGCTCCTGCGAGGGGCCGTTGGGGGCGGTGAGGCCGTTGGAGGCGCCGTCCTGGTTGACCGCGCTGCCCCGGACGACGGCGAGGATCCGGTGGCCGCGCTCCTGTGCGACCGAGAGGCGCTCCAGGACCACCACGCCCGCGCCCTCGGCGAGGCCCATGCCGTCGGCGCCGTCGGCGTACGCCTTGCACCGGCCGTCGGAGGCCATGCCGCGCTGCCGCGAGAACGCCACGAACGTGCCGGGCGTCGACATCACCATCGCGCCCCCGGCCAGGGCCATCGAGCACTCGCCCTGCCGCAGCGCCTGCGCGGCCAGGTGGAGGGCCACGAGCGACGAGGAGCACGCGGTGTCCACGGTGACGGCCGGGCCCTCGAAGCCGAAGACGTACGACACCCGGCCGGAGGCCACGCTTCCGGCCACGCCCGTGCCGGTGAAGCTCTCCAGCTCCGGGGCGATGGCTCCGGCTCCGGCTCCGTAGCCCTGGCTGGACACGCCGGTGAAGACACCGACGTCGGTGCCCTTCAGTGACAGGGGGTCGATGCCCGCCTGTTCCAACGCCTCCCAGGAGGTTTCCAGGAGCAGTCGCTGCTGCGGGTCCATGGCCAGGGCCTCGCGGGGTGAGATGCCGAAGAAGCCGGGGTCGAAGAGGCCCGCGCCGCGCAGGAAGCCGCCCTGGTCGGTGTAGGACGTACCGGGGTTGTCGGGGTCCGGGTCGAAGAGGCCGTCCAGCTCCCAGCCCCGGTCGTCGGGGAATCCCGACACCGCGTCCCGCCCCTCGGACACCAGGCGCCACAGTTCCTCCGGCCCCGTCACCCCGCCCGGCAGCCGACAGGCCATCCCCACGATCGCCACGGGCTCGCCCGCGTGGGAGGAGCCTTGTTTCCGCAGCTGGTGCAGTTCGGTCGTGACGCGCTTGAGGTACTGGAGGAGTTTTTCGTCCGTGGCCATTGTTCAGTCCTCACGAAGGTTGGGTGGAACCGCGGAGCCTCGCACCGGTCCCGGAGGGGACCCGGCGCGTGCCGGTCTCACACGAGCCCCAGTTCGTCATCGATGAAGTCGAGGACTTCGTCGGCCGACGCGGATTCCAGCTGCTCCGCGACGGTGGCGGCGTCCGTCCGCCCGAGCACGCCGTTGCACCTGGCCACCAGGCCTTGCAGGCGTAGCGCGACGCTGGACTTCATGGCCGCGTCGAGGGGCAGGGCGCCGATCAGCGCCTCGACGTCCTCGATCCGCGCGTGCACGCGGGCGAGCACGTCGTCGCTCACGCCGAGGCCGTCGCGCAGATGCCGGGCGAGGGCCAGCGGGTTCGGCTGGTCGAAGACGAGTGTGGCGGGCAGTTTCAGGCCGGTCGCCTCGCGCAGCCGGTTGCGCAGCTCCACCGAGGTGAGCGAGTCGAACCCCACGTCCTTGAACGCCGTGTCCGCCCGCACCCCGCCCGGCCCGCTGTGCCCGAGCACGACCGCGGCCTGCGTCCGCACCAGGTCGAGCAGCAGGGCCTCCTGCTCCGCGGCGGCGAGCCCGGCCAGGCGGCGCACCAGTTCGCCGTCGCTCGCGGCCGCCGCCCGGGCCTGCTGCCGTACCGCCGGTACGAGGCCGCGCAGCAGGGGCGGCACTCCGCCGCCGCCCGCCGCTCCGGCCCGCACGCCCTGGAGGTCCAGTTTGACCGGCACGAGCAGCGACCGTCCGGACGCCACGGCGGCGTCGAAGAGTTCCATGCCCTCGGCAGGTTTGATCCCCACGACGCCGGTGCGGTGGGCGCGCCGGCTCATGCGCGTCTGGTCGGCGGAGCTGAGGTGGGTGGTCATGTTGGTGGCGTGCTCCCACGTGCCCCAGGCGAGCGAGAGGCCGGGCAGGCCCAAGGCCCGCCGGTGCGCCATCAGACCGTCCAGGAACGCGTTCGCCGCCGCGTAACCGCCACTGCCCGCCCCCATGAACACCGACGAGGCCGACGAATACACGACGAACGCCCCCAGACCCAGACCCCGCGTCAACTCGTCGAGATGCCGCACCGCATCCACCTTCGGCGCGAACACCCCCGCCACACGCTCCGCAGTCAGCGCCCCGACCACACCGGCATCGAAGACACCCGCCGTATGAACGACACCCGTCAGCGGATGTTCGCCACTGCTGACGGACGCCAACAGGGCCTTCACCTGCTCGCGATCGGATACGTCGCAGGCGACCACCGACACCGTCGTGCCCCGCGCGGTGAGCTCGGCGACGAGTTCCGGTACGCCCTCGGCGTCCGTGCCCCGGCGACTGGCGAGCACCAGGCTGCGTACTCCATACCGGCTGACGAGATGCCGGGCCACCAGGGCACCCAGCGACCCACCACCCGAGACAAGGACGGTCCCCGCATCCCCGAACGCCGCCTGCGCGTCTGCGTGTTGATCCGATACGCGGGCGAGCCGAGGCACGGTGAAGGTCGTTCCGCGCACCGCGATCTGCGGCTCACCGCTGGCGAGCACCGGCCCCAGGGCGGAGCCCACACCCTCCGGGGAGGCCGGGTCGAGGTCAAGGAGGACCAGGCGGTCCGGGTTCTCGGCCTGCGCGGCCCGTACCAGGCCCCAGACCGCGGACGCCGCCGGATCCGTCACCGCGCCGTCCCCGGCGGGCACCGCGCCCCGCGTCGCGACCACCAGGCGTGACTCTTCGAGATCGGCCTCGGCCAGCCACGCCTGTACGACCGCCAACACCTGGGTGGTCAGGGCGAGTACGGCGTCCTCGCCATCGCCGCCGACGGCTTCCAGGACGGCCACCGGGGGGACGTCGGCGCGCCCGACCAGGGCCGCCACCTCGTCAGTGGTGGCCACGGGCACCCAGGCCCGCGGCTCGCCCCGCGGCTGCGGCAGTTCGGTCCAGTCCACGCCGAACAGCGAGGTGGCGGCTGGCACGGCCTCCACCTGGTCGGCGGACACCGGCCGGGACACCAGCGAGTCCATGGTCACGACCAGGCCACCGGTCTCGTCCGCGGCCTGCACGGACAACGCGTCGGGGCCGCACGGCGCGACGCGTACACGCAGCGCGGAAGCCCCGGCCGCGTGCAGCACGAGGCCGTTCCACGCGAACGCGAGGATCGGTTCCCCGGAGTCCTCCGCCGCCGGGTCCGCGGCGGCGGCGAACGTCGCCACTTGCAGGGCCGCGTCGAGGAGCGCGGGGTGGATGCCGTACCGGGTTGCTTCCTTGCGCTGTTCCTCGGGCAGGGCGACCTCGGCGAACACCTCGTCGCCGCACCGCCACGCCGCGCGCACGCCCTGGAACGCCGGGCCGTAGCCGAAGCCCCGCGCGGCCAGTCCGTCGTAGAAGTCACCCGTTTCTACGTCGACCTTCTGCGCGCCGGGGGGCGGCCAGGCGGCGAAGTCGTGGTCCGGCCTCGCCCCTGCTGTGGCCGAGGATGCCGTCACCTGGCCGGTGGCGTGGCGTGTCCAGGCATCGGCGCCGTCCTCGCGCTGGGAGTACACCTCCACGCTCCGCGCGCCGGTCCCGCCCGGTCCGCCCACCGCGACCTGCACCCGGACGCCACCGTGCTCGGGCACCACCAACGGCGCCTCGATCACCAGCTCTTCGAGGACCCCGCAGCCGGTCTCGTCACCGGCCCGCACCACCAGTTCCACCAAAGCCGTGCCCGGCAGGAGCACCGCGCCACCGACGGCGTGGTCGGCCAGCCAGGGGTGAGCGCGGAGCGAGAGGCGGGACGTGAGGACGAGGCCGTCGGAGTGCGGAAGGCGCACGACCGCGCCAAGCAGCGGGTGATCGGCAGAGGTCTGCCCCAGCGACGCCGCGTCGGTCGGCTCCGCGCCCGGTGTGAGCCAGTAGTGCTGGTGGTCGAAGGCGTACGTGGGCAGGGGCACGCGCGCGGATCGCGTGGGCAGCACACCATGCCAGTCGACAGCTACGCCCCGCACGAACAGCTCGGCCATCGAGGCCAGGAGTCGCCGTCGTCCGCCCTCCTCGCGCCGCAGCGTGCCCGTCACCACCGCCGTACTGTCGGCGGCATCGACGACCTCGGTGATCGGCTGGACCAGTACGGGGTGGGCGCTGGCCTCTACGAACACGCCGTGGCCCTGCGCGAGAAGGTCGGCGACGGCGGGACCGAACCGCACCTGACCGCGTAGGTTGCGGTACCAGTACCCGGCGTCCAGGACCCCGGCTTCCTCCACCCAGCCGCCAGTCACGGTCGAGTAGAACGGCACCACCGGGGCCTTCGCGTCCACACCTGCCAGTGCTTCGGCAAGGGTGCCCTGGATGTCCTCTACGTGGCGGGTGTGGGAGGCGTAGTCCACCGCGACCCGGCGCGTGCGCACACCGTCACCGGACAGGGCCTCCAGCACCTCGTCCAAAGCTTCGGCGGCACCCGCGACCACCACCGACGACGGCCCGTTGACAGCGGCGACCTCCACCCGGCCTGCCCAGGGCTCCAGCCGCGTGGCCACCTCTGCCTCGCCGAGCGCGACCGAAGCCATACCCCCACGCCCGGCCAGGTCGCGAGCGATGGCCTGACTCCGCAACGCCACCACACGGGACGCATCTTCAAGCGACAACGCCCCGGCTACGCAAGCCGCCGCGATCTCCCCCTGCGAGTGACCAAGCACCGCGTCCGGCCGAACCCCAACGGACTCCCACACCGCAGCCAAACCCAGCATCACGGCGAAACTCGCAGGCTGCACCACATCCACCCGCTCAAGGAACTCGGGATCAGCCTCACCCCGTAGTACGTCGACAAGCGACCAGTCCACCCACGGCCCCAACGCCGCCGCACACTCCCCCACCCGCTCCGCGAACACCGCCGAGGAATCGAGGAGTTCACGCCCCATACCTGCCCACTGCGCCCCCTGCCCCGGAAACACCAGCACAAGGTCGCCCGGGACACCGGAGCCCGCGACGCTCCCGGAGACGACGTTCGGGCCGCTCTCGCCGCGCGCCAACGCCCGCAGCCCGGTGAGCGCGTCCTCGGTCGAGTCCGCCACGACCACCGCGCGGTCGTCGAGGAGCGCCCGGCCGGACACCAGGGCTCCGGCCACCGTGGCCAGGGGTGTCCCATCGGCCGTCTCGAGGAACGTCGCGAGACGCCCGGCCTGTCCCGACAGCGCCCCCAGGCTCCGCGCCGACACCACCAGCGGCACCACACCCACAGGGGCCGGATCCTCCGCGACCGGCTCCTCGGGCGCCTCCTCCAGGATCAGATGCGCGTTCGTCCCGCTCACGCCGAACGAGGACACACCAGCCCGGCGGGGACGGCCGTCGCGCGGCCACGCGCGGGCCTCCGTCAGGAGTTCCACCGCGCCCGTCGACCAGTCGACCTCGGTCGTGGGCGCCTGCGCGTGCAGCGTGGGCGGCATGATGCCGTGGCGCAGCGCCTGCACCATCTTGATCACGCTGCCCACACCGGCGGCGGCCTGCGTGTGGCCGATGTTCGACTTCAACGAGCCGAGCCAGAGCGGCTGTTCGGGATTCCTGTCCCGTCCGTACGTGGCGAGGAGCGCCTGCGCCTCGATCGGGTCGCCGAGGGCCGTGCCCGTGCCGTGGCCCTCCACCACGTCCACGTCGGCCGGGGTGAGGCCCGCGTGGGCCAGGGCGCTGCGGATGACCCGCTGTTGCGCGGGGCCGTTGGGGGCGGTGAGGCCGTTGGAGGCGCCGTCCTGGTTGACCGCGCTGGCCCGCAGCACCGCGAGGACCTGGTGGCCGCGCTCGCGGGCCACCGAGAGGCGTTCGAGCACGACCACGCCCGCGCCCTCGGCGAGGCCCATGCCGTCGGCGCCGTCCGCGAAGGCCTTGCACCGGCCGTCCGTGGCCAGGCCGCGCTGCCGGGAGAACGCCACGAAGTTGCCGGGTGTGGCCATCACCATCGCGCCCCCGGCCAGGGCCATCGAGCAGTCGCCGTGCCGCAGCGCCTGCGCCGCCAGGTGCATCGCGACCAGGGACGAGGAGCAGGCCGTGTCCACGGTGACCGCCGGGCCCTCGAAGCCGAACACGTACGCCACCCGACCCGAGGCCACGCTCGGCGTCGCACCCGTGCCCGCGAAGCCCTCCGACTCCGGTGTCACCACCCCGGCACCGGCGCCGTAGCCCTGGCTGGACACGCCGGAGAACACCCCGACGTCGGTGCCCTTCAGCGACAGGGGGTCGATGCCCGCCTGTTCCAACGCCTCCCAGGAGGTTTCCAGGAGCAGTCGCTGCTGCGGGTCCATCGCCAGGGCCTCACGCGGCGAGATGCCGAAGAACCCCGCGTCGAAGAGCCCCGCCCCGCGCAGGAAACCACCCTGACTCGTGTACGACGTACCGGCGTGATCAGGATCCGGGTCGAACAACCCCTCCAAGTCCCAACCCCGGTCGTCCGGGAAGCCGGTGACCGCGTCCACCCCGTCGGCCACCAGCCTCCACAGCTCGTCCGGCGACCCCACACCCCCCGGATACCTGCACGCCATCGACACGATGGCGATCGGTTCCCGCGCCTGGTCCTCGACCTCGCGCAGGCGCTTGCGGGCGTCGCGGGCGTCGGCGATGGCCCTCTTGAGGTAGTCGCGGAGTTGCACCTCGTCAGCCACTGAATTCAGCTCCCAGGAATTCGATGTGTGCGATTGCTGTGGGTCGTCCCGTGCGTGGGATCCCTCGCGTCCCGTGGGTGGGGCCCCTCGCGTCCCGTGGGTGGGGCGCGAGGCGCCGTACGGTCCGGCTCAGTCGAGCCGGTCGAAGATCGCGAACAGCTCCTCGTCGCTCGCGGTGTCGAGGTCCTCGTCCGCCGCGTCACCGCTGCCCGCCGCCTCGGCCGCCTTCAGCAGTTCCCGCAGGCGTACGGTGATCCGGTCCCGGGCCTCCTCGTCGTCCGCCGCCGCGTCGATGGCCGTCTCCAGCCCGGCGAGTCCGGCGAGGACCGGATCGGCGGGGGACGCGCTGCCGGGGGCGAGTTCGCCGAGCAGGTAGGCGGCGAGGGCTTGGGGTGTCGGATGGTCGAAGACGAGCGTGGCGGGCAGCTTCAGGCCGGTAGCCCCGCGCAGCCGGTTGCGCAGCTCCACCGCCGTGAGCGAGTCGAACCCGGCCTCGTTGAACGCCAGGTCCGGGCGCACAGCCGACGGCCCGGCGTGCCCGAGCACCACCGCGGCCTGCGTCCGCACCAGGTCCAGCAGGAGCTTCGTTCGCTCGGCCGCGGGCAGCCCGGTCAGGCGCTCCGACAGCTGCCGGTGGTCGCCGCCGGTGTCCCCCGCCGCCCGGGCCTGCTGTCGGCCCGCGCGGACGAGGCCGCGCAGCAGGGGCGGAACGCCGCCCGCCGCCGCGTCCGCACGCGCTTCCCGCAGGTCCAGTTTGACCGGCACGAGCAGCGACCGCCCGGACGCCACGGCCGCGTCGAAGAGTTCCATGCCCTCGGCGGACTTGAGCGCCAGGACGCCGCCGCGCCCTTCTCGACGGCTCATCCGCGTCCGGGTGAGGTCGTCGATGGTGTCCGCCATGCCGGTGGTCTGCTCCCAGGGGCCCCAGGCGAGCGAGAGGCCGGGCAGGCCCAAGGCCCGCCGGTGCGCCATCAGACCGTCCAGGAACGCGTTCGCCGCCGCGTAACCGCCACTGCCCGCCCCCATGAACACCGACGAGGCCGACGAATACACGACGAACGCCTCCAGACCCAGACCCCGCGTCAACTCGTCGAGATGCCGCACCGCATCCACCTTCGGCGCGAACACCCCCGCCACACGCTCCGCAGTCAGCGCCCCGACCACACCGGCATCGAAGACACCCGCCGTATGAACGACACCCGTCAGCGGATGTTCGCCACTGCTCACGGACGCCAACAGGGCCTTCACCTGCTCGCGATCCGACACATCACACGCCACGGCCGACACCGTCGCGCCCCGCTCGGCCAACTCGGCGACCAACTCCGCTACCCCCTCGGCGTCCGCGCCCCGACGGCTCGCGAGCACCAGGCTCCGCACTCCGTACCGGCTGACGAGATGCCGGGCCACCAGGGCACCCAGCGACCCACCGCCCGAGACGAGGACGGTCCCCGCATCCCCGAACGCCGCCTGCGCGTCTGCGAGTTGATCCGATACGCGGGCGAGCCGGGGCACGCTCAACCCCGTGCCCCGGAGGGCGAGCTGGGGCTCACCGGTGGCGAGTACCGCAGCGAGGACCGCGTCCAGCACGGAGCCCGGGTCGTCGTCGGCGGCCGGGTCGAGGTCGAGGAGGACCAGGCGGTCCGGGTTCTCGGCCTGCGCGGCCCGTACCAGGCCCCAGACCGCGGACGCCGCCGGATCCGTCACCGTGCCGTCCCCGGCGGGCACCGCGCCCCGCGTCAGCACGACGAGCCGCGACTCCTCAAGACCGGCCCCGGCAAGCCACGCCTGGACCACCTCCAACACCCTTGTGGACAGGGCGAGTACCGCGTCCTCACCGTCACCGCCGAAGGCCTCGAAGGCCGCCGCCATCGGCACGGCCGCGCCCGATGCCACCTCGTCCGCCAGCATCGCCACGTCGTCGGCGGCGTACACCGACATCCACGACAGTGCGGAGCCCGCCCCTCGCACCGGGGGCAGCTCGGTCCAGTCCACGCCGAACAGCGAGGTGGCGACCGTCGCGGCCTCCAACTGGTCCGTGGACACCGGCCGGGACACCAGCGAGTCCAAGGTCACGACCAGACCACCGGTCTCGTCCGCCGCCTCGACCGACAACGCGTCCTGACCGCTGGGCGCGACCCGCACGCGCAGCGCGGAAGCCCCGGCCGCGTGCAGCACCAGACCGTTCCACGCGAAAGCCAGCACCGGCTCTCCAGGATCTTCCGTGGCCGCACCGATCGTGCCCGCCTGAAGCGCCGCGTCCAACAGCGCCGGGTGGATGCCGTACCGAGCTGCTTCCTTACGCTGCTCCTCAGGCAGGGCGACCTCGGCGAACACCTCGTCGCCGCGCCGCCACACCGCCCGCACGCCCTGGAACACCGGACCGTACGCGTAACCGTGCTCGGCGAGGCCCCCGTACAGGTCCCCGACCTCGACCGGCTCCGCGTCCGGCGGTGGCCAGGCCGCGAAGTCGAAGCCGGTACCGGCGCCGTCCGGCCGGGCCGTGGCCGAGAGGAGGCCGGTGGCGTGCCGCGTCCAGGCCTCGGCGCCGTCCTCGCGCTGGGAGTACACCTCCACCGTGCGCGAACCCGTCTCGCCGGGTCCGCCCACCGCGACCTGCACCCGCACCCCGCCGTGCTCGGGCACCACCAACGGCGCCTCGACCACCAGCTCTTCGAGGACCCCGCAGCCGGTCTCGTCACCGGCCCGCACCGCCAGCTCCACCAAAGCCGTGCCCGGCAGGAGCACCACCCCACCGATCGCGTGGTCGGCCAGCCACGGGTGCGTCCCCAGTGACAGGCGCGAGGTGAAGGCCATCCCGTCGGACTGCGGAAGCCGTACCACCGCGCCAAGCAGCGGGTGATCGGCAGGGGCCTGCCCCAGCGACGCCGCGTCGGTCGCTTCCGCGCCCGGTGTGAGCCAGTAGTGCTCGTGATCGAAGGCGTACGTCGGCAACTCCACGCGCGGCGACCCCGGCGCGGGCAGCACACCACTCCAGTCCACGGCTACGCCCCGCACGAACAGCTCCGCCATCGACGCGAGGAGTCGCCGCAGTCCGCCCTCCTCGCGCCGCAGCGTGCCCGTCACCACCGCCGTACTGTCGGCGGCATCGACGACCTCGGTGATCGGCTGGACCAGTACGGGGTGGGCGCTGACCTCTACGAACACGCCGTGCCCCTGCCTGAGCAGGTCGGCCACGGCAGGGCCGAACCGCACCTGACCGCGCAAATTACGGTACCAGTACGCGGCGTCCAGGACCCCGGCTTCCTCCACCCAGCCGCCAGTCACGGTGGAGTAGAACGGCACCACCGGGGCCTTCGCGTCCACACCTGCCAGTGCTTCGGCAAGGGCGCCCTGGATGTCCTCTACATGGCGAGTGTGGGAGGCGTAGTCCACCGCCACGCGGCGGGTGCGAATGCCGTCACCGGACAGGACCTCCAGTACCTCGTCCAAAGCTTCGGCGTCACCCGCGACCACCACGGACGAGGGCCCGTTGACAGCCGCGACCTCCACCCGACCCACCCAGGGCCCAAGCTTGGCGACGGCCTCTCCCTCGCTCAGAGCGACCGACGCCATACCCCCACGCCCGGCCAGCCCCGCCGCGATGGCCCGACTCCGCAACGCCACCACCCGCACCGCATCCTCAAGCGACAACGCCCCGGCTACGCAGGCCGCCGCGATCTCCCCCTGCGAGTGACCAAGCACCGCATCCGGCACCACCCCCACCGACGCCCACACCGCAGCAAGACCGACCATCACCGCGAAACTCGCGGGCTGCACCACATCCACCCGCTCAAGGAACTCAGGCTCAACCTCCCCCCGTAGTACGTCGATGAGCGACCAGTCCACCCACGGCTCAAGGGCAGCCGCGCACTCCCCCACCCGCTCCGCGAACACCGCAGAGGAATCAAGGAGTTCACGGCCCATACCTGTCCACTGCGCCCCCTGCCCGGGGAACACCCACACCACCCTGCCCGGCACACCCGCACTGCCCGACACCAGATGCGGAGCGCTCTCGCCCCGCGCCAGCGCCCGCAGCCCGGTCAGCGCCTCCTCGGCCGAGTCGGTGATCACCACCGCGCGCTCGCCGAAGGTCCCCCGGCCCGACACCAGCGCCCCGGCCGCGTCCGCCAGCGGGACCCCATCAGCGGCGCCCTCGACTAACGCCGCGAGGCGAGCGGCCTGCCCCGCCAGCGACCTCCGGCTCCGTGCCGACACGACCAGCGGCACCGCGCCCACGGGGGCGACAGCTTCCGAGACCGGCTCGTCGGGGGCCTCCTCCAGGATCAGATGCGCGTTCGTGCCGCTCACGCCGAAGGACGACACACCTGCCCGGCGGGGACGGCCGTTGCGCGGCCACGCGCGGGCCTCGGTCAGCAGCTCGACGGCGCCCGCCGACCAGTCCACCTGGTGGGACGGCTGCTCGACGTGCAGCGTCGGCGGCATGACGCCGTGCCGCAGCGCCTGGACCATCTTGATCACACCGGCCACACCCGCAGCGGCCTGCGCATGCCCGATGTTCGACTTCAACGAGCCCAGCCACAGCGGCCGTTCCGGATCCCTGCCCTGCCCGTACGTCGCGAGCAAGGCCTGCGCCTCGATCGGGTCGCCCAGGGCCGTGCCCGTGCCGTGGCCCTCCACCACGTCCACGTCGGCCGGGCTGAGGCCCGCCGTGTCGAGGGCCTTGCGGATCACCCGCTGCTGCGCGGGGCCGTTCGGGGCGGTCAGGCCGTTGGACGCGCCGTCCTGGTTGACCGCGCTGCCCCGCAACACGGCCAGGACCCGGTGCCCGCGCTCCCGGGCCACCGACAGGCGCTCCAGTACGACCACGCCCACACCCTCGGCGAGGCCCATGCCGTCCGCGCCGTCCGCGAACGCCTTGCACCGCCCGTCGTCGGCCAGTCCCCGTTGCCGGGAAAAGGCCATGAAGGCGCCGGGCGTGGCCATCACCATCGCGCCCCCGGCCAGGGCCATCGAGCACTCGCCCTGTCGCAGGGCCTGGGCCGCCAGATGCATCGCCACCAGGGAGGACGAGCAGGCGGTGTCGACCGACACGGCCGGGCCCTCGAAGCCGAACGCGTACGAGACCCGGCCCGACGCGACGCTGCCCGCGAGACCCGTGCCCGCGAAGCCCTCGACCTCGGGGGCGATCACTCCGGTGCCGTAGCCCTGACCGGCCACACCGGTGAAGACCCCGACGTCGGTGCCCTTCAGCGAGCCCGGGTCGATCCCGGCCCCCTCCAGGGCCTCCCAGGAGGTTTCCAGGAGCAGTCGCTGCTGCGGGTCCATCGCCAGGGCCTCACGCGGCGAGATGCCGAAGAACCCCGCGTCGAAGAGCCCCGCCCCGCGCAGGAAACCACCCTGACTCGTGTACGACGTACCGGCGTGATCAGGATCCGGGTCGAACAACCCCTCCAAGTCCCAACCCCGGTCGTCCGGGAAGCCGGTGACCGCGTCCACCCCGTCGGCCACCAGCCTCCACAACTCGTCCGGCGACCCCACACCCCCCGGATACCTGCACGCCATCGACACGATGGCGATCGGCTCACCCGCGTCGGCAGCCACGGCCGCCACGGCCGTCGGGCGCGTCGGCGTCCGCGACACGTCGGCCGCCTCGTCGTGCAGCTGGCGGGCCAGGGCCAGCGGGGTCGGGTAGTCGAAGACGAGCGTGGCGGGCAGTTTCAGGCCGGTCGCCTCGCGCAGCCGATTGCGCAGCTCCACCGAGGTCAGGGAGTCGAACCCGGCGTCCCTGAACGCGATCTCGGCCTGCACGCCTCCCGGCCCGGCGTGCCCGAGTACGACCGCGGCCTCGGTCCGCACCAGATCCAGGAGGAAGGCCTCCTGCTCGGCCTCCGCGAGCCCGGCAAGGCGCGCGGACAGCTGCCGGTGCCCGTCTCCGGTGCCCGCCGCCCGTGCCAGGTGGCGGCCCGCGCGGACGAGGCCGCGCAGCAGTGGGGGCACGGCCCCGCCGGACTTCGCGGCGGCCCGCACGCCCCGCAGGTCCAGTTTGACCGGCACGAGCAGCGCCTGCCCGGACCCCGCGGCGGCGTCGAACAGCTCCATTCCCTCGGCCGCCGCGATCGCCCGCACACCGCCGCGGCTCGCCCGCGCCTGGTCGACGTCGGTGAGGTGACCGGCCATGCCGAGGCTCCGCTCCCACAGGCCCCACGCCAGTGAGAGGCCGGGCAGGCCCACCGCCCGGCGGGCCGCCATGAGCCCGTCGAGGTAGGCGTTGGCCGCCGCGTAGCTGCCCTGGCCGGCGCCGCCGGACAGGCCCGCGACGGACGAGAACACGATGAACGCGTCCAGGTCCAGGTCGCGCGTCAGCTCGTCGAGGTGCCGCACCGCGTCCACCTTCGGCGCGAACACCCCCGCGAGCCGTTCCGGGGACAGCGCCTCGATCAGCCCGTCGTCGAACGCGCCCGCGGTGTGCACGACCCCCGTCAGCCGGTGCTCCTCCGGTACGGCCGCCAGCAGGGCCTTCACCTGGTCGCGGTCGGACACGTCACAGGCGATCGCCGCCACCGTCGCGCCCTGCCCGGTGAGCTCGGCGACCAGCTCCGGTACTCCCTCGGCGTCCGGGCCCCGCCGACTGGCGAGGACCAGGCTCCGCACGCCGTGCCGGGTGACGAGATGGCGGGCCACCAGGGCGCCCAGCGATCCGGCGCCCGAGACGAGGACGGTGCCCTCCGGCCCGAACACCGCGGGCCCGTCCGTGGCATGACCGGCGAAGCGGCCGAGCCGGGGCAGGGACAGAGTCGCCCCGCGCACCGCGAGCTGCGGCTCCCCGCTGGCCATGACCGCTCCCAGTACCGCGTCCACCGTGCTGTCCGCCGTGGGGTCGGTGTCCACCAGGACGATCCGGTCCGGGTGCTCGGCCTGCGCGGCCCGCACCAGGCCCCACACCGCGGCCGCCGCCGGGTCCGTGACCATGTCCTCCCCACCGGCGGCGACCGCGCCCCGGGTCACCACCACCAGCGGCGACTCCTCAAGGGCCGTCTCGGCCAGCCACGCTTGGAGTACCGCGAGGACCTGGGACGCCAGGGTCAGCGCGGCGTCTTCCTCGTCACCGCCGACCGCCTCCAGGACGCCCACCACAGGCCCGTCACCGGCGTCCAGGGCGCCCGTCGCGGGCACCTCACCGGCCAGGAGCGCCACGTCGGCGGCGCTGGCCACCGGCGCCCACGGGGGGCACGGTGCCGGTTCCCGCGCCGGGGGCAGCTCGGTCCAGTCCACGTGGAACAGCGAGGTGGCGGCCGTCGCGGCCTCCAACTGGTCCGTGGACACCGGCCGGGACACCAGCGAGTCCAAGGTCACGACCAGACCACCGGTCTCGTCCGCCGCCTCGACCGACAACGCGTCCTGACCGCTGGGCGCGACCCGCACGCGCAGCGCCGCGGCTCCGGCCGCGTGCAGCACCAGACCGTTCCACGCGAAGGCCAGCACCGGCTCTCCAGGGTCATGCGTGGCCGCACCGATCGTGCCCGCCTGAAGCGCCGCGTCCAGCAGTGCGGGGTGGATGCCGTACCTGCCCGCCTCCTTACGCTGCTCCTCGGGCAGCGCGACCTCCGCGAACACCTCGTCGCCGCGCCGCCACACCGCCCGCACGCCCTGGAACACCGGGCCGTAGCCGTAGCCACGCTCGGCCAACGCCTCGTAGAAGTCCCCCACCTCGACCGGCTGCGCGCCGCGCGGCGGCCAGGCGGTGAAGTCCACGCCAGCGCTGTCACTGGGCCGTTCTGCGACCGAGAGGAGGCCGGTGGCGTGCCGCGTCCATGTATCGCCATCGGTGTCGTCCTCGCGCTGCGCGTACACCTCCACCGCGCGTGAACCGTTCCCCCCGGGTGCGGCCAGGGTCACCCGCACCCGCACCCCGCCCCGCTCGGGCACCACCAACGGGGCCTCGACCACCAACTCGTCCAGGACCCCGCACCCGGCCTCGTCACCAGCCCGCACCGCCAGCTCCACAAGACTCGTACCGGGCAGGATCGCCACGCCGCCGACCCTGTGGTCGGCCAGCCAGGCGTGCGTCCGCAGGGAAAGGCGCGAGGTGAAGACGAGCCCGTCGTTCTGCGGAAGCCGTACCACCGCGCCAAGGAGCGGATGATCCGCAGCCGCCTGCCCCAGCGACGCCGCGTCGGTGACCTCCGCGACCTGCTTCAGCCAGTAGTGCTGGTGATCGAAGGCGTACGTCGGCAACCCCACGGGCACCGACCCCGTCACAGGCAGCACACCACTCCAGTCCACGGCCACGCCCCGCACGAACAGCTCCGCCATCGAGGCCAGCAGCCGCCGCCAACCGCCCTCGTCCCGGCGCAGCGAGCCCGTCACCACCGCGTCCACATCGCTCGCGTCCACGGCCTCGGTCACCGGCTGTACGAGTACGGGATGGGCGCTCACCTCTACGAACACCCCATGGCCCTGCCCCAGGAGGTCGGTGACGGCCGGGCCGAAGCCCACCCGCCCGCGCAGGTTGCGGTACCAGTACTCCCCGTCCAACGCCCCGGCGTCCGCCACCCAACCGCCGCTGACAGTCGAGTAGAACGGAACCGTCGGCGCCTGCGCGCTCACCTCCGCCAGCGCTTCGGCGAGGGTGCCCTGGATGTCCTCTACGTGGCGGGTGTGGGAGGCGTAGTCCACCGCCACGCGGCGGGTGCGGATGCCGTCACCGGACAGGACCTCCAGCACCTCGTCCAAGGCTTCGGCGTCACCCGCGACCACCACCGACGACGGCCCGTTGACGGCCGCGACCTCCACCCGATCCGCCCAGGGCTCAAGCCGGGTGACGGCCTCTCCCTCGCTCAGAGCGACCGACGCCATGCCTCCACGCCCGGCCAGCCGCGCCGCGATGGCCTGACTCCGCAACGCCACCACCCGCACCGCGTCCTCAAGCGACAACGCCCCGGCTACGCAGGCCGCCGCGATCTCCCCCTGCGAGTGACCAAGCACCGCATCCGGCCGAACCCCGACCGACTCCCACACCGAAGCCAGCCCGAGCATCACCGCGAAACTCGCGGGCTGCACCACATCCACCCGCTCAAGAAGCTCAGGCTCAACCTCCCCCCGTAGTACGTCGATGAGCGACCAGTCCACCCACGGCTCAAGGGCGGCCGCACACTCCCCCACCCGCTCCGCGAACACCGGCGAAGCGTCGAGGAGTTCACGCCCCATACCTGCCCACTGCGCCCCCTGCCCCGGGAACACCCACACCACCCTGCCCGGCACACCCGCACTGCCCGACACCAGATGCGGGCCGCTCTCACCCCGCGCCAGCGCCCACAGACCACCGAGGGCCTCGTCCGCCGAACCCGCCACCACCACCGCACGCTCGCCGAACACTCCTCGGCCCGCCACCAGGGCTCCGGCCGCCGAGGCCAGTGACACCCCGCTGGCGGTGTCGGACTCCAGGTAGGCGGCGAGGCGCTTCGCCTGGCCCGCGAGTGAGGCCTGGCTCCGCGCCGAGACCACCAGCGGCACCACACCCACTGGCCCCGGCCCTTCCGGGACCGGCTGCTCGGGTGCCTCCTCCAGGATCAGATGCGCGTTCGTCCCGCTCATGCCGAACGCGGACACCCCGGCCCGGCGCGGACGCCCGTCACGCGGCCATGGGCGCGTCTCCGTCAGGAGCTCCACCGCGCCGTCGGACCAGTCGACCTGCGGGGTCGGCGTGTCCACGTGGAGGGTGGCCGGGAGGAGCCCGTGCCGCAGCGCCTGGACCATCTTGATCACACCGGCCACCCCGGCGGCGGCCTGCGCATGCCCGATGTTCGACTTCAACGAGCCCAGCCACAGCGGCCGTTCGGCCTCCCGCCCCTGCCCGTACGTCGCGAGCAAGGCCTGCGCCTCGATCGGGTCACCCAGAGTCGTGCCCGTGCCGTGGCCCTCCACCACGTCCACGTCGGCCGGGGAGAGGCCCGCGTTAGTCAGGGCTCCGCGGATCACCCGCTGCTGCGCGGGGCCGTTCGGGGCGGTCAGGCCGTTGGACGCGCCGTCCTGGTTGACCGCGCTGCCCCGCAACACGGCCAGGACCCGGTGCCCGCGCTCACGCGCCACCGAAAGGCGCTCCAGTACGACCACGCCCACGCCCTCGGCCCACCCGGTGCCGTCCGCCGACGACGAGAACGCCTTGCACCGGCCGTCAGCGGCCAGCCCGCGCTGCCGGGAGAACTCCACGAAGGCCCCGGGCGTCGCCATCACGGTCGCGCCCCCGGCCAGGGCCATCGAGCACTCACCCTGCCGCAGCGCCTGCGCGGCCAGGTGCATCGCCACCAGCGACGACGAGCACGCCGTGTCCACCGTGACCGCCGGACCCTCGAAACCGAGCACGTACGACACCCGGCCCGACGCCACACTCGTGGAGCCGCCGGTGCCCGCGAAGCCCTCCACCTCCGTCGTCACCCCGTCAGCCCCCGGGGCCACGTATCCCTGGGTGAACACCCCGGAGAACACCCCCACGTCGGCACCCTTCAGCGTGCCCGGGTCGATCCCGGCCGCTTCCAGGGCCTCCCAGGACGTTTCGAGGAGCAGCCGCTGTTGGGGGTCCATCGCCAGGGCCTCGCGCGGGGAGATGCCGAAGAACCCCGCGTCGAAGAGACCGGCCTCGTGGAGGAACCCGCCCTGCCGGGTGTACGACGTGCCGGTGCTTTCGGGGTCCGCGTCGAAGAGGTCGTCCAGGTCCCAGCCCCGGTCCTCGGGGAACCCCGAGACCGCGTCCCGGCCCTCGGACACCAGACGCCACAGGTCCTCCGGCCCCGCAACGCCGCCCGGCAACCGGCACGCCATCCCCACGATTGCCACCGGCTCGCGGGAAGCGTCGCGGAGCCGCCGGTTCTGCTGCTTCAGCGAGCCGACCTCTTCCAGTGACTTCCGTAGCGCCTGGACGACTGTTTCATACGACGCGCTCACTTGAATTCCCCAATCAGCCAGCGGTTTCGGAAGGTCTCAGTCGCCGAGTGCCAGGTGCACGAGGTCGTCGACGTCCAGCTCAGCGATGGCCCGCTTGCCGTCGGCCCCCTCGGCCGCGTCGGCACCGTCGGTCGCGCCCGTGCCCGGTCCGCCGTCGCCCGTGGCGGCGAGCTCGACCAGGGCGTCCAGCAGTCCGGCCGCCCGGAAGCGGGCCAGCGGGACGGAGGCGAGTGCCTGCCGCAGCCGCGCCTCGTCCGGCTCGTGTCCGTTCGCGACCCTGCCCACGTCCCCATCGGGCAGCAGTACGCGGTGCAGATGGCGGGCCAGGGCGAGCGGGTTCGGATAGTCGAAGACCAGGGTGGCGGGCAGCTTCAGGCCGGTCGCCTCGCGCAGCCGGTTGCGCAGCTCCACCGCCGTGAGCGAGTCGAACCCGGCCTCGTTGAACGCCAGGTCCGCGCGCACCCCCGACGGCCCGGCGTGTCCGAGCACGGCCGCGGCCCGGCCCCGGACCAGATCCAGGAGCAGGGCTTCCCGCTCCTCCGCCGCGAGCCCGGCGAGCCGGTCGGTCAGGCGTCGCCGCGCGTCGCCACCGCCCGCCGCCCGCGCGTGTTGCCGCCCGGGGCGGACGAGGCCGCGCAGCAGGTGCGGCACCCCGCCACCGGCCGCCGCGTCGGCGCGCACGCCCCGCAGGTCGAGCCTGGCCGGTACCAGGAGGGCCTTCCCGGAGCCCATGGCCGCGTCGAACAGCTCCATGCCCTGCGTCAGCGTCATCGCTCGCAGGCCGCCCCTGCGGTTCATCCGGCTACGCGTGAGGTCGTCGGTGTGGGCAGCCATGCCGGTGGTCTGCTCCCACAGGCCCCAGGCCAAGGACAGGCCGGGCAGACCCGCCGCCCGCCGGGTGGCCATCAGACCGTCCAAGAAGGCGTTCGCGGCCGCGTAACTGCCACTGCCCGCACCCATGAAGACGCCCGACACGGACGAGTAGACGACGAACGCATCGAGATCCAGGCCCAGTTCCCGCGTCAACCCGTCCAGGTGGCGCACCGCGTCCACCTTCGGCGCGAACACCCGCTCAAGACGCTCCGACGTCAGCGTCTCGACGACACCCGCGTCCAGTACGCCAGCGGTGTGCACGACGCCGGTGAGCCGATGCTCGTCCGGTACGCCCGCCAGCAAGGCCTTCACCTGGTCACGGTCGGACACGTCACACGCCACCACCGACACCACCGCCCCCAGCTCGGCGAGCTCGGCCACCAGCTCCGGCACGCCCTCCGCCTCCGCGCCCCGGCGGCTGGCCAGGAGCAGATGCCGTACGCCGTACCGGGTGACGAGGTGCCGGGCCGCCAGGCCGCCGAGCGCCCCGGTGCCGCCGGTGATGAGGACGGTCCCGTCCGGCGTGAACAGCGCCTCGCCATCCACCCCTCGCGCGGCTTCCCGGACAAGACGGGGAACGGAGAACACTCCTCCACGCACCGCGATCTGGGGCTCCCCGGTGGCGAGGACCGCTCCCAACACCGTGTCCAGCACGGATCCCGTTCCGTCGCCGGAGCCCGGGTCGAGGTCCAGCAGGACGATCCGGTCCGGGTGTTCGGCCTGCGCGGCCCGCACCAGGCCCCAGACGGCGGCTCCCGCCGGGTCCGTCACCGCGCCCTCGCCCGCGGGCACCGCGCCCCGGGTCACGACCACGAGCCGCGCCTCCTCGACACCGGCCCCGGCCAGCCAGGCCCGCACCACTTCCAACACCCGCGCGGACAGCGCGAGTACCGCGCCCTCGCCGTCACCTCCGCAGGCCTCAAGGACCGCCGCTGTCGGGACTGCCGCGCCCGACGCCACTTCCTCCGTCAGCGTCGCCACCTCATCGGCGGCGGTCACCGGCATCCACGACAGCGACGCACCCGCTCCCTGTGCCAGGGGCAGCTCGGCCCACTCCACGCCGAAGAGCGAGTCGGCGACCACCGTGTCCGCCGTCTCCCCCTCGTCGGCGAACACCTCCCGCCACGTCAACGAGTCCGCCGTCACCACCAGGCCACCCGTTTCGTCCGCCGCCTCCAGCGACACGGCGTCGCTCCCGCCGGGCGTGAGCCGCGCCCGAAGCGCCGAGGCACCCGCGGCGTGCAGCACCAGGCCGTGCCAGTCGAGCGGCTGCCGCGGCTGCTGGAGGTCCCCAGAGTCGTCATCGCCGGGGGCGGCGAACACCCCGGCGTGCAGGGCCGCGTCGAAGAGAGCGGGGTGGATGCCGAAGCCCTCCGCGTCCTTGTGCCGCTCCTCGGGCAGCGCGACTTCCGCGAAGACCTCGTCGCCGCGCCGCCACACCGCCCGCACGCCCTGGAACACCGGGCCGTACGCGTTGCCCCGCTCGGCCAGGTCGGCGTAGAAGTCCCCGGTCCCGAGCGGCTCGGCGCCGGGCGGCGGCCAGGCCGTGAAGTCGAAGCGGGTGCCGCCGCCACCGGCCGGTTCGCCCGCCGACAGGGCCCCGGCCGCGTGCCGCCTCCACCGCTCGCCCTCGCTCTCGCCCTGGGAGTACACCTCCACCGACCGCGAGCCGTCCTCCTCCGGCGCTCCCACCGTGACCTGCACCCGGACACCGCCCCGCTCGGGCACCACCAACGGCGCCTCGATCTCCAGCTCTTCGAGCACCCCGCACCCGGCCTCGTCACCGGCCCGCACCGCCAGCTCCACCAGAGCCGTAGTCGGCAGGAGCACCACACCGCCGAGCGCGTGATCGGCCAGCCACGGGTGCGACCGCAGCGAAAGGCGTGACGTGAACACCAGGCCGTCGTTCTGCGGAAGCCGTACCACCGCGCCAAGGAGCGGGTGATCCGCAGCCGCCTGCCCCAGCGACACCGCGTCGGTCGCCCGCGCGACCGGCGTGAGCCAGTAGTGCTCGTGGTCGAAGGCGTACGTCGGCAACCCCACGGGCACCGACCCCGTCACGGGCAGCACACCACGCCAGTCCACGGCTACGCCCCGCACGAACAGCTCCGCCATCGAGGCCAGCAGCCGCCGCCAACCGCCCTCGTCCCGGCGCAGCGAGCCCGTCACCACCGCGTCCACATCGCTCGCGTCCACGGCCTCGGTCACCGGCTGTACGAGTACGGGATGGGCGCTCACCTCTACGAACACCCCGTGGCCCTGCGCGAGAAGGTCGGCCACGGCCGGGCCGAACCGCACCTGACCGCGCAAATTGCGGTACCAGTACCCGGCGTCCAGGACCCCGGCTTCCTCCACCCAGCCGCCAGTCACGGTCGAGTAGAACGGCACCACCGGGGCCTTCGCTTCCACACCTGCCAGCGCTTCGGCCAGCACGTCCTCGATGTCCTCTACGTGGCGGGTGTGGGAGGCGTAGTCCACCGCCACCCGGCGCGTGCGCACACCGTCACCGGACAGGGCCTCCAGCGCCTCGTCCAAAGCTTCGGCGTCACCCGCGACCACCACCGACGAGGGCCCGTTGACAGCGGCGACCTCCACCCGGCCTGCCCAGGGCTCCAGCCGCGTGGCCACCTCTGCCTCGCCGAGCGCGACCGAAGCCATGCCTCCACGCCCGGCCAGGTCGCGAGCGATGGCCTGGCTCCGCAGCGCCACCACACGGGACGCGTCTTCAAGCGACAACGCCCCGGCTACGCAAGCCGCCGCGATCTCCCCCTGCGAGTGACCAAGCACCGCGTCCGGCCGAACCCCAACGGACTCCCACACCGCAGCCAAACCCAGCATCACGGCGAAACTCGCAGGCTGCACCACATCCACCCGCTCAAGGAACTCGGGATCAGCCTCACCCCGTAGTACGTCGACAAGCGACCAGTCCACCCACGGCCCCAACGCCGCCGCACACTCCCCCACCCGCTCCGCGAACACCGCCGAGGAATCGAGGAGTTCACGACCCATCCCCACCCACTGCGCCCCCTGCCCCGGGAACACCCACACCACCCTGCCCGGCACACCTGACCCCGCGGCCCTGCCGGACACCACACCGGCCGCGTCCTCGCCCCTGGCCAGCGCGTACAGCCCCGCGAGGGCCTCGTCGTCCGTGGCCGCCACCACCACCGCGCGCTCGTCGAGGACGGCCCGACCGGAGACCAGCGCCCCGGCCACACCCACAAGGGACACCCCGTCGGTGTCCGACTCCACGTACGCCGCGAGGCGCCCGGCCTGTCCCGCCAAGGAACCCGCGGTGCGCGCCGACACCACCAACGGCACCACACCCACCGGCACCGGCTCCTCCGCGACCGGCTCCTCGGGCGCCTCCTCCAGGATCAGATGCGCGTTCGTGCCGCTGATGCCGAACGAGGACACCCCGACGCGGCGCGGACGGCCGTTGCGCGGCCATGGGCGCGCCTCGGTCAGCAGCTCGATGGCGCCCGCCGACCAGTCCACCTGGCGGGTGGGCTCCTGTACGTGCAGCGTGGGCGGCATGACGCCGTGGCGCAGCGCCTGGACCATCTTGATCACGCTGGACACACCGGCGGCGGCCTGCGCATGCCCGATGTTCGACTTCAACGACCCCAGCCACAGCGGCCGTTCGACGTCCCGCCCCTGCCCGTAGGTCGCGAGGAGCGCCTGGGTCTCGATCGGGTCGCCCAGGGCCGTGCCCGTGCCGTGGCCCTCTACCACGTCCACGTCGGCCGGGGTGAGGCCCGCGTGGGCCAGGGCCTTGCGGATCACGCGCTGTTGCGAGGGGCCGTTGGGGGCGGTCAGGCCGTTGGACGCGCCGTCTTGGTTGACCGCGCTGCCCCGGATGACCGCGAGCACCCGGTGGCCGCGCTCGCGGGCCACCGACAGGCGCTCCAGGACCACCAGTCCGACGCCTTCGGACAGGACCGTGCCGTCCGCGCCGTCCGCGTACGCCTTGCACCGGCCGTCGGCGGCCAGGCCGCGCTGCCGCGACATGCCGAGGACGCCGACCGGGGACCCCATCACGGCCACGCCACCGGCGAGGGCCATCGAGCACTCGCCCTGCCGCAACGCCTGCGCAGCCAGATGCATCGCCACCAGCGACGACGAGCACGCCGTGTCCACCGTGACCGCCGGGCCCTCGAAACCGAAGGCGTACGCCACCCGGCCCGACGCGACGCTGCCCGCCGTGGCGGTGGTGACGAAGCCTTCGAGTTCGGCGGGCATGTTGCTGAGGGATTCCAGGTAGTCGTGGATGGAGACGCCGGAGAAGACGCCGACGTCAGCGCCGCGCGCCGTGGTCGGGTCGATGCCCGCCCGCTCCAGGGCCTCCCAGGAGGCTTCCAGGAGCAGCCGCTGCTGCGGGTCCATCGCCAGGGCCTCGCGCGGGGAGATGCCGAAGAACCCGGGGTCGAAGAGGCCCGCGCCTTGGAGGAAGCCGCCCTGACTCGCGTACGACGTACCGGCGTTGTCGGGGTCCTCGTCGAACAACCCCTCCAGGTCCCAGCCCCGGTCCTCCGGGAAGCCCGACATGCCCTCGCGGCCTTCGCGCACCAGCCGCCACAGGTCGGCGGGGTCGCTGACGCCTCCGGGCAGTCGGCACGCCATGCCGACGATGGCGATCGGCTCGTCGGGGTCGGCGACGGCGGACGACGCGGTCGGGACAGCCGCGCCGTCCGCCGTCTCGGCCAGTTCCTCGCGCAGATGGCGGGCGAGCGCCACGGGGGTCGGGTAGTCGAAGATCAGGGTGGCGGGCAGTTTCACACCGGTCGCGGCGCTGAGCCGGTTCCGCAGCTCGACCGCGGTCAGGGAGTCGAAGCCGATGTCACTGAACCCCCTGGTGCCTTGCGTCAGTTCGGGGCCGCTGAAGCCGAGTACGCCGCCTGCCTCGCCTTGGACGACGGACAGCAGGAGTGCCTCCTGCTCGGCCTGCGGCAGCCCGGCGAGGCGGCGGGCCAGGCCGCCGCTGTCCCCGGCCGCCGCCCGTGCCACGCGTCGGCCCGTGCGGACGAGGCCGCGCAGCAGATGCGGCACCGCGCCGCCCGCCGCCGCCTGGGTGCGCAGCGTGCGCAGGTCCAGTTTGATCGGCACGAGGAGCGCCTGGCCCATGTGCAGGCCGACGTCGAGGATGCCCAGGCCCTCGGCCGGGGTCAGTGCCCGTACGCCGCCGCGGCTCATCCGTGCCTGGTCGACGCTGCTGAGGTGTGCGGTCAGGCCCGCGGCCTGCTCCCACAGGCCCCAGGCGAGGGAGAGCCCGGGCAGGCCCGCCGCCCGGCGCCGCGCCATCAGACCGTCGAGGTAGGCGTTGGCCGCCGCGTAGTTGCCCTGGCCCGCCGACCCCATGAGCGCGGCGGCGGACGAGAACACCACGAACGCGTCGAGGTCCAGGTGACGGGTCAGCTCGTCGAGGTGCCGCACCGCGTCCACCTTCGGCGCGAACACCCCCGCGAGGCGCTCCGGGGTCAGCGCCCCGATCACCCCGTCGTCCAGCACACCGGCCATGTGCACGACGCCGCCCAGCCGGTGCTCGTCCGGCACGGCGGCCAGCAAAGCCCGCACCTGCTCACGGTCGGACACATCGCACGCCACGACCGACACGGTCGCCCCCTGCTCGCGGAGCTCGGCCACCAGCTCCGGTACGCCCTCGGCGTCCGGTCCCCGGCGACTGGCAAGCAGCAGATGCCGTACGCCGTGCCGGGCGACCAGATGACGGGCCACCAGCCCGCCCAGGGAACCAGTTCCCCCAGTGAGTAGAACGCTCTTTCCAGAGCTGAACTTGTTCCCCGCCTCCGGCACATGACCGGCGACCCGCACGAGCCTGGGCACGCAGTACCTCGATCCACGCACCGCCACCTGCGACTCGTCACTGGCGAGGGCCACGCCAAGCACCGCGTCCACGACGCCGCCCGCCGTGGGATCGGTGTCCAGCAGCAGGAGACGGTCCGGATTCTCCGCCTGAGCCGCGCGCACCAAGCCCCACACAGCCGCCCCCGCCGGGTCACTCACCACACCCGTACCCGCGGGAACCGCACCCCGAGTCACGACCACCAGGCGCGACTCCGCGGGGCCCGCCCCGGCCAGCCACGCCTGCACCACTCCCAGCACGCGGGAGGTCAGGGCGAGTACGGCGTCGTCACCGTCAGCGCCGTAGGCCTCCAGGACAGCCACCTGCGGGGCGGCCGTGCTGGCGGTCAGGGCCGTGACGTCGGCGGCCGTGGCCACCGGTGACCAGGACGGTGCGTCCCCCGGTGTCGGGGGCACTTCGGTCCACTCCACGCCGAACAGCGCGTCGTGGGTTCCGTCCGCCGCCGCGGTGTCCAGCTGGTCGGTGGAGACGGGCAGGGACACCAGCGAGTCCATCGTCAGGACCATCTCGCCGGTGTCGTCGGCGGCGTGGAAGGACAGGGCGTCCGGGCCGCACGGCGCGACCCGCACGCGCAGCGCGGAGGCGCCCACGGCGTGCAGCAGCAGTCCGTTCCAGGCGAACGGCAGCACCTTGCGGTCGTCGTCCGGGCGGGCGAAGGCGTTCGTGTGCAGGGCGGCGTCGAGGAGCGCCGGGTGGATGCCGAACCTGCCCGCCTCCTCCCGCCGCTCCTCGGGCAGGGCGGCTTCGGCGAAGACCTCGTCGCCGCGCCGCCACACCGCGCGCAGGCCCTGGAAGGCGGGGCCGTACGCGTAGCCGCGCTCGACCAGGTCGGCGTAGAAGTCCGTCACCGGGACCGGTTCCGCGCCGGGCGGCGGCCAGGCCGTGAAGTCGACGTCCCGGCCCGCACCGGGCGTCGTCGGCGAGGCCGCCAGGAGGCCGGTGGCGTGCCGCGTCCACACGTCGGCGCCGTCGCCGTCGTCGACGGCGTCCTCGCGCTGGGAGTACACGTCCACGGTCCGCGCGCCCGTCGCGCCGGGGCCGCTGACCGCGACCTGGACCCGTACGCCGCCGCTGTCGGGCAGCACCAGCGGTGCCTCGATGACGAGTTCCTCCAGGAGGCCGTGGCCGAACTCGTCACCGGCGCGCACCGCCAGGTCGACGTACACCGTGCCGGGGACGAGGACCACGCCGCCGATGGCGTGGTCGGCGAGCCACGGGTGGGTGCGCAGCGAGAGGCGTGAGGTGAAGACCAGGCCGTCGGACTGCGGCAGCGGCACGACCGCGCCGAGCAGCGGGTGGTCGGCCCCGGTGAGGCCGAGCGACGCGGAGTCCGTGGCGGCGTCGGCCATCCGGAGCCAGTAGTGCTGGTGGTCGAAGGCGTACGTCGGCAGGTCCGCGCGCCGGGAGGCGGCCCCGGCGGGCAGCAGGCGGGCCCAGTCCACGCCCACGCCCCGTACGAACAGCTCAGCCATCGACGTAAGGAGGCGCCGGGGGCCGCCGTCCTCGCGCCGCAGGGATCCGGTGACGACGACATCGGCGTCGGTGGCGTCGACGGTCTCGGTGATGGCCTGGACGAGCACCGGGTGGGCGCTGACCTCCACGAACACCCCGTGTCCTTGGTCGAGGAGGTCGGCGACGGCGGGGCCGAACCGCACGCGCTCGCGGAGATTGCGGTACCAGTACGCGCCGTCGAGGACTCCGGCGTCCGTCACCCAGCCGCCGGTGACGGTCGAGCGGAACGGCACCGCGGGCGCCTGGGCGCGGATCCCGGCGAGCACCTCGGCCAGGGTGTCGCGGGCGTCCTCCACGTGCCGGGTGTGCGAGGCGTAGTCCACCGCGATCCGCCGGATGCGCACGCCCTGGTCGTCGAGTGCCTCCAGCGCCTCGTCCAGGGCTGCGGCGTCGCCCGCGACCACCACGGACGAGGGCCCGTTGACGGCGGCGACCTCGACCCGGTCCGCCCAGGGGGCCAGGCGTGCGGCCGCGTCCTCCTCGTCGAGCGCGACGGACGCCATGCCGCCCCGCCCGGCGAGCCGCGCCGCGATGGCCTGGCTGCGCAGGGCCACCACACGGGCCGCGTCGTCGAGGGACAGCGCCCCGGCCACGCAGGCCGCCGCGATCTCGCCTTGGGAGTGGCCGAGCACCGCGTCCGGCTCCACGCCCACCGACGCCCACACCGCCGCCAAGCCCACCATCACGGCGAAGCTGGCGGGCTGCACCACGTCCACCCGCTCAAGCAGCTCAGGCTCGGCGTCACCGCGTAGGACATCAACGAGTGACCAGTCCACCCACCGCGCGAGGGCAGCCGCGCACTCCGCCACCCGGTCCGCGAACACCGGGGAGGAATCGAGGAGTTCACGGCCCATGCCGACCCACTGCGAGCCCTGGCCCGGGAACACCCACACGACCTTGCCCGGTGTGCCCGTACCGGTCACCAGACCGGCCGCGTGCTCGTCGCGCGCGAGGGCCCGCAGCCCGGTCAGCGCCTCCTCGGCCGTGCCCGCGACCACCACGGCGCGCTCGCCGAGGACGGCCCGGCCCGTCGCGAGCGTCCCCGCGGCCGCCGTGAGAGGCGCCGCGTCGGCGTCCGACTCCAGGTACGCGGCGAGGCGTTCGGCCTGGGCCGCCAGTGAGGCCGTGGTGGCCGCCGAGACGACCAGCGGGACCACGCCCGTCGGTTCGGGGGCGGGCCGCTCCTCCTCGGCGGGGGCTTCCTCCAGGATCAGATGGGCGTTCGTGCCGCTGGCGCCGAAGGCGGAGATCCCGGCCCGGCGCGGACGCCCGTCGCGCGGCCAGTCCCTGGCCTCGGTGAGGAGCTCGACCGCGCCCGCCGACCAGTCGACCTGCGGGGTCGGCGCGTCCACGTGGAGGGTCGCCGGGAGCACGCCGTGCCGGAGCGCCTGGACCATCTTGATGACACCAGCCACGCCGGACGCCGCCTGCGTATGGCCGATGACGGACTTCACCGAGCCGAGCAGCAGCGGCCGCTCCGGGTCCCGGCCCTGCCCGTACGTGGCCATCAGGGCTTGGGCCTCGATCGGGTCGCCGAGGACTGTGCCCGTGCCGTGGCCCTCCACCGCGTCCACGTCGGCCGGGGAGAGGCCCGCCGTGTCGAGGGCCTTGCGGATCACCCGCTGTTGCGCGGGGCCGTTGGGGGCGGTGAGGCCGTTGGAGGCGCCGTCCTGGTTGACCGCGCTGCCCCGGATCACGGCGAGGACCTGGTGGCCGCGCTCCTGGGCCACCGAAAGGCGTTCCAGGAGCACCACGCCCACGCCTTCGGCCCAGCCGGAGCCGTCGGCGCCCGCGGCGTAGGACTTGCAGCGGCCGTCGAAGGCGAGCGCCCGCTGCCGGGCGAAGCCGACGAACCCGCCCGGCGTCGCCATGACCGTCGAGCCGCCCGCGAGGGCCATCGTGCACTCGCCCCGGCGCAGCGCCTGCGCGGCGAGGTGGATCGCCACGAGGGACGAGGAGCACATGGTGTCGACGGTCACCGCGGGGCCTTCGAGCCCCAGGGTGTACGCGACGCGCCCGGAGGCGACGCCGCCCGCGGTGCCGAGGGCGCGCTCCAGGCTGAGGAACCCCTCGAAGCCGCTGAGGTCGGGGGCGTAGTCCTGGTGCACGATGCCCGCGAACACGCCGATGTCGCCGCCGCGCAGCGCGTGCGGGTCGATCCCGGCGCGTTCGAAGGTCTCCCAGGACACCTCGAGGAGCTGGCGCTGCTGCGGGTCCATCGCGAGGGCCTCGCGCGGGGAGATGCCGAAGAAGGCGGCGTCGAAGTGGGCCGCGTCGTGCAGGAAGGCGCCCTCGCGCACGTACGTCGTGCCGGGGTGGTCGGGGTCCGGGTGGTAGAGGCCCTCGACGTCCCAGCCCCGGTCGTCGGGGAAGGCGCCGTACACGTCGGCGCCTTCGGACACCACGCGCCAGAAGTCCTCCGGGCCGCGGATGCCACCGGCGTAGCGGCAGGCCATGGAGACGATCGCGACGGGCTCCGCGGCGGCCGCGACGAGTGTGCTGTTCTCCTGCTGAAGCCGGGCGTTCTCCTTCAGCGAGGCACGCAGTGCCTCGATGACCTGCTCGTCTGGCGCCGACATAGCCATCCTTCCGGGACTCGTTCACAGGTGGTCAGCTCGTCTTGCCCAGGGCCCGTCGCACCAGACCGGCGACGTCCATCGCGTCGATCAGTTCGGCGTCGGCGGCGGTCGTCTCCGCGTCCGCGGTCACGTCGGCCTCGGCCTCGGCCCCGGCTTCGGCGAGGCCGAGGAGGGCGTCGAGCACCCCGGCCTCCTTGAACCGGGCCAGCGGCACGGACGCGAGGACCCGCCTGAGGTCGTCCTCCCGTCCGGCGAGGCCGTCGTCGGGCTCCCGGAGGAGTTCGGTGCGCAGATGGCCGACCAGCGCCTCCGGGGTGGGGTAGTCGAAGATCAGGGTGGCGGGCAGGCGGAGCCCGGTGGCCGCGTGGAGGCTGTTGCGCAGGTTCACGGCGGCCAGCGAGTCGAAGCCGACGTCCTGGAACGCCTGGCGCGGGCCGATGCCCTCCGCGCCGCCGTGGCCGAGGACCGTCGAGGCGTGGCCGCGGACCAGGCGCAGCAGGAGGCGGTTCTGCTCGGTGTCGGAGACCGCCCGCAGGGAGTCCGCGAGGGTCGCGGCGGTGCCGCTGTCCTCGCCGTCGTCCCCCGCGGCCTGGAGCACCGCCTGCGCCTCGGGCAGGTCGGCGAGGAGCGGGCTGGGGCGTACCGAGGTGAAGGCGGGGACGAAGGCGGCCCAGTCCATGTCGGCCACCGTCACGGACTTCTCGTTGCCCCGCACCGCCTGCGCCATGGCCGTCACGGCCAGCTGCGGCGCCATGGGCAGGACGCCGCGGCGGCGCAGCTGGGCGAGGGCCGCCTCGTCCATGCCGACGCCGATCCGGTCGAGGGCGCCCCAGGCGATCGAGGTGGCCCGCAGGCCCCGGGCGCGGCGCCATTCGACCAGGGCGTCGAGGACGGCGTTGGCCGCGCCGGAGGGTCCTTGACCGCCACCGCCCCACACCCCGGCGATGGAGGAGAAGACGACGAAGGCGTCGAGCGGCGTGTCCTGGAACAGTTCGTCGAGCCACACCGCCGTGTCCGCCTTGGCCGCGAACACCTCGGCGAGGTCGTGCGCGCCGGTGTCGTCGACGGCGCTGGTCCAGGTGAGGTCGGCCGCGTGCACGACGGCCGTGAGGGGCCGCTGAGGGTCCCGCGCGGCCGTGAGGCGGGCGAGGGCGTCCCGGTCGGTGTCGGCGCAGGACTCCACCTCCGTACGGAGGTGGAGTCCTGCGAGTTCGGCGCGCAGTTCGGCCACGCTTCCGGCGGGCGCGTGCGCGGTGGTGGTGACGAGGAGCCGTTCGACGCCGGTGAGCGCGAGCCACAGGGAGACGTGCCTGCCGAGGCCTTCGGCGCCCCCGGTGACCAGGACCGTGCCCCGGGGCTGCCAGCCGCTGTCGCCGACGGTGTCCGGCGCGGCCTTGCGGACCAGCCTGCGCGCGTACGCGCCCGACCGCCGGACCGCGAGCTGGTCCTCTCCGGCGGCGGAGTTCAGCACGCCGAGCAGCTGCCGGGCCGTGCGCGGGTCGGTCACGGCGGGCAGGTCGATCAGGCCGCCCCACCGGTCGGGCCGTTCGAGCGCGGCGGCGCGGCCAAGGCCCCACAGCGCCGCCTGCGCGGGTGAGGTGAGGGTGTCGTGGATGCCGATGTTCACCGCGCCCCGGGTCAGGCACCACAGCGGCGGTGTCGCGCCGGTGTCCCCCAGGGCCTGGATCAGCGCGAGCGCCGCGGCGGTGACGGCGGTCGGGTCCTGCGGGCCGCCGCGCGCGCCGCGGTCCAGGGCGAGCAGCGAGAGCACACCGGCCACGTCGTGCTCGGCGAGGAGCGCGCCCAGCCGCTCGGCGAGCCGTTCGCGGGTGCCGTCGGCCGCGCCGACCTCCAAGAGCAGCGTGGCGAACCCGAGGCCGGTCAGTTCCGCCAGGAGCGCGTCGGTACCGCTGTCCTCGGTGCGTCCGGACGGTACGACGACCAGCCACCGGCCGCCGGGCACGCCCGCGGGTTCGTGGGCGAGCGGCCGCCAGGTGACGTGGTAGCGCAGCTTCTCGGCGGTCGACATCCGGCGGCGCTTCCCGCGCCACTCGGCGAGTACGGGCACGAGGGTGTTCAGGGCACCGAGCTGGTCGGTCGCCGCCGTGTCGAGCAGGGCGCCGAGGGAGTCCACGTCGGCGTGTTCGACCGCGGCCCAGAAGTCGGCGTCCGCGCCCTCGGCCGCGTCGGCGGTGTCGTCGTCGGCGGCGGCCTCGCGCAGCCAGTAGTGCTGGTGGTCGAAGGCGTACGTCGGCAGGTCCGCGCGCGCCGACCGGGCCGCGGCCGCGGCCCCGGCGGGCAGCACGGCCGACCAGTCGACGGCCACGCCCCGCACGAACAGCTCGGCCATCGACGCGAGGAGCCGCCGCGGGCCGCCGTCCTCGCGGCGCAGCGACCCGGTCACCACCGCTGCGGCGTCGGCGCTCTCGACGGCCTCGGTGACGGGCTGCACGAGGACCGGGTGGGCGCTGGCCTCCACGAACACGCCGTGCCCCTGCCGCAGCAGCTCGGCCACGGCGGGTGCGAACCGCACCTGCCCGCGCAGGTTCCGGTACCAGTACGCGCCGTCCAGGACCTCGGCGTCCGTCACCCAGCCGCCGGTGACGGTGGAGTAGAACGGCACTGTCGGGGCCTTCGCGCTCACTCCTGCCAGTGCTTCGGCTAGCGCACCCTGGATGTCCTCTACGTGGCGGGAGTGCGAGGCGTAGTCCACGGCCACGCGCCGGGTGCGGACGCCGTCGGCGTCGAGTGCCGCCAGGGCCTCGTCCAGGGCTCGGGCGTCACCGGCGACGACGACGGAGGACGGGCTGTTCACGGCGGCCACCTCGACGCGACCGGCCCACCGCTCCAGGCGTGCGGCCGCGTCCTCCTCGCCGAGCGCGACGGACGCCATGCCGCCCCGTCCGGCGAGCTCCGTGGCGATGGCCTGGCTGCGCACGGCCACCACACGGGCCGCGTCGTCGAGGGACAGCGCCCCGGCCACACACGCGGCGGCGATCTCCCCCTGCGAGTGACCGAGGACCGCGTCCGGCTCCACGCCCACGGACGCCCACACCGCCGCCAAGCCCACCATCACGGCGAAGCTGGCGGGCTGCACCACATCCACCCGCTCAAGGAACTCGGGATCCACCTCCCCCCGTAGTACGTCGACAAGTGACCAGTCCACCCACGGCTCCAACGCCGCCGCACACTCCCCCACCCGCTCCCCGAACACCGGTGACGAGTCCAGGAGTTCACGCCCCATCCCGACCCACTGCGACCCCTGTCCCGGGAACACCAGCACGACCTTGCCGAGGGCGCCCGGGCCGGTCGCGCTGCCGGTCACCACGTTCGGTCCGCCTTCGCCCCGGGCCAGCGCATGCAGCCCCGACAGGGCCTCGGCGGGCGCGTCGGCCAGCACCACGGCGCGTTCGGCCAGGGCGGCACGGCCCGACGCCAGTGCTGTGGCCACGCCCGCGAGGGGCACCCCGGCGGCACCGGACTCCACGTACGACGCGAGGCGACCGGCCTGGCCCGCCAGCGATCCGGCGCCGCGCGCCGACACCACCAGCGGGACCACGCCCGTCGGCTCGGGGGCGGGCCGCTCCTCCTCGGCGGGGGCTTCCTCCAGGATCAGATGGGCGTTCGTGCCACTGGCGCCGAAGGCGGAGATCCCGGCCCGGCGCGGACGCCCGTCGCGCGGCCAGTCCCTGGCCTCGGTGAGGAGCTCGACCGCGCCCGCCGACCAGTCGACCTGCGGCGTGGGCTCGTCCACGTGCAGCGTCCTGGGGAGCGTCCCGTGGCGCATGGCCATGACCATCTTGATGACACCGGCGACACCCGCGGCGGCCTGGGTGTGGCCGATGTTCGACTTCAACGAGCCGAGCCACAGCGGCTGTTCGGCGTCGCGGCCCTGTCCGTACGTCGCGAGGAGGGCGTGGGCCTCGATCGGGTCGCCCAGGGCCGTCCCGGTCCCGTGGGCCTCCACGGCGTCCACGTCCGCGGGGGTGAGTCCCGCCGTGTCGAGGGCGCGGCGGATCACGCGCTGCTGTGAGGGGCCGTTGGGGGCGGTGAGGCCATTGGACGCGCCGTCCTGGTTGACCGCGCTGCCCCGGATGACGGCGAGGACCTGGTGGCCGCGTTCCCGGGCGACGGAGAGGCGTTCCAGTACGACGACGCCCACGCCCTCGGACCAGCCGGTGCCGTCGGCGGTGGAGGAGAAGGCCTTGCACCGGCCGTCGGCGGACAGGCCGCGCTGCCGGGAGAACTCCAGGAAGGCGTCCGGGCTCGCCATCACGGTCGCGCCCCCGGCCAGGGCCATCGAGCACTCACCCTGCCGCAGCGCCTGCGCCGCCAGGTGCATCGCGACCAGGGAGGAGGAGCAGGCGGTGTCCACGGTGACGGCCGGGCCCTCGAAGCCGAAGACGTACGACACGCGGCCCGAGGCCACGCTCGCCGCCGTACCGGTCATGAGGTAGCCCTGCACGTCCTCGGGCACCTGGTGGAGCCGGGTCACGTAGTCGTGGTGGACGATTCCGGTGAAGACGCCGATGTCGCTGCCCCGGGCCGACAGCGGGTCGACGCCCGCCCGCTCCAGGGCCTCCCAGGAGGTTTCGAGGAGCAGCCGCTGCTGCGGGTCCATGGCGAGGGCCTCGCGCGGGGAGATGCCGAAGAGCCCGGCGTCGAACCGTGCCGCCTCGTGGAGGAAGCCGCCGGAGCGCGTGTAGCTCGTGCCCGAGTGGCTCGGGTCCGGGTGGTACAGCCCGTCCAGGTCCCAGTCGCGGTCCACCGGGAAGCCGGAGATCGCGTCCCTGCCCTCCACGAGCAGCGTCCACAGCTCCTCGGGGCTGTCCGCTCCGCCCGGCAGTCGGCTGCTCATCGCGACGATCGCGATGGGCTCGTCGGCGGTCACTGCCGGGGCCGGGGCAGGCGGGTCGGGCTGCTCGCCGAGGAGTTCGGCCCGCAGGTGGGCCGCGAGGAGGGCGGGGGTCGGGTGGTCGAAGACCAGGGTGCTGGGCAGCTCCACGCCGGTGAAGTCGCGCAGGCGGTTGCGGAGCTTGACCGCGCCGAGGGAGTCGAAGCCGAGGTTCTTGAAGGGCTGCTCCGCGTCGAAGTCGAAGCGGTCCCGGGCGCGGTGGCCGAGGACGACCGCGGTGCTCTCCTGGACCAGGTCGAGGACCACGCGGTGCTGCTCCGCGGCGGAGAGCCCGGCCAGCCGGTCGGCGAGGGCGTCTCCCGTACCGTCCCGTCGCGCGGCCGCGCGACGGGGGACGGCCCCGGTCGCCGTCGGCACGTCGGCGGCGACTTCGCGCGCGGCGGCGGGGGCCCCGCCGTGCCCGGCCGGGCCGGTCAGGCTCAACGGGCCCAGGGACGCGACGGGTTCACCGTCCGGGTCCGCGAGCTCCAGCAGGTGGCGGCCGTCCCGCCCCGGTGTGATCCGCAGCCGCAGCGAGGCGGCGCCCTCCGCGTACACCGCGAGTCCGGCGCAGGCGGCCAGATCGGCGGCGTTCGCCGTCGGGTCCGCTCCCGTACGCGCGGCCAGGACGCGCAGCGCGGTGTCGATGAGCACGGGGTGGAGAGTGAATTGGCGTGATTCATCGGCCAGTTCGTCCGGGAGGGCGATCTCGGCACAGGTGTGGTCGCCCTGCCGCCACCCGCGCTCCCCGGGGGTGTCCTCGGGCGGCTGCCAGGTCCGCAGGTCGAAGGCCGGGCGCGGGGTTCCGGGGACGAGGACGGCTCGGGCGTGGCACGTCCAGGGCCCTTGCTCCGGGCCCGCGGGGCGGCCGTGGACGGTGGCGCGGCGGCGGCCGTCGGGCGCCGGGGCCGCCACGGACACCCGTACGTGGGTGTGGCCGCGCCCCGGCACCGTCAACGGCTCGTCGACCTCGATCTGTTCGAGGCTGCCGCAGCCCACCTCGTCACCGGCCCGGACGAGCATGTCCAGGAGGACGGCGGCCGGGATCGCGGTGGTGCCGTCGGCGGCCGTCAGGCCGGGGAGGCGGCCCGGGCCGTGGGGTGCGAGCCGCCCGGTGAGCACGACGCCGCCGCTGCCGCCGTCGTCGCCCGGCACGTCGATGACGGTGCCGAGCAGCGGGTGCCGGGCGCCGGTGGCGCCGAGCGCCTCCGCCCCTGCCGGTGCGGTGGGGTCGGGCTCGATCCAGTACCGCTGGTGCTGGAAGGCGTAGGTGGGCAGGTCGGCTCCGGCCGCCGTGGTCGGGGGTGCGAGGACGGACGTCCAGTCCACGGCCGTGCCGCGCACGTGGAGTTCGGCGAGCGCGGTCAGGACGTCGGTGGCCTCCGCGCCGTCCTTGCGCAGGGTGGCGACGCAGCTCTGCTCCGGCGCGCCGAGGGAGCCGAGGGCCATCGCGGCGAGGGCCCCGCCCGGGCCCAGTTCGAGGAACGTCGTCGCCCCGAGGCCGCCGAGCGCGGTGACGGCGTCGCCGAACCGTACGGTGCCGCGCACCTGGTCGACCCAGTAGCCGGGGGTGGCGAGCCGTCCGTCCCGGGCGAGGGCGCCGGTCAGCGTGGAGACGACGGGAAGGTCGCCGGTGCGGTACGACAGGCGCTCCGCGACCGTGCGGAACGCGTCGAGCATGGGCTCCATGAGCGGGGAGTGGAAGGCGTGGCCGACCGGGAGCCGTCGCGTCTTGCGCCCCTGGCGCGCCAGGTCGTCGGCGAGGGCCAGGACGGCGTCCTCGGTGCCGGAGAGCACCAGGGCGTCGGGGCCGTTCACCGCGGCGACGCAGACCGCGCCCCGCGCCCGGGCGAGCAGCGGCTCGACGTCGGCCTCGGTCGCCCGGACGGCGACCATCGCGCCGCCGGCGGGGAGTGCCTGCATCAACCGGCCGCGCGCGGCGACGAGTTCGCCCGCGTCGGCCAGGTCGAGGACTCCGGAGACGTGCGCGGCGGTGATCTCCCCGATCGAGTGTCCCGCGAGGAGGTCCGGCCGTACCCCCCAGGACTCGAAGAGCCGGAACAGCGCCGTCTCCAGGGCGAACAGGGCGGCCTGCGTGTACAGGGTCCGGCCGAGCAGTTCGCTGCCGGGCGCCCCGGGTGCGGCGAACACCACCTCGCGCAGCGGGCGTTCCGTGTGCCCGCCCAGGTGCGCCTCCACGGCGGCGCACGCGGCGGCGAAGGCGTCGCGGAAGACGGGGTGCGCCGCGGCGAGTTCGCGGCCCATGCCGGGCCACTGGCTGCCCTGCCCGGTGAAGAGGACGGCGAGTTTGCCCGGGACGGGGGTGCCGGAGACCACGGCGGGGCTCTCCTCGCCCCTGCCGAAGGCGCGCAGCTCCGCACCGGCCTGTCCCCGGTCGGACGCCAGGACGACGGCGCGGTGGTCGAGCCGGGCGCGCGTGGTGGCGAGGGCGTGCGCCGCATCCGCGAGGCGTACGTCAGGCCGGTCGTCGAGGAAGCGGGCGAGCCGGTCGGCCTGGCCGCGCAGCCCGGCGGGGGTGCGGGCCGACACGGGCAGCGGGACCAGGGCCGGGGCGCCGGGCTGAGGCTCGGGCTCGACGGCCGCCAAGTGGTCGGGGGCCTCCTGGTGAAGGGTCGCTCGGCCGGGGGCCTCCTGCTCCGGGGCCTCCTGCTCCGGGGCCTCCTCCAGGACGACGTGCGCGTTGGTGCCGCCGATGCCGAAGGACGACACCCCGGCCCGGCGCGGACGGCCCTCGCGCGGCCACGCCCGGGCCTCGGTCAGGAGCTCCACCGCGCCCGCGGACCAGTCGACGCGGGACGAGGGGCGGTCCACGTGCAGCGTCCTGGGGAGCGTGCCGTGGCGCATGGCCATGACCATCTTGATCACACCGGCGACGCCCGCCGCCGCCTGGGTGTGCCCGATGTTCGACTTCACGGACCCGAGCCACAGCGGCCGTCCGGCGGGCCGGTCCCGCCCGTACGTCGCGAGCAGTGCCTGCGCCTCGATCGGGTCGCCGAGGGTCGTGCCCGTGCCGTGGGCCTCCACGGCGTCCACGTCCGACGTGGTGAGGCCCGCGTGGGCGAGGGCCTGGCGGATCACGCGCTGCTGCGCGGGGCCGTTGGGCGCCGTCAGGCCGTTGGACGCGCCGTCCTGGTTGACGGCGGAGCCGCGGACGACGGCGAGGACCCGGTGGCCCCGGCGGCGGGCGTCCGAGAGGCGCTCCACGAGGAGCAGCCCCGCGCCCTCGGACCAGCCGGTGCCGTCGGCGCCGTCCGCGAAGGCCTTGCACCGGCCGTCGGGGGCGAGCCCGCGCTGCCGGGAGAACTCCACGAACGTCTCCACGGTGCCCATCACCATCACGCCACCGGCCAGGGCCATGGAGCACTCGCCCCGGTGCAGCGCCTGCGCCGCCAGGTGCAGGGCCACCAGGGAGGAGGAGCAGGCCGTGTCGACGGTGATGGCGGGGCCCTCGAAGCCGTAGTGGTAGGCGACGCGGCCGGAGGCGACGCTGCCCGAGCCGCCGGTGAGCCGCAGGCCCTCGATGCCGGGGGCACCGGATGCCTGGTGCAGCCGCACGCTGTAGTCGTGGCTGTTGACGCCGACGAAGACGCCGACGTCCTGCCCGGCCAGGGTGGCCGGGTCGATCGCGGCCCGCTCGAACGCCTCCCAGGACGTTTCGAGGAGCAGTCGCTGCTGCGGGTCCATGGCGAGGGCTTCGTTCGGCGAGATGCCGAAGAAGGCGGCGTCGAACCCGGCGGCGTCGTCGAGGAAGGCGCCGTGGCGCACGTAGGTGGTGCCCGCGTGGTCGGGGTCGGGGTGGAAGAGCCGGTCGGTGTCCCAGCCGCGGTCGTCGGGGAACTCGGTGACCGCGTCGGTCCCTTCGGCCACCACGCGCCAGAGGTCCTCCGGGCTGTGCGCACCGGCGGGGAAGCGGCACGCCATCGCCACGATCGCGATCGGTTCGTCGGCCGTGCGGGCGGGCGCGGCGGGCTCGGCCGGATGCTCCTGCGGTACGCCGAGGAGTTCGGCCGCCAGGTGCCCGGCGAGCGCGGTCGGCTTCGGGTAGTCGAAGACCATGGCCGGGGAGAGGGCGAGCCCGGTCGCGGCGGCGAGCCGGTTCCGCAGCTCCACCGCCGTCAGCGAGTCGAACCCGGCCTCCTTGAACGTCCGGTCGGCCCGTACGGCGTCGGCGGTGGTGTGCCCGAGCACCTCGGCGGCGTGCCCGCGCACCAGGTCGACCAGGGCCTCGGTCCGCTCGGTGGCGCCCAGGGCGGCGACGCGTTCCCGCAGCGACGCGGGCCCGGCGGGGGCCGACGCCCCGGCCGTGGGGCGCGGTCGCGGGGCGAGGCCGCGCAGCAACGGGGGCAGCGGCCCCGCGGCCGCGGCCGTGCGCAGCGCGGCGATGTCGAACCTCGCCGCGACCAGCGGGTCGTCCGCGTCGGTGCGCAGGGCGGCGTCCAGCAGGGCCATGCCATCGGCGGCGGACAGGCCCGCCATGCCGATGCGCTGGTTGCGCCGCAGGTCGGCGGCGCCCAGGTGCGCGGTCATGCCGCTGGCCGTCGCCCAGTAGCCCCAGGCCAGGGACACCCCCGGCAGGCCCGCCCGGCGCCGTTGGCACGCCAGGGCGTCCAGGGCGGCGTTGGCGGCGGCGTAGTTGGCCTGCCCCGGGTTGCCGAGTATGCCCGCCGCCGAGGAGAACAGGACGAACGCGGCGAGGTCCAGGTCCCGGGTCAGCTCGTGCAGGTGCAGCGCGGCGTCCGTCTTCGGCCGCAGCACGGTGTCGACGCGTTCCGGGGTCAGCTCGGTGAGCACCCCGTCGTCCAGGACACCGGCGGCGTGCACCACGGCGGTGAGCGGACGCGCGGCCGGTATCGCCCGCAGCAGCTCCGCCACCTGGGCCCGGTCCGCGGTGTCGCAGGCGGCGACGGTGACGGACGCCCCCATCCCGGCCAGCTCTTCCCGCAGCTCCGGCGCCGCGCCCCGGCGGCTGGCGAGGACCAGGTGGCGGATGCCGTGCGCGGCGACCAGGTGCCGCGCGGTGGTGGCGCCGAGCGTTCCGGTGCCGCCGGTGATCAGGACGGTGCCTTCGGGGTCGAGCGGGCGGGGCCGCCGCCCGGCGCCGGGCTCCGGTACGTCCACCCGGGCGAGCCTGGGCACCGCCGCGGCTCCGCCGTACACCCTCAGCTGCGGTTCGCCGCTCAGCAGCGCGGCGGGCAGCGCGGGCCGGGAGTCCGCGTCGAGCTCCACGAGGACGATCCGGCCCGGATGCTCCGACTGCGCCGAGCGCACCAGACCCCACACCGCGGCCGCGCCGAGTTCCGTACGGTCCCCGGTGACGACGGCGAGCCGGGTCCCCGCGAGCGCGGGCTCCGCGAGCCAGGCCTGGAGCACGGCCAGGGCCGCGTTGACCGCAGGCCGGGGGTCGGCGGTCGCGCGCACGGCTTCGTACACCAGGACCTCGGGGACCGACGTGCCCGGCCCCGCGCAGGCACCGACGTCCTCGGCATCCGCGACGGTCACCGCGTCGAGCGCCCGGTCCACGGCGGGCAGCGTCAGCTCCGCCCAGTCGACGCGGAACAGCGCGTCGTGCGCCACCTCATCGACGCCACCCGCCTGTTCGGGGGTGAACGCGGCCCCGCGTACGGACGTGACGGTCATGACGGGCTGCCCCGCGGGGTCGGTCAGCCGCAGCCCGGTGCCGTCCGGCGACGTCTCGCCCGCTCGTACGTGGAGCGTGGTGGCGCCCGACGCCAGCAGGGTCACCCCGGTCCACACCGACGCCACCATGCCGTCGGGGACGACCGTGCGGACGGCGGCGTCGAGGAGCGCGGGGTGCATACCGTAACGGCCCGCTTCGCGCAGGGCGGCACCGTCCAGAGCGACCTCGGTCGCGGGCCCGGTCCGCGAGGGTGTCACCTCGGTCGTCGTGCCGTGCGACAGCGTGCCGCGGGCGTGCCGGGTCCAGCGCGCGGCCAGCGGGGCGTCCCCGGCGCGGGAGTAGACCTCCACCGGCCGCCGTCCCGCCTCGTCCGGCTCACCGACGACGACCTGGACGCCGCGGCTGCCACGGCGCGGCAGCACCACGGGCTCGTCGATGGTGAGTTCGTCGAGTGCGGGGCTCGCGAGGAGGTCACCGAGCCGGACGGCCACCTCGACCAGGGCGGCGTTCGGCACCACGGCCACGTCACCCACCAGGTGGTCCCCGAGCCACGGCTGCGACCGGAGCGACCACCGCGATGTGGCCATGAGCCCACCGGAGTCCGGCATGGCGACGACCGCGCCAAGGAGTGGATGGTCCCCCGCGGTCTGCCCCAGCGAGGCCGCGTCGGTGGCCTCCGCGACCGGCTTCAGCCAGTAGTGCTGGTGGTCGAAGGCGTACGTCGGCAACTCCACGGGCACCGACCCCGACGCGGGCAGCACGCCACGCCAGTCGACAGCCACACCCCGCACGAACAACTCAGCCATCGACGCCAGCAGCCGCCGCAGACCACCCTCGCCCCGGCGCAGCGACCCGGTCACCACCACGTCAGCACCCACGGCCTCAGCGACCGGCTGTACGAGTACGGGATGGGCGCTGACCTCTACGAACACGCCGTGGCCCTGCGCGAGAAGGTCGGCCACGGCCGGACCGAACCGCACCTGACCGCGTAGGTTGCGGTACCAGTACGCGCCGTCCAGGACCCCGGCCTCCTCCACCCAGCCACCGGTCACGGTCGAGTAGAACGGCACCACCGGGGCCTTCGCGTCCACACCTGCCAGTGCTTCGGCGAGCACGTCCTCGATGTCCTCTACGTGGCGGGTGTGGGAGGCGTAGTCCACCGCCACGCGGCGGGTGCGGATGCCGTCACCGGACAGGGCCTCCAGTACCTCGTCCAAGGCTTCGGCGTCACCCGCGACCACCACGGACGAGGGCCCGTTGACGGCCGCGACCTCCACCCGACCTGCCCAGGGATCCAGCCGCCCCGCCACCTCCGCCTCACCCAGGGCAACCGAAGCCATGCCCCCACGCCCGGCCAGCTCGCGAGCGATGGCCCGACTCCGCAACGCCACCACCCGCACCGCATCCTCAAGCGACAACGCCCCCGCCACACACGCCGCCGCGATCTCCCCCTGCGAGTGACCAAGCACCGCATCCGGCCGAACCCCAACGGACTCCCACACCGCAGCCAAACCGACCATCACCGCGAAACTCGCGGGCTGCACCACATCCACCCGCTCAAGGAACTCGGGCTCAGCCTCACCCCGTAGTACGTCGACAAGCGACCAGTCCACCCACGGCCCCAACGCCGCCGCACACTCCCCCACCCGCTCCGCGAACACCGGCGAAGCATCGAGGAGTTCACGACCCATCCCCACCCACTGCGACCCCTGCCCCGGGAACACCCACACGACCCTGCCCGGCGTGCCCGTACCGGTCACCAGACCCGCCGCGTGCTCGCCACGTGCCAGGGCCCGCAACCCGGCCAGCGCCTCCTCGCCCGAGCCCGCCACCACCACCGCGCGCTCACCCAGCACGGCTCGACCGGAAACCAACGCCCCGGCCACACCCGCCAACGAAGCGCCAGCACCCGACGCCACGTACGACGCAAGACGCCCGGCCTGCCCCGCCAGCGAAGCCCGGCTCCGCGCCGACACCACCAACGGCACCACACCCACCGGCACCGGCTCCTCCGCGACCGGCTCCTCGGGCGCCTCCTCCAGGATCAGATGGGCATTCGTGCCGCTCACGCCGAAGGACGACACGCCCGCCCGGCGCGGGCGCCCGGCGCGCGGCCAGTCCCGTGCCTCCGTCAGGAGCTCCACCGCGCCCAGGGACCAGTCGACTTGGGGTGTGGGCGCGTCCACGTGGAGGGTGGCCGGGAGGAGCCCGTGCCGCAGCGCCTGGACCATCTTGATCACACCGGCCACACCGGCGGCGGCCTGCGCATGACCGATGTTCGACTTCAACGAGCCCAGCCACAGCGGCCGTTCCGGATCCCTGCCCTGCCCGTACGTCGCGAGCAAGGCCTGCGCCTCGATCGGGTCACCCAGGGCCGTCCCGGTGCCGTGGGCCTCGACCGCGTCCACGTCGGACGAGGCCAGCCCGGCGCTGGCGAGCGCCTTGCGGATCACGCGCTGCTGTGAGAGGCCGTTGGGGGCGGTGAGGCCGTTGGAGGCGCCGTCCTGGTTGACCGCGCTGCCCCGGATGACCGCGAGCACCCGGTGGCCGCGTTCGCGCGCGACGGACAGGCGCTCAAGGACCACGACGCCCACGCCCTCGGCCCAGCCGGTGCCGTCGGCCGTGGAGGAGAAGGCCTTGCACCGGCCGTCGGGGGCCAGGGCCCGCTGCCGGGAGAACTCCACGAAGGTGCCGGGCGTGGCCATCACGGTCGCGCCTCCGGCCAGGGCCATCGAGCACTCGCCCTGCCGCAGCGCCTGCGCCGCCAAGTGCGTCGCCACCAGCGACGACGAGCACGCCGTGTCCACCGTGACCGCCGGGCCCTCGAAACCGAGCACGTACGACACCCGGCCCGACGCGACGCTGCCCGCCGAGCCCGTGCTGGCGAAGCCCTCCGCCTCGGGTGCGACGGCTCCGGTGCCGGTCGCCCCGTAGCCCTGGCCGAACACGCCGGAGTACACGCCGACGTCGGCGCCCTTCAGCGAGCCCGGGTCGATGCCCGCCCGCTCCAGGGCCTCCCAGGACACTTCCAGGAGCAGCCGCTGCTGCGGGTCCATCGCCGTGGCCTCGCGCGGGGAGATGCCGAAGAACCCCGCGTCGAAGAGACCGGCCTCGTGGAGGAATCCGCCCTGGTCGGTGTACGACGTGCCCGCGCGGTCCGGGTCCGGGTCGAAGAGGCCCTCCAGGTCCCAGCCCCGGTCCTCGGGAAAGCCCGACACCGCGTCGCGGCCCTGGGACACCAGGCGCCACAGGTCCTCGGGGCCGGTCACCCCGCCCGGCAACCGGCACGCCATCCCCACGATCGCGAGGGGTTCGCCGGGGTCGGCCGCCCGCGCCGCCTCGGTCACCGGCTGGGTGACGCCGAGGAGCTCGGCACGCAGCCGGGCGGCCAGCGCCTCCGGGGTGGGGTGGTCGAAGACGACGGTGGTGGGCAGGGGCAGGCCGGTGCTCTCCGTCAGCCGGTTGCGCAGTTCGACGACGGCCATCGAGGTGAGGCCCAGGTCGCGGAAGGCCCGGTCGGCCGGTATCGGTTCGGGCCCCGACCGGTGCAGCACGGCGGCGGTCCGCGTACGGACCAGGTCCTCCAGGAGCGCCCGTTGCGCACGCTCGTCCAGCGCGGTCAGGCGGTCGCGCAGCGCCGCCGTGACGGCCGCGTCGGGCTCGCGCCGCCGGGGCGGCGCCTGCTCGTGCCCCGCCAAGTCCGCGAGGGGCGCGGGGAGTCGGCGCACGTCGGGCGGTGCGCTCGGGTCAAGGGTCAGGAGCGTCGCCGGGTTCGTCGTCAGGGCGAGGTCGAACGCGGTGAGGAACGCGGCGCGCGCCCACCCCGTCTCCTCGTCCGCCGAGCTCGCGGCGCCGGGCTCGCCGACCCGCGCGAGGAACGTGCCGGGCAGGCCCCGCAGCCGCCGGTTCCGCACCACCGCTTCGGTCAGGGCTTCGCCGACGGCCGCGTCGGGAGTGCCGGGCCAACCCACCAGGGCGGCCGCGCCGGACACCGCGACGAAGGAGACGGCTCCCGACTCGGCGGTCATCTCATCGAGGAACAGGGCGAGTTCGGGGTCGTCGGCGGCGTGCACCACCGCGCTCACCGGTCGCCGCAGACCGGCGAGGGCGGCCCGCAGCGGCTCCGGATCGCGCCCGTCGGCGGCCACGCGGACGGCGTCCGTACCCGTGGGGGCCGGGGCGGGGTCGGTTGACGTACCTGCGGGGGCGTCGACGAGCAGCAGGTTCTCCACCTGGTGGACCGTGGCGAGCCGGTGCGCGAGTGTCGTGCCGTGCTCCGTGTCCGCCCCGGTGACCACCACCGTGCCGGTGGCTCCCGGCCAGGCGGCTACGCCGGGCACGTCGTCCACGGGCAATCGGCTCGGTCGCGGGGCCAGCAGGGTGCCCGAACGCACCGCGATCCGCGGCTCGTTGACGGCGAGCGCGGCGAACAGGGTCTCCGGGGCCGCGTCCGCGTCGCGGTCGAGGAGGGTGAGCGAGCCCGCGCCCTCTTCCTGGAGGGACCGGGCGACGGCCCAGAGGGGCGCTTCCGCCAGGTCCCGCGCCCCGTCCCGTCCGGTGGCCGCGAGGGCCGCGCGGGTGAGCACCACGAGGCGGGCCGCCGCCTGCTCCGGCCGTGCCAGCCAGGCCCGCAGCTGTCCGTCCAGTTGCCGGGCGGCGCCGCGGCCCTCGGCGAGCGACTCCCGCGCGACGGCCGCGTGCCCCGCGTCCGGAGGGCCCGCCTGGTCCGCGGGCCGGGTGCCGCCGGTCCGTGACGGCGGTACGACGACCGTGACCTCGGGGACCGCGTCCCCGGCGGCCACCGCGGCCCGGACCGCCGCCAGGTCCGGGTAGTGCCGTGCGTCGGCGCCCGCGGCGCGCAGGGCCGTGGCGAGCCCGGCCGCCGAGGGTCCGGCCACGGCCCACGTCCGGGCCGGGGGGTGGGGGTCCGCCGGTGGCGTCACCGGAGCCCAGTCCAAGCTCAGGAGCCCGTCGTGGTGGCCGCTCGCCGCGTACCGCAGCCTGCTCGGCCGGTCGGCCAGGAGGCGCCGCCGCGTCTTGCCCGAGGCGGTCCGGGGGATGGCGGTGACCTCGTGGACGCGCTCCGGCACCTTGTACGCGGAGAGCTGTGCGCGGCAGCGGTCGATCAGCGCGGCCGTGTCGAAGCCGGAGGGGCCGGGGACCACGTAGGCGACGGGCACCTCGCCGAGCGTGCGGTGGGGCGCGCCGGAGACGGCCGCGTCGGCGACGCCCTCGACGGTGCGCAGGACCGCCTCGACCTCCTCGGGGTGGATGTTCTCCCCGCCCCGGATGACGAGTTCCTTGATGCGGCCGCGGATGGTGACGTACCCGGCGTCGTCGCGCCGGGCGAGGTCCCCGGTCCGGTACCAGCCGTCGCGCAGCGCCTCGGCGGTCGCGTCGGGGCTGTTGTGGTAGCCGACCATGACGTTCGGCCCGCTGACCCACACCTCGCCCTCCTGCCCGACGGGGACGTCGCGGCCCGTGTCGGGGTCGACGACGCGGACCCCGACGCCCGGCACGGGCAGGCCGCAGGACCCGTCGACCCGGGCGCCGTCGGGCGGGTTGATGGTGATGGCCCCGCACGTCTCGGTGCTGCCGTAGGCGTCGACCAGCGGGACGCCGAAGGTGTCCTCGAAGTCCCGGCGCAGTCCGGGCCCGGTGACGGCGCCGCCGACCAGGCCGATCCGCAGGGCGGGCGCGGAGAAGCCGTGCTGCCGGGCTGCGGTCACCAGGTGGTGGTAGGTGGTGGGCACCCCGGCGAGGAACGTCGTGCCGTCCTCGCGGAGCGCCTTGATCACGTCGTCCGCGGAGGCGCCGTCCAGGAGCCGGGCGGTGGCGCCGACCGCGGTGACGGACAGGACGCACGCGATGTGGGAGAGGCTGTGGAACAGCGGGAGCGGCCACAGCACCCGGTCCTCGTGCGTCAGTCCGGGTATCGGCACATAGCAGGAGGCCACGGACCAGAGGCAGTTGCGCTGGGTCGACAGGACGCCCTTGGGGCGCCCCGTGGTCCCGGAGGTGTAGAACATCCAGGCCACGTCGTCGAGGCCGAGGTCGTCGCGGGCGGGCTCGGTCGGCTCGGTGACGGCGAGCCGGTCGTACGCGTGCGCGCCCGGCCCCTCGACGGCCTCGGGCTCCTCGCCCGTCACCAGGAGCGTGGTGGCGGGCGCCATGGCCGGTGAGCTCCGCAGCCGCCGTGCCCGCGCGGGGTCGGTGATGACCGCGGTGGCGCCGCTGTCGGCGAGTGCGTACTCCAGTTCGGCCAGGGCCGAGGCCGGGTTGAGCGGCACCCCGATGGCACCGGCGCGCACGACCGCGAGGTAACTCTCCACCGTGGCCACGGTGTTGCCGAGGCAGAGGGCCACCCGGTCGCCGCGTGCCACACCGAGCGCGGCGAGGTGTCCGGCCAGCCTGCGCGTCCGCGCCTCCAGGTCGCCGTGGGTGACCGCCCGCCGGTCGTCCTCGAAAGCCGCCTTGTCGGGAAACCGGGCCGCGTTCTCCACGAGTACGACGGGCAGCGGCTTGATGAGGTCGGTGCGCACGATGCCGCGGTTCCTTTCGGAGAGGGAGAAAGGCTCACCAAGAGACAGGAAGGCTCTTCACGGCGAAGACGGACCCCTTGAGCCGGAGCGGCACCTCGTCCGTCGCGACGGCGAGGCGCAGACCGGGAAACTCCCCGAGGAGGGCCGCGAGACCGGCGCGCAGTTCGACGCGGGCCAGGTTCTGGCCGAGGCACTGGTGGATTCCGTAACCGAAGGCGACGTGTCCCGTGGTGTCGCGGTCGATGTCCAGTTTCTCGGGGCAGGTGAATTTGGCGGGGTCGCGGTTGGCCGCGGGCAGGGACACCGTCACGGTGTCGCCCTTCTTGACCGTCTCCCCGTTCAGTTCGAGGTCTTCGAGGGCGGTCCGGTAGGTGTGGTACTGGTTGACGGTGAGATAGCGGAGGAGTTCCTCGACCGCGGCGTCGAGTCGTGCCGGATCCGCGCGGACCTTCGCCAGTTGTTCCGTGTGGTGCAGGAGCGCGAAAACACCGACGGACAGGGCGCTTTCCGTGGTCTCGTAGCCCGCGAAGAGCAGCAGGACGACGATGTTGCACAGCTCTTCCGTCGTCAGTTCCCCGTCGGCGGTCAGACGGCTGAGGAGGTCGTCGCCGGGCTGCTTCCGCTTGCGCTCGATGACCTCGACGAAGAAGGAGCCCGCCTTCTCGAAGGCGGCGGCGACCTCCTGCGGATCCGCGTCGGGGTCGTGCAGGAGCGTCGGCGCGTGCTCGTAGTGCTCGCGTTCGTCGTAGGGCAGCCCGACCAGTTCGGAGAGCACCCTCAGGACCAGGGGCCTGGCGAAGGTCTCCACCAGGTCGGCGGGCGTGCCGTGGGCACGCATGACGCCGACCTGCTCGGCGGCCACGGCCTCCACCCGCGCCCTGAGCCGACTCGCCCTGCGGACGGTGAACTCCCCGGTCAACAGGCGCCGGTAGCGCGTGTGGTCGGGCGGGTCCATGTGGATGAACATCCCGGGAATCTTCGGGTGATTGGGCACCAGCTGCCCCTGGTGGGTCACCGGGAAGTGCCCGATCTCCGTGCTGTGGCTGAACCTCGGGTCGCCGAGGACCTTGCGCACCACGTCGTGACCGGTGGCGAGCCAACCCTCGTGACCGTCGGGATAGGTCATCCGCGCGAGCGGCCGTTCGGCGCGCAGCGCGTCGAACACGGCGGGAGGATCGAACTGATGGGTCCGCGCCCACGGCACCTCATAGGAAATCGCGTCGCTCATGGAATCCTCCCGCTCGGGGTGATGTCCCGTATGCGCGGCGGCTCGCGAAAGGCTCATATGCGGGCGCGAACACGGGGTCGTGGACCAAGCAGCGGAATTTCCGCAGACACGGGATGCGCACCACGCGCATGCTGCTTGAATCTCTGTGGCCAGGCTAGTCGCCCAGTGACCGCGCGGAATCCCCCAACCTGGTAGGGCCCGGTGGTGTAGTCGGCGGGGCGGCCGTCGACGTGCGGAACGTCCCGCAGGACTACCCGCGTTGGTGATGGCCCTGCCGTAGCCGGTGGGCAAAGATGACCGGGCTGCGGATCCGCAGGGCGCCGGCGGAAAGGCCATTCCTTCATGACGACAGCCGCAATTCAGCGTGCGCTGACACCCACCGAGAAAATCTATGCCGACGTGGAGATGTACGTGGGCTACACGGTGCGTACCGTCGGCCCCCTGGATCCGGACGCGCTGCGGACCGCCTACGCGGCGGTGTGCCACGCGCATCCGCAGCTCGCCGCCCGGCTCGAAGCCGACGACGGCGGGCTCGTGTTCGTGGCGTCCGGCGTCCCGCCCGAGGTGCAGATCTGCGCGGGCGACCCCGACCACCCGCTGACCGGCGTGGAGTTGGACGAGTACCGGATGCTGAGCGCGCTCAACGTGGTGCGCGACGGCGCCGAGGCGAGCGTGACGCTGCTGACCCACCACAGCATCGCCGACGCCCACCACTCCATCGAACTGCTCGCGGCGCTGTGGGCCTGCTACACCGACGTCGTGCGGGGCGTGCCCGTGGACCTGCCGCGCCGCCCCTACCCCCGGTCCCTCGAAGACCTCCTTGCCGAGCGCGGCATCCACCGGGCCGCGTCCGGTGACGGGGACGCGGCGCCGCTCAGGACGGTGACGGAGCTGCCCGCCTCCGCGCGGGTTCCGATGGTCCGGCACGTGGTGCAGCACCGCCTGACCCGGGCCGAGACGAAGGCGCTCGCGGAGCTCGGCCATCGCGAGCAGGTGACGCTCAATGGCCTGCTTTCGGGGGCCGTTCTGCTGGTGGAGGCCGAGGTCCGGGGCCTGCCGGTCGCCGAGCTGCTGTTCCGGTACACGGTGAACCTGCGCAACCGCCTCGCGCCCCCGGTCGGCCCGACCGAGGGGACGAACGTCGTCGGGGGCGGCCTCTTCAGGGCCGCCGACGACGTCGGGCCCGGTGCCGTCGCCCTCGGCCGGGCGCTCGGCGAGCGGCTGCGGGCGGGCCTCGCCGACGGGTCCATCCAGCGCAGCCTCCTGGACATGGTCACCCAGCCCGCGCCGCACGCGAAGGCGCGGCCGTCGGGTCCGGCGCCCGCCGTGGTCAGCGTGTCGAACTGGGGCGTCGTGCCGCCCCTGCGGTCACCGGACGGCCTGCTCCTGGCCAACTTCCACTCCTCCTCGCGCCGGAAGGTGGCCCCGGGCGAGTTCGCGGCCATCGGCGGCTATGTGGCCACCACCTTCGACGGCCGCACCGGGGTCGACCTGGCGTGGCCCGAGGGGGACGCGGAGCTGCCCGAGCGCCTGGGGCTGCTGCGGCAGGTGCTGGGCCGCCTGACGGCGCGGACCTGACCGCCCCCGGACACGGAACTGCCGGAGCCCCAGCGGTCGGGGGCTCCGGCAGACGCCTACCAGGTGACCGGCAGCCGGTGCACGCCGTAGGGGATGACCAGGTCGTCGCGCAGGGGGATGTCCCCGGCGGGCTCCGCGAGGCGCAGGTCCGGGAACCGGGCGAACAGGGCGGGGAAGGCCACGCGCATCTCGACGCGCGCCAGCTGCATCCCCAGGCACTGGTGGACGCCGTACCCGAACCCCAGGTGGCCCACCGCGTCGCGCCGGATGTCGAGGGTGTCCGGGTCGCCGAAGCGGACCGGGTCGCGGTTGGCGGCCTGCACGGAGAACGCCACCGACTCCCCGGCCCTGACCAGCTCACCGGCCAGTTCGACGTCCTCGAGGGCCGCGCGGGAGCCGGTGTGCACGACGCTCATGTAGCGCATCAGCTCCTCGACGGCGCCGCCCGCGAGGTCCGGCCGCTCCCGCAGGGCCGCCAGCTGGTCCGGGCGGTTCAGGAGCGCCCAGGTGCCAAGAGCCAGCATGTTCGAGGTCGAGTCGACGCCCGCGTGCATCATCACCGCGCACAGGCCCACCAGTTCGTCCTCGGTGAGGTCGGACGTGGTCAGCTCGCTCAGCAGGTCGTCGGTGGGCGCGGCCCGCTTGGCCGCCACCAGCTCGCGGAAGTACTCCTGCATGTCGGCGTACGTCAGCTCCACGTACGCCGCGACGTCCTCCGCCACGGCCGCGGCGTCGTCCGTGCCCCGCATCGGCGGGTGGAAGGTGGCGCGGTCCTGGTGCGGCACGCCGAGCAGGGCGCAGACCATCAGCGTCGGGACGGGGCGGGCGAAGAACTCCAGCAGGTCCACGGGGCCGCCGTGCCGCTCCATGGCGTCGAGCTGCCCGGCGACGATCTGCTTGGCGCTGCCGGTGAGGCGGCGCATCCGGCGCATGGTGAACTTGCCCGCGAGGAGCTTGCGGTACCGCGTGTGGTCCGGCGGGTCGATGTGGAGCATGTCGCCGGGCAGCGGCGGGAACCCCCGGCCGATGTCGGCCAGGGGCCAGTGCCTCCTGTCGTTGCGGTGGCTGAAGCGCGGGTCGGAGAGCAGCGCGCGCACCACCGCGTGGCCGGTGGCCAGCCAGCCGACGTGACCGCCTGGGAACTCCATGCGGGTCAGCGGGGCCCGGTCGCGCAGCACGGCGAGGCCGGGCGGCGGGTCGAACGGGCAGCCTGCCGCGCGGGCGGTGGGCAGGCCCGTCGGCGTGGCGGGCGTTTCGGTCATGTCGGCCACCTCGGGTGCGGGTCCGGGCGCGGTCAGTCGCGCGTCGCTTCGAGGAGCCAGATCGGCAGCAGCGTGGCGCCGCTGTCGTCGGTGTCGAGCTGCCCGCCTTCGTAGTCCTTGCGCAGGGGCTCGTCGAGGACGGTCGTCGTCAGGTGCTGGGCGCGCAGGGTGGTGACGGTCCAGCCGGGGCCGCTGAAGGCGTCGCGTATGGTCTCCTCGGTGATGGGCTCGGGGCCGGCCGCGGCGCCCCGGGAGCACCACTGGAGCAGCCGCCCGCCGGGCCGCAGGACCCGCGCGACGGCGTCCGCGTACGCGCGGCGCCGCCGGGGTCCGAAGCAGTGGAAGACCAGGCTGCTGGTCACCGTGTCGAACTGGTCGTCGTAGCCGTCGAGGCTCGTCGCGTCGCCGACGGCGAAGGTGACGTCGGCGCCCTTCTCAGCGGCGCGGGCCCGCGCCTTCTCGACCGCGGTGGGCGCGACGTCGAGACCCGTCACGCGATAGCCGCGCTGGGCCAGGTGGATGGCGTTGTCACCGACGCCGCTGCCGATGTCGAGGACGTCACCGACGACGCGGCCCGCCCGCTCGAGGTCCACCAGGATCGGCTGCGGTCCGCCGATGTCCCAGGGCATCCGCTCCAGCACCACGCCTTCCACCAGGGAGCTGGTCCGGTAGGCCCGTTCGTAGTCCAGGGTGGTCGCGTCGAAGTGCTGGTATGCGTTGTCGTCGGTCATCCGTTCCGTCCCTGTGGTCGACGATGGTCTGGTGACGTCTCCCAGGGTGAGGCAGCGGTGGCCCCAGTGAGCACTCCTCAACCTGGTAAGTTTCCCCGCCGCACCGGCATCGCGCGGGCTCTTCGGGGGGGGCGGCTACGCGCCGGGGGCGTCCCAGGTCACGGGCAGGCTGTGCAGGCCGTAGACGGCCATCTTCTCGCGCAGCGGCACCTCGTGGGCCGGGACGGCCAGGCGCAGCCCCGGCAGACGCCGCAGGAGTTCGGGGAAGGCGATGGTCATCTCGCTGCGGGCCAGCTGCTGGCCGATGCACTGGTGGATGCCGTGGCCGAAGGCGAGATGGGTCCGGCGCGGGCGGCTCACGTCGAGGGCTGCCGGGGTGTCGTAGTGGCGCGGGTCCCGGTTCGCCTCGGACACCGAGATGATGACCAGGGACTCCGCGGGGATGGTACGGCCCCCGATCTCGACGTCCTCGGTGGTGGTGCGCAGCAGCCCGTGGTGGACGATGGACAGATAGCGCAGGAGTTCCTCGACGGCCCCGTCCATGAGTTCGGGGTGTGCGCGCAGGGCTCCGAGCTGTTCGGGGTGTTCGAGGAGGGCGAAGGTGCCGAGGGACAGCATGTTCGCGGTCGTCTCGTGGCCGCCGACGAGCAGCAGGTTGGCCATGCCGACGACTTCCTCGTCGGTGAGCGCCGGTTCGGTGCCGGAGTGGATGAGCCCGGACAGCATGTCGTCGGTGGGGGTGGCGCGCTTGCGCCGCACCTGGCCGAGGATGAACGTCCGCAGTTCGTCGAGGGCGGCGAGCTGCTTCTCGAACGGGATGTCCAGGTTGAGCAGTTCCTCGGTGCGGGCCTGGAACTCCCCGCGCTCCTCGTAGGCGACGCCGAGCAGTTCGCAGATCACCAGGGACGGCACCGCGAGGGCGAAGTCCTGCACGAGGTCGGCGCTGTTCCCCGCGGCGAGCATCGCGTCGATGCGCTCGGTGACGATTTCCAGGATGCGCGGTTCGAGCCCGCGCACCCGGCGGAGCGTGAACTCCCGGGTCAGCAGCCTGCGGTAGCGGGTGTGGTCGGGCGGGTCCAGGGCGATGAAGTTGCCCGCGACCGCCTCGTCGGCCATGAGCTGGGCGCGCAGCTCCTTGGGCAGCTTCACGACCAGCGGGTTGCGCAGCCGGTCGGAGCTGAGCCGGGGGTCGGTGAGCAGCTTGCGGCTCTCCTCGTACCCGGTGACGAGCCAGCCGGTGCTGCCGTCGGTCAGGGCGATCTGCCGCACCTCGCCCTCGTCGTGGTGGTCGCGGAGCAGGGGCGGCGGGTCGAACGGGCAGCTGCCGCGTTCGGTGAAGCCGGGCGGAAAGGGCAAGCGGTAGACGGACGGGGTGGTGTCGGCGGGCGGGGCGGGCTCGGTGGTGGGCTCCGCGGTCGGCGTGCTCATCGGTGGTCCTCCTTGCGCGTGCGGTGCTTCAGGCGTGGCGCAGTGGTGCGAGCGTGCGGGTCCGGGTCATCAGTTCGGTGAGCATTCGCTGGAGCACGGCGTCGTGGCGTGCGGCGGGGGTGAAGGTCTCGTACCGCTCGAAGTCGGTCAACAGCGACAGGTTGACCTGCGTGTACACGGGCGAGAGCTGGACCGCGGCGGCGATGGCGCGCAGGTGCTCGACGGCCCGCACGCCGTTGGCGCTCGCGCCGTAGCCGACGAAACCGGCCGCCTTGTTGTTCCACTCGTTGTAGACGAAGTCGATGGCGTTCTTGAGCGCGGCCGGGATCGACCAGTTGTACTCGGGGGTGACGAAGACGTACCCGTCGAGTTCGGCGATCTTGCTGCTCCAGGCGCGGGTGTGGGCGTGCGCGTAGTCGCCCATGCGCGGGGACCGCGGCTCATCGAAGAGCGGCAGGTCGTAGTCGGCGAGGTCGACGAGCTCGAAGTCCGCCTCGCCGTGGGTGCGGGCGGCCTTCTCGACCCACTGGGCGACCTGGGGGCCGACGCGGCCGGGCCGGGTGGTGCCGAGGATGATCCCGATCCTTGTCATGCGCGTCTCCCTGTCACGGCGAAGGGGTGCGGGGCGTGTGCGCCCCTCACCCCTTCGCCGAGGTTGAAGGTACCGAGCGGGTCCGCTACGGCCGGGCGGGCTCGGGGACGGCCACGTCGACGGGGCGGCCCGTGCGCGCCGACTCGTAGGCTGCCCTGATCACCCGCAGGGTACGCACGCCGGTCGCGCCGTCGGGACCGGCCCAGTGGCCCGTGCCGACCGAGGTGACGAAGGCGTCGAGGACGGCCGCGCAGGGGTCGGCCCCGCCCGTGGTCCAGCGCTCGCGGCCGGTGGCGGAGTCGAACCCGCCGAGCAGCTTCGGGCGGGCGGTGAACTCGACGCTGCCCCGTTCGCCGACGAAGGTCAGGGTGGGGCCGCCGCCTGCCGGGTCCGTCGGCGGGCTCCAGCTGCCGTCGAGGGCCGCGACCGTGCCGTCCGCGTAGCGCACGGTGAGCAGGGCCGTGCTCTCGACGTCCGCCTCGCCGCTGAGGACGCTGTTGGACTGGGCGTAGACCTGGACCGCGGGGGTGCCGTCGAGCACCGTGTCCACCAGGTCGAGCAGGACGCCCGTGTGGGTGCGCAGGGCGCCGCCCGCCTCCGGTGCGGCGGGGCCGTGGTAGGCCCCGTGGACGGTGGTGAGCGGGCCGATGGCCGCGCCGTCGGCGAGCTGGCGGCGCACGGCGGCGAATGCCGGGCCGCAGCAGTCCGGTGCCACGAGGGCGAGGCGCACCCCGGCGTCCGCGCAGGCGCGCGCCATGGCGTCGGCGTCGGCCTCGGTGGCCGCGAGGGGTTGTTCGCACAGGACGTGGGCGCCGATCTCGGCGGCCCGCTCGACCAGTTCCCGGCGGCGGGCGACCTCGCTCGTGACGACCACGGCGTCGGGGCGCAGCGCGAACGCCTTGTCCCAGCTGCCCGCGTACGCGGCGTCGAGGCGGCGGGCGGCGGCCGGGCCCCGGCCCTGCTCGTCCGGCGGCCCTTCGGGGTCCGCGACGAGCAGGTCGACGCCGGGCGTGGCGCGCAGCAGCCGGGCGTACGTCGCGGCGCGCTCGTGGGCGAACGACAGGACGGCGACCTTCACGCGGCCTCCTTCGGGCTTCATGCGGCCTCCTTCAGGCTTCACGCGGCCTCTTTCCCGGGCAGGTCCACGGCCCGGCCCGTCCAGGCGGATTCGGCGGCGGCCTGGGTGACGCGGACGGCGGCCAGGGCGTCCCCGGGGCCGAGGCGGGGCTCGGGGCCGCCCAGGAAGGCCTGGGAGAACTCGCGGATCTCGGCGAGGAACGGCGACTCGCCGTGCGCCCCGAAGGCCGCGGCGTCACCGCTGAACACCCTGATCTCCTGGGGCCATTCGGAGTCGTGGAGCACCGTGCCGCCGGTGCCCGAGACGTGGTAGGCGACGCGGATGGGCGGCTGCGGCGTGGCCGTCCAGCGGCTGACGACCCGGCTGAGGGCGCCGCTCGCGTGGGTGAGGACGGCGGTGCCGACCGCGAAGGCGCCCTCAGGGGCCGGTGCGGCGATCTCGCCCTGGTAGTGGGCGTGCACCCGGACGACGTCCCCGAAGATCCAGTGGGCGATGTCGACGCCGTGCAGCATCTGGTCGGTGAGGATCCCGCCCGACCGCGCGGAGGCGTGGCCGGTCCAGGGCCGCGGGTGGTATCCGGCGACGTCGAAGCGGGCGACGGCGCCCGCGCCGAGCCCGCCCGCCGCGACCAGGTCGTGGAGCCGGGCGAACGCCGGGGCGAAGCGCGCGTTGTGGGTCGGGCAGAGCCGCACCCCGGCCCGCTCCGCCGCGGCGACGATCTCCTCGGCCTCCTCGACGCCGGCGGCCAGCGGCTTCTCGCACACCACGCCGACGCCCGCGGCGATGGCGGCCATGGCGATCTCGTGGTGGCTGTGCGTCGGGGAGCAGATGTCGACGACGTCCGCGCCGTCGAGCGCCTCGTCCAGGGTGGCGACGGCCCGGGCGCCGAACTCGCTTGCCAGGTCCGGGGCGCGGCCGTCCGTGGAGTGCACGCGGACGGCCGCTCCCGTACGGGTCCAGGCGTCGAGGTGCAGCCGGGCGATCAGGCCCGCGCCGATCAGGGCCACCTCTAACCGCCGCGCGGCGTCACCGGCTCTTGTGTCCGTCAAGTGAGGTCCTTCGGGTGGAGTGCTGCCGTGGCGGGCCGCCCGACGGCGTCCGTCGCGGCACGGCCGCCGACGCGCCTGCGGGCTGGAGTCCGCCTGCGGGCTGGAGTCCGCCCAGTCTCGCCCGCGCCGCCCGCCGGGACCATCACCAGCGTGGGTAGTCTCCGCCCGGCCCGTAGCCCCGGCCGCTCACTCCGGTACGCACTGCCCCTTGCCGAGGGCGATGACCCCGGCGCGCGAGACCGTGTACAGCTCCGCGTCCCGCTCGGGGTTCACGCCGATGGTGGCGCCGGGCGGGACGTCCACGTTCTTGTCCAGGACGGCGCCGCGCACCACCGCGCCCCGGCCGACGCGGACGTTGTCGTGCAGGACCGAGCCCTGGACGACCGCGCCCTCCTCGACCGTGACGCCGGGCGAGAGCACGGACCGCGTGACCTGGCCGCGGATGACGCAGCCGGGGCTGACGACGGACTCCCCCGCGATGCCGCCCGCGCAGAACTTGGCGGGCGGGAGCTGGCCGGGGTGGGTGTAGATGGGCCAGCTGCGGTTGTCGAGGTTGAACACGGGCTGGTCGGAGATCAGGTCCATGTGCGCCTCGTAGTAGGCGTCGAGGGTGCCGACGTCACGCCAGTAGCCGTGGTCCCGGGCGGTCTCCCCCGGCACGTGGTTGTCGTCGAAGTCGTACACCTGGGCGAGGCCGCGCTCGGTGAGCATGGGCAGGATGGAGCCGCCCATGTCGTGCGCGGAGTCCTCGTCCTCGGCGTCCTGCCGCAGGGCGTCCACGAGGGCCTTGGTGGTGAAGACGTAGTTGCCCATGGAGGCGTACACCTGGTGCGGGGCGCCCGGGAGCCCCGGCGGGTCCTGCGGCTTCTCCAGGAAGCGCTCCACGAGCGTGCCGTCGCGCGCCGGGGTGATGACGCCGAACTGCCGGGCCTGGGCGCGCGGCACCCGGATCCCGGCGACGGTGACGCCCGCGCCGGACTCGATGTGCTGCTCCAGCATCTGCCGGGGGTCCATGCGGTACACGTGGTCGGCGCCGAACACCGCGACGTAGTGGGGCTGTTCGTCGTGGACGAGGTTCAGGGACTGCAGGATCGCGTCCGCGCTGCCCAAATACCAGCGGGGCCCGAGGCGCTGCTGGGCGGGGACGGGGGTGACGTAGTTGCCGAGCAGGCTCGACATGCGCCAGGTGGTGGACACGTGCCGGTCCAGGGAGTGCGACTTGTACTGCGTGAGGACGCAGATGCGCAGGATGTCGCCGTTGACGAGGTTGGAGAGCACGAAGTCGACGAGGCGGTACGTGCCCCCGAAGGTCACCGCCGGTTTCGCGCGGTCGGCGGTGAGCGGCATCAGCCGCTTGCCCGCGCCGCCCGCGAGGACGATCCCAAGCACCGAAGCCCCGCCGCGCATCGCCGCCCCCTCCGCCGCCCTGTGGGTCCGGGCCGCCGCTCCTTGGGGGCGCGGGCGCGCCCCGTGGTGTCCGTGTGCCCCGCTACGTTGCCTTGAGTACGTCCTCGTACACCTCGACCGTGCGCCGTGCCACCGCGTCCCAGCCGAACTCGCGGCAGGCCCGGTAGCGTCCGGCCGCGCCCATGGCCGCGGCGCGGCGCGGGTCGGCGGACAGATGGTTCAGGAGCAGGCCGAGGTCGTGCTCGAAGCGCTCCTCGTCGTGCCGGTCGTAGGGCACGAGGAGTCCCGTCGTGCCGTCCGCGACGACCTCCGGGATGCCGCCGACGCGCGAGGCGACGACGGCCGTGCCGCAGGCCATGGCTTCCAGATTGACGATGCCGAGCGGTTCGTACACCGAGGGGCACACGAACACCGCCGCGTGGCTGAGGAGTTGGACGACCTCGGGGCGCGGCAGCATGCGCGGGATCCAGTGGACGCCGTCGCGGGCGCGGCTCAGCTCCGCGAACAGGGCGCGGAACTCCCGGTCGATCTCCGGGGTGTCGGGCGCGCCCGCGCACAGCACCAGCTGGACGCCGGGCTCCAGCTGCCGGGCCGCGCGCAGCAGCTGGGGCACGCCCTTCTGGCGCGTGATGCGGCCGACGAACAGGACGTACGGGCGGCCGGGGTCGATGCCGTGCCGGGCGAGGGCGCTGGTGCCCGGGTCGGGGCGGTACAGCTCGGTGTCGATGCCGTTGTGGACGACGCGCACCTTCGCGGGGTCGACGGCCGGATAGCAGGCGAGGATGTCCTCGCGCATGGCGCCGGAGACGGCGATGACGGCGTCGGCGGCCTCGACGGCGGTGCGCTCCGCCCAGCTGGACACGGCGTACCCGCCGCCCAGTTGCTCGGCCTTCCAGGGGCGCAGCGGCTCCAGCGAGTGGGAGGTCAGGACGTGCGGGATGCCGTGCAGGAGCTTGCCGACGTGACCGGCGAGGTTGGCGTACCAGGTGTGGGTGTGGACGAGGTCGCGGCCGCCGAGGGCGGCCGCCATGGTGAGGTCGACGGACAGGGTGCGCAGCGCGTCGTTGGCGGTGTCGAGGGCGCTCCACGCACGGTGGCGCACGGCTCCGTCGGCGCTGTGGTCGGCGTCGGTGCCCCAGCAGTGGACGTCGAGGTCGGTCAGGGCGCGCAGCTCACGGGCGAGGAACTCGACGTGGACACCCGCGCCGCCGTAGACGTCCGGCGGGTACTCGCGGGTGAGCAGTCCCACTTTCACGAGCGGAGCCCCCCCGTCGTCGGCCGACCCTCTCATGGTCACCCAGCGGGCGCCCCGAGGGAAGACCGCTGCGGCGGCCGGTCGAAGCAGCAGTCGCCGCACAGGCCGCCGTTCGGGCAGCGGTAGTACAGGCAGCAGCTGCGGCGCCGGAAGGCGGTGCCGTCCAGGGTGCCGGTGGCGCGCAGCTCCGGGGTGGCGAAGAGCTCGGCGGCCAGGGCGAGCGCCCGCCGCCCGGCGTCGGGGCGGCCGGTGCGCTCCGCCCAGGCGTGCAGTTCGCGGGCCGCGCCCGCGAGGGCCGAGCCCGCGTTGCCGCGCAGGAGCGCCGGGGAGATCCGGTAGCGGGCGCGCAGGGCCTTGGCGAGCGGCGCCAGGTGGCCGTCGAGGACGACCTCCCGCAGGCGCGCGGCGTCGGCCGGGAACGTGCGGTCGCCGCTGAGCCACAGGTCGTCCGGGGAGCTGCCGTCGGCGTCCCAGCGCAGCAGGCGCGGGTCGAGGTCGGGCACCCGCCCGTACAGGGCGGCCGGGCCGAGCGCGAGGGACCACAGGCGGGCGGCGAGGCCGAGGTGGGCGATGGAGGCCGCGACGCGGGGTTCGGGCGCGGCGAGCCGGGCGGCGACCTTGGTGACGCGGAAGGACAGCGGGTCACCCTCCGTGACTCCCCTGCCGATCTCGTACACGCGTGCGACCATGGGGAGTGTCCGCTCCGGCGGCTCCCCCGTCCGCAGGGCGAAGAAGCCGCCGACGGATCCGACCACGTCCCAGGCGATGTCAGGGCTGCGAGCTGTCACCGCAGCAGTACATCAGAAGCCCCCGGCCCCGCGGGTAACCAGACCTGGGGAGGACATACGGGAGGTCGTACTCCATCGGTAGTAGGACGGATTGACTGCTCAGGGACGACGACGTGCCGCGCTCCGCGCGACATTGTGGTGAACATGGAAGCCGACCGCACGCAGCACCCGACGTACCGGACGTCAGGGCACGACCCGTACCGGGACGACCGGTGCTGCCTTCCCCCGCGGAGCGCCTCATGAGTGCCCTCGCGCTGTCCGTCCTGCTCTCCCTCGTCTCCGCCGTGGCGTACGCGGGCGGGGCGATCCTCCAGGAGCGGGTGGCCGCGAAGGCCTCGCAGCACGAGTACGCGCCGCTGCGCCGCGGCGCGTGGTGGATCGCGGTGGTCCTGAACGGCCTCGGCGGGCTGCTGCACGTCGTGGCGCTCGCCTACGGGCCGCTCAGCCTGGTGCAGCCCCTGGGCGCCCTGACGATCGTGTTCGCGCTGCCGATGGCGGCGCTGTTCGTGCGGCGCAGGGCCGGGGCCACCGCCTGGCGCGGCGCCCTCATGGCGACGCTGGGCCTCGCAGGCCTGCTCTCGCTGACGCAGGCCGCCGACTCCCGGTCCCTGGCCGACGCGGAGCGCGTGGTGCTCGCGCTCGGCACCGGCGGGGCCGTGGTCTGCCTGATGCTGCTCGCGCACGCGGTGCACCGGCACCCGGCGGTGCGCAGCGTCCTGCTCGCCACGGCGGCGGGCATCGCCTTCGGCATCTCCTCGGTGTTCACGAAGACGGTCGCGGTGGACTGGGACGCCCAGGAGCCGCTGACCCGGCAGGTGCCCAGCCTCGCGGTGATCGCGGTCCTCGCGGTGGCCGGACTGCTCCTGTCGCAGGCCTCCTACCGGGGCGCGGGCCTCGCGGCGCCGCTGTCCACGGTGACGGTGGTGAACCCGGTGATAGCGGCCGCGGTCGGCCTCACCCTGTTCGGAGAATCCTTCCGCTATGGAGCCGTGGGTACGGCGGTGGCGCTGACCTGCGGTGTCATCGCCGCGGGCGGGTTGATCCTGCTGACCACGGAGCGCATCGGGGCCGAGGCGACGACGGCCGCGGACTCCTCGTCGGCCTCGGTGCGCGACGCGTCGGCCTCGGTGTGCGAGGACGCCGCACCGGCCGCGCCCCGCGCCGAGCTGTCCCCCGGGCCGCTGACACGTGGCCTCCCCGGGGCCGCGCCCGTGCCGCCGGAGCAGGCCGCCACGGTCACCGAGCAGCGCGTGCCGGACCACGACGAGCGCCCGGGGACCGACGCGGCCAGTCGGCCCCGGCCGGGCGAACAGGCCGCGCCGGAGCAGTCGTTCCTGCCCGAGGGCCTGACCGGGCTCGCGGGCCTGCCCTTGCAGCCGGTGCTGCAGACGTTCCCGCGCGCGGACGCCAGAGCGGGCCACGCGTAGCGACCCCGCGTACCGGCCTGCCTCAGATGCGCACGCCGCGCGCCCGCAGATACGCCAGCGGGTCGACGTCCGAGCCGAAGCCGGGGCCCGTGCGGATCTCGAAGTGCAGATGCGGGCCCGAGCTGTTGCCGGTCGAGCCGGAGCGGCCGATGCGCTGTCCCGGCACGACCCGCTGCCCGGCTTTCACCGAGAGCGCCGACATGTGGCCGTACTGCGAGTACTTGCCGTCGGTGTGGCGGATGACGACCTGGTAGCCGTAGGAGCCGCCCCAGCCGGACTGGACGACCGTGCCCGCGGCGACGGCCTGCACCGACGTGCCCGTGGGCACGGGGAAGTCGACGCCCGTGTGGTAGCCCTTCGACCAGGAGCTGCCGGACGCGCGGTAGGGCGTGCCGATCGACGCGGCGACGGGCACGGTGGCCCCCGACTGCGCCGAGGTGGCCGGTTTGGCCTTCTGCCGCGGCGCCGTGTCCCGCTTCGGCGCGGGTCTGGCCTGCTTCCGCTCCTGGTGCTTGGGCTGCGGGTGCGCGCGCTGCTTCTCGGGAGCGCGCGCGGGGCGCTCCGGCGGCTTCCTGCGCTCGGGCGGGCGCGCGGGCCGCTTCTCCTTGCCGTCCGCGCCGCGCAGCGAGAGCCGCTGGCCCGGGGTGATGAGGTCCGGGTCGTCGCCGATGGTGCGGCGGTTGTTCTGGTACAGCTGCGGCCAGCCGCCGCGGACGTGGCGCTCGCCCGCGATGCCGGAGAGGGTGTCGCCGTGCACGACCGTGTACATCCGGGCGGTGCCCGCCGCGGACTGCGGGGTCACCTCGGGCTTGACGTCCTTGACGGTGCGCTGGGGCGGCCGCGGCGCGGCGCGCCCGCCCTCGGCCCTCGCGTCGTTCGCCGTGCCCGTGCGCTTCTCGGGTGCCGTGGCGGGCTTGACGTCCGGGGTGTCGCCGCCCCGGGTCAGGCCCGCCCGCACCGAGCACACGGGCCAGGCGCCGGGGCCCTGCCCGTCGAGGACCTTCTCGGCCACGGCGATCTGCTGGTCCTTGGTGGCGAGGTCGGCGCGCGGCGCGTAGGCCGTGCCGCCGTAGGCCTCCCAGGTGGACCGGGTGAACTGCAGGCCGCCGAAGAAGCCGTTGCCGGTGTTGATGCTCCAGTTGTTCGTGGACTCGCAGGCGGCGACCTTGTTCCAGGTGTCGACGTCCGCCGCGTGGCCCGTGCCGGCGGTCACCAGGGGCAGGGCGATGCCCGCGCCGCTCGCCGTGACGGTGAGCGAGGCACGGTTGATCCGGCTCGGCTGGTACCGGCGGTGCCGGCCTCGTAAGGCCATGGAAGCCCCCTCAGACACGCGTTGTACGCGAGGTCACACGTCAGCCACAGGACAGGGCGCAAGCTAGCCGGTCCGCCGTCGGTGTGACAAGAGTGCGGCGCCGAGAGGGCGTTGAACTGGTCAGTTCCTCAAATACCCCGGAAGCCACCGGAGTTGCACATCATGGAAGAAGACGCCCCCGCCCTCGTGGTCGTTGAAGCGGTAGACCTCCATCGACCGCTCGCTGCCCGCGTAGGCGTTGAAGGCGGCGAAGACCGTCGACGGCGGGCACGTCTCGTCCTCCAGGGCGGTCGAGAACAGCGCGGGCGCCCGGCCGCGCGCCGCGAAGTGCACGCCGTCGAAGTACGCGAGCGTGCCGAACACCCGGTCCTCGCTCCCCCGGTGCGCCCGCAGATAGAGGCCGATCTCCTGGTACGGGTGCCGGGCGGTCAGCGTCGCCGCCCGCGGGAAGTCGCACAGGAACGGCACGTTCGGGGAGATCGCGGCGAGGTCCGGCACGAGCCCGCCGACGGCGAGCGTGATGCCGCCGCCCTGGCTGTCGCCGACCGCGGCCACGCGCGCGGCGTCCACCAGCGGATGCGCGCGCACCGCCTCCACGGCGCGTACGGCATCGGTGAAGACCCGGCGGTAGTAGTACGCGTGCGGGTCCTCGACCCCGCGCGTCAGGAAGCCCGGATACGCCGGGGCGCTCCCCACGGGGTCGGGGGTGTCGCCCACCGAATGGGTGCTGCCCTGGCCGCGCGTGTCCATGATGAAGTGCGCGAACCCGGCCGCCGACCACAGCAGCCGCTCGTGCGGCAGGCCGCGCCCGCCGCCGTACCCGATGTACTCGACCACGGCGGGCAGCGGCTCGCGCGCCCCGGCCGGGAGGAGCAGCCAGCCCTTCACGGGGTGTCCGCCGAAGCCCGCGAAGGTCACGTCGAAGACGTCGACCGAGGCGAGCGGTGTGTCCACGGGCTCGAACCGGGCGTCCAGGTCGTGTTCCCGGGTGGTCGCGAGGGTCTTCTCCCAGAAGGCGTCGAAGTCCTCCGGTTCCGGCAGGTCCGGGCGGTACTGACGCAGTTGGTCGAGCGGCAGGTCGAAATGGGGCACGGGCGGCTCCTCCTTCGGGCACGGTGTCCAAGGTCACGGTACGCCGCGGAGTGATACTGACGGGCGAACGCGTTACCTACGACACATGCGTCACCTGTGGCCTGCCCGGCGGGTCAGGTGGTGCGCCGGACGGTCGCGGTACTTCGGATCTCCAGGAACCCAGGAGCTAGCACATGAGCAGTTCAGCGCAGATCGGCGTCACGGGTCTCGCGGTGATGGGGCGCAACCTCGCCCGGAACTTCGCCCGCAACGGCTTCACGGTCGCCGTGCACAACCGCACCGCGGCCAAGGCCCGCGCGCTCGTCGACGAGTTCGGCGACGAGGGGGAGTTCGTCTACACGGAGACCGCGAAGGAATTCGTCGCGGCCCTGGAGCGCCCGCGCCGCCTCGTCGTCATGGTGAAGGCGGGCGAGCCGACGGACGCCGTCATCAAGGAGTTCGCGCCGCTGCTCGAACCGGGCGACATGATCGTGGACGGCGGCAACGCGCACTTCGCGGACACCCGCCGCCGCGAGCGCGAACTGCGCGAGCTCGGCATCCACTTCGTCGGCGCCGGCGTCTCCGGCGGCGAGGAGGGCGCGCTCAACGGCCCGAGCATCATGCCCGGCGGCTCCGCCCAGTCGTACGCGGCGCTCGGCCCGATGCTGGAGAAGATCTCCGCGAAGGCCGCCGACGGCAGCCCCTGCACCGCGCACATCGGCCCGGACGGCGCGGGCCACTTCGTGAAGATGGTGCACAACGGCATCGAGTACGCGGACATGCAGCTGATCGCCGAGGCGTACCAGCTGCTCCGCGAGGTCGCGGGCTACTCCCCCGCCGAGATCGCCGACATCTTCCGCACCTGGAACCGGGGGCGGCTCGACTCCTATCTGATCGAGATCACCGCCGAGGTCCTGGCGCACGTGGACGCCGCGACGGGCAAGCCGTTCGTGGACGTCGTGGCGGACCAGGCCGAGCAGAAGGGCACCGGGCGCTGGACCGTGCAGATCGCGCTCGACCTGGGCGTGCCGGTGTCGGGCATCGCGGAGGCGGTGTTCGCCCGCTCCGTCTCGGGCCACACGGACCTGCGCGCCGCCTCGCGCGGCCTCGCGGGCCCGGCCGCCGAGCCGCTGTCCAAGGAGGCGGCGGCGGCCTTCGCGGACCGCGTCGAGCAGGCGCTGTACGCCTCGAAGATCGTGTCGTACACGCAGGGCTTCCACGAGATCGCGGCGGGCAGCGCGGAGTACGGCTGGGACATCGACCTGGGCGCGGTCGCCTCGATCTGGCGCGGCGGCTGCATCATCCGGGCGGCGTTCCTCGACCGCATCCGCGCCGCGTACGACGCGCGCGCCGACCTGCCAAGCCTCCTCGCCGACGAGGGCTTCGCGCGCGAGATCGGCGCGGCGCAGGACGACTGGCGCGCCGTGCTCGTCGCCGCGACCACGCAGGGCGTGCCCGCGCCGGGCTTCGCCGCGGCCCTCGCCTACTACGACGCGCTGCGCGCGGAGCGGCTGCCCGCCGCGCTCACGCAGGGGCAGCGGGACTACTTCGGCGCGCACACCTACCGCCGGACGGACCGCGAGGGCTCGTTCCACACGCTGTGGGGCGGCGACCGCTCCGAGGTCGAGGCGTAGCGCCTACCGGCTCATCGGCTCGGGCGTCGGGTCCGGCTCCGGTACGGGGTCCGGGCCCGGCGGCTTCGGCACCGGGGACGGCGGGGGCTGCGGCACGGGCACCGGGCCCGGGGCGGGCCCCGGGTCGGGCGGCGGCGCGGGCACCGGGTCGGGCCGCGGTCCTGGCGTGGGCCCCGGCGGGACGGGGTCGGGGAACGGGCTGGTCATGGTTCCTCCCGTACGTCTCGTGCGAGCGCGGGGCGGTCGGCCCCGCGGAGCGGAGGCACGTCGGCCGGTTCCACTCTCTCCCGCCTCGCGTGCCCCCGCGCGCCGAGTCCACGCATCCCGGCGGCGCGCGCGTCCCCTAGGTGCCCGGCCGCCCGCACAGCGCGGCGGCGGCCCGCAGCCCGGGGCGCGGGCTCGCGAGGACCGGCACCCGGACGGCACAGCGCGCGGCGGCGGCCGCCATCGAGGCCTGGGCGAGCACGACGACATCGGCGCCGTCGGCGGCCACCCGCTCGACGGCAGTGGCGATCAGACCCACGTATCCGTCCTGGTCCCCGGCCTCGAAGCGCTCCCACGCGCCGTCCACCACGACGGTACGCACGTCGGTGGGGCGCGCGGCCCGTTCGGCCTCCTCCTCCAGGAGGGCGACGGTGGGCGCCAGCGTGCTGGCGACCGTGGCGAGGACCGTGACCGCCGGGCCCGCCGCGACGGCGGCGGCCGCCATGGGCCGGTCGACGCGCAGCACGGGCACGCCGAGCGCGGCGGCGCGGGCCTCGGCGACGCCGCCGATCGTGGAGCAGGTGCACAGCACGGCGCCCGCGCCGTCGGCGACGGCCCGCTCCAGGACCGCCCCGAGCTGGTCCGCGACGGCCTCGGGGCCCTCCTGGCGGGCGCGGTCGAGCAGCCCCTCGTGCACGAGGTGGCGCAGCGCGAGGCCCGGGTGCTCCTCGTCCCGCAGCGCGTCGAAGACCGGCACGTGGACGGGCGAGGTGTGCAGGAGCGCGAGGGTCACCATGTCGACGGGTCCTGTTCGACCTTGGCGAGCGCGGCCTCGACGAGCGCGGCGGCGGGCGCCGGGGCCCGGTGCCGCTCGGCCCACTTGGCGACGTACGGGCACAGCGGCACGACCGCGCGGCCCTCGCGGGCCGCGAGCGCGTACACCTCCGTGGCCAGGGCGCTCGCGATGCCGCGGCCCTCGTGGGCGGGCGGCACCTCGGTGTGCACGGGCACGAGCGCGGGCTCGGGCACGGCCAGGGTGAAGTAGACGATCTGCCCGACCGTGCGCCCGTCCTCCTCGGCGAGCAGGACGCCGCGCGCCCGGTCGTCCCGGATCCCGTACGGCCGCCCGGCCGCCTCGGTGTCACTCATCGCCCCTGCTCCTCGCCGCGCCGACCCATCGGACAGGCCCTAGGCGCGCGCCACCGCCTGCGGCGAGCGTGCCATGTCGGCGGCGCCCGGCACCGGTGCGGCGGCGTCGTCACCGAGGGCCACGACGCGATTGCCCTCGTCGACGTGCACGACCCGCGGCCGCAGCGCCCGGGCCTCGGCGTCGTCGACCTGGGCGTAGCTGATGATGATCACCTTATCGCCGGGGTGCACGAGGTGCGCGGCCGCGCCGTTGATCCCGATGACACCACTGCCGCGCTCGCCCTCGATGGTGTACGTCTCCAGGCGGGCGCCATTGGTGACGTCGACGATGTGCACGAGCTCCCCGGGCAGCAGGTCCGCCGCCTCCAGGAGGTCGGCGTCGATGGTGACGGAGCCGACGTAGTGCAGGTCGGCCTGGGTCACGGTGGCACGGTGGATCTTGCTCTTGAACATGGTACGCAACATGATCAACTAGCCATTCATGCAGGTAGGGCGCGTGACGGCCCTAGAACGGGTCAGCACGAGTCCCCGGGTCAGCCTCGGGGCTCGCGAGAGAAAGAGTCCCATGGCGAGCACCGTCCTCGCACGCGGCATGTGCGGCTACTTCAAGAACTGCTCCTGCTCCAGGCCCGCGGGGAGCTGGGAAGCCTCACGTCCACGGAGTACACAGAGAAGTGGATCTCCCGCAGACGAAAGACCACGGACCACTCAACCGGTGACGGCATGCGGAGCATGCTCAAGACCCGCGTCTCCCCGGCCCTCGGGCCTCGGGCCTCGGTAGACGCACAGCTTCACATCCCTGGTCCTTGAACACTTCGTCGAAGGCATGGAGGTGGACAAGAGTCGGTCGCGGCCACCAGGGCGACGCGTTCCGTTCAGGAACTCAGCCGTCTGCTGGGCTGTGGGCGGGGAACCATCGCTCCCCATCGATTCTCCTTCCTGGTGGCAGCCGCGGGGGTGGCCGCGCGGAGGTCGGTTTCGCCGGCGGCGGGGAAGTAGGTGTGGCGCAGGCCGATGCGCTTGATGATGCGCCGGCCTCCCTGCCGGGCGAGGGGACGGTGGGTGGCCTGTTCGATGATGAGTCCTTCCGGGACGTCGTTGGTGTTGTTGTACTCCCCTGCGTTTCCGGGCGCGAAGTGGTTCTTCTGCTTGAGGGCGAGGCCGAGGAGTTCGCGAGGCGGGGAGGTGCGGACCTGGTCGCCGAGGGCACCGACGTGACTCGGCGCCGTGGCCCCGGTCGCGGTCGGCGACCCCGGCGGTGAAGTGCTGGGTGCGGCCGTGACGCTCCTTCACCGCGGCAAGGGCGGCAGGTCCGCCACCAGCACGTCGATATCCTGAACGGCGTTGTGCGGGCCTGAGGCCTCACAGAGGTAGGCGCGGGTGCCGGGGCGAACGCGGATGCGGGCCGCGCCGGTGCACAGACCGTCAGTGCCACGGTGGCCGCCGTCGCGACGACCGGCGCGACCTTCCTCCGATCGCTGTGCCGACGCGGGGAGAAAGGCGCCCGCTGCCTTGTCCGCTCACGCTAGCCGTCTCCTGGCGTCGGGGTACCGGCGGTATCTGCCGGGATCAACATGGCCTCGCCGCCTGCCCGAAACGATCAGGTGAGCCACCCTCCCAGGGGTGGGGCCTTCCCCGGCCCCGCCCCGGTCTTTCGGGCACGGGGACGGTACGGGGCACCGGCTTTCAGGAGGCGGGGTTGCGCCAGATGTCCATCGGGACGGCGCGTACCGCGCGGCCGTCCGTGTCCAGGATTCGTCCCATGCGCTTGATGGTGCGCAGTGAGACGCGGCGCTGGGCGATGTGGAGGTCGGGGTAGGTGCGGGTGAGCGCGGCTTCCATTCGTTGGCTGTCGGCGAGGGTGCGCAGCCACAGGGAGAAGCAGAGGTTGCGGGGGCCGGTGACAGCGGCGCACAGCCGGACTTCGGGGAGTTTGGCGAGCTGGGGGCCGATCTCGTCGAGCCGGTCCGGCGGCACGACGGCCTCGTAGGACGCCAGAACCGGGCGTCCGGCGTCGCGGGCGGCGATCTCGCAGCGGAACCGGATGGTGTCACAGGCGGCCATGCGGTCGAGGCGGCGGCGCACCGTGGAGGGGCTGAGCCCGGTGGCGTCGGCCAGCTCGGCCTGGTCACGGCGGCCGTCGATGCCCAGTTGGATGAGCAGGGCCCGGTCCGCTTCGCGGACTTGGGAGTGCTGTGTGTAGCCGCCGGGGTGTTTGCCGTGCAGGTCGTTTCGCTGGGAGGGCTCCAGGGAGTCCAGGCGCCAGCGGACGCCCTCGGTGTAGAAGCCGGTCGCCAGGCGTACGCGCACTGAGCTGACCCCGGGGAGTCCGCCGAGCCGGTCGGTGGAGTACCGGGAGAGCAGCGCCAGGTCGGTGAAGGCCGCGGTGACGAACAGGTCACCACCCTGGGCGAAGTGTTCGACGGTCAGCACGTGCGGCTCCTCGGCCAGCGTGTCGGCGATCCGCCAGAGCCGGCCAGGGACGCAATCGACGTCGAGGAACGCGACGCACCCGGAGTCCACAGGGCTTGGCAGCCCGTAGGCGGTCACCCAGGCGACCCCGGCGTCCGCGAGACGACGCCAGCGACGGGCCGCGGTGACCGGACTGATTCCCAGGGTCTGGCCGAGCAGCGACCACGGGGCACGGGGCTGCAACTGGAGCGCGTGCACCAGCGCGAGATCCAACTCGTCGGCTTCCGACCCCGCACCCGTCATCGCCGCTCCCTGGCGGATTCATGCATCAAGCTGCCCCTTCTTGACGTGATCCTGCGAAATCTCTGGTCCTTCGTGCAGACAGACACACAATCGCCGAACACGTTCGCACAGCACACGGTCCCGATCACCACCGGGGCCGATGAGAGGTATCAGCATGTCCCTGTATGACGACGCCATTGCGCTGGCCCCCGACCTGGTCCGGCTCCGCCATGACCTCCACCGCTTCCCTGAGGTGGGTCTCGAACTACCGCGCACCCAGGAGCGGGTGCTGGCGGCGCTGGACGGCCTGCCCCTGGAAGTGCGCCAGGGTACGGGCCTGAGCTCGGTCACCGCGGTGCTGCGCGGCGGCCGTCCGGGGCCCGTGGTCCTGCTGCGCGGCGACATGGATGCCCTGCCCGTCGTGGAGAAGGCACCACTGCCGTACGCCTCCGCGAACGGCGCCATGCACGCCTGCGGCCACGACCTGCACACCACCATGCTCGCCGGCGCGGCCCGGCTGCTGGCGGCGCGGCGCGAGCAGCTCCACGGCGACGTGGTGTTCATGTTCCAGCCAGGAGAGGAGGGATGGGATGGCGCCGGCGCCATGCTGGCCGAAGGCGTACTGGACGCGGCGGGGCGGCGCCCGGTCGCCGCCTACGCGGTACACGTGGCGTCATCCATGCCACACGGGCGGTTCACCTCCCGGCGCGGCCCGATCCTCGCCGCTTCCGGTGCGCTGAACGTCCGTGTGCACGGGGCGGGCGGCCATGGTGCTGCACCGCACAGCGCCAAGGACCCCATTCCGGCGGCCTGTGAGATGGTCACCTCCCTGCAGACCATGGTGACCCGTCGCTTCGACGTGTTCGACCCCGTGGTGATCACCGTGGGGTCCTTCCATGCGGGGGCCCAGCGCAACGTGATCCCCGAGACCGCCTCGTTCGCAGCGACAGTACGCAGCTTCTCCGCAGCCGCGCAGGACCGGGTCGCCGACGCCGCGGTCCGACTCGTGCGGGGCATCGCGCAGGCCCACGGCCTGCGGGCCGAGGTCGAGTACGTTCCCCAGTACCCGGTCACCGAGACCGACGGGGCCGAGACCGACTTTCTGGCGGAGACCGCGCGCGAGGTCTTCGGTGAAGAGCGGTTCGCCGCGATGCCCAACCCACTGACCGGGGCTGAGGACTTCTCCCGCGTACTCGCCACCGTGCCCGGCTCGTTCGTGTGGCTCGGCGCCGCCCCCAAGGGGGCGAACTGGGAGGTCCTGCCGCCCAACCACTCGCCCCATGCCCGGTTCGACGACGCGGTCCTCGCCGACGGCGCCGCGCTCTACGCAGAACTCGCCACCCGCCGCCTCGCGGCCTGAACCACAGAGCGGACACGCACATGACCGACCTGACCGAACCCCGCGCAGTGGTCGACCGGCAGCTCGCCGCCTACAACGCCCACGACATCGACGCCTTCACCGCCACCTACACCGAGGACGTCGTCATCCACCAGCGCGACGGCAGCGAACTGCGGGGCCGTGAAATCCTGCGGGAACGGTACGAGGGCCAGTTCGCCAGGGCCCGCTGCCGGGCGGAGATCGTGGGACGGCTCACCGAGGGCGACTGGGTGGTGGACCATGAAATCGCCCACGGCCTCGGAGAGGGGCCGCTGCGCGTGCTGGTGGCCTACCACCTACGCGATGGGCTCATCGACCGCGTCGACTTCCTCAGCTGATCAAGCTCATGGGCACCGTGCGCGAACTGAACGATCCCGTCCTCCGCGGCCCCACGTAATCGCACGTGACGGAGCCAGTCGTGGAGTTGCGCAGCAGGCTCCGCACCGTCCGGGCCGCGCGCCCAAGCCTTCAACACGCGCCTACCGCACCGTCTCTCCGACCAGGTCGGTCACTTCCGTCTCCTATGCCGCCCGTCGTGGACGGTTCACGAAAGGGCAGCCACACCATGTGGTGCAGGTCACTCCATCTCGCGTCAACACTGCCGCCTTCGCCCCCGTATCCCCTCGCGCAATCACGCGTGGTGAGATTCGGAGGAAGCCGGATGAGTGGGTGGCAGGCCGGGAACGGCAGGCGTTCATAGTGGGCGTCCGCGTGTGGCGCGCCCGGCGGAAGGCAGAGGAAGCGTCCTTCGGCAGTGAGAAGGACGTACGGGCCGCCTACACCGAGTACGGGGGCGAGCTTCTGGGTTTCGCGCACAGTGCGCTCGGTGACCACCAGTTGGCCGAAGAGGTGGTCCAGGAGGTTTTCCTGCGGGCCTGGCGCGCCTCGAGCTCCTTCGACAGCAGCCGCGGAAGCATGCGGACCTGGCTGTACGCCATCGCCCGGAACGCGGTCGTCGATGCCCGGCGGCGCCGGGCGGTCCGGCCGCCCGCGGCCCCCGCCGAGGACGCGGGACGGGAGAAGGCGGACGCGGACGTCGACCCGTACGACCAGTTACTGGCACGGATAGAGCTGCGCGAGGCCCTGGACCGTCTGCGCCGCGAGCACCGGGAAGTGGTCGTCGAGGTGTACTTCCTGGGCCGGAGCTGTGCTGACGTGGCCGGTGAACTCGGCATCCCGGCCTCCAGCGTCCGCAGTCGCCTGTACCACGGCATCCGCGCGCTGCGCGGCATCCTCGACGAGAACGGATGGCTGGCACCATGAACGACTTCTGCCTCGCGATCCGCGAGGAAGCCACAGAACTCCTGCTCCTGGGCAAGCCGCTGCCGGCTCCGCTCGCCCGCCATGTGGCGTCGTGTGAGGGATGCGCCCAGGAAACGGAAGGAGTGCGCCGGGTGGTGCGCACCTTCGAGCGGGCTGACTCCCTCCGCGTCCCGTCCGCCCTCCCCGAGCCCGGCAGGACGACTGCCGTCGACCCGGCACGGACGTGCAGGCCGGTACGCCGCCGGATGGCGGCCGGAATCGCGTCCTTGGCACTGGCCGCCTGCGCGGCCTTCGTGACCGTCGTGACGGCCACCGGCAGTGACACCCGCGCCTCCGTCGCCTCCGTCCATGTCGCACAGGCCGGCGAGATGACCGCGCATCCCTGGGGCACCGAGATCCCGGTATCGCTGTCCGGGCTGGAGGCGGGCATCACCTACCGGTTGATGACGGGCAACGCCAGTGGCGAGCGGGTTCAGGCCGGCAGCGTGCGGGCGAGCGGGCAGCGCGGAGCCCCGCTGCGCGTGCACATGACTACTGCCATGAGTAAGGACGCCATCACCACGCTGTACGTTCAGGACGCCGACGGACGCTTCGTCGCCCGGGCCCCCGCGGGGCCGCGTCACAGGACCTGACACGGGGCGGCATCGTCCCGCCCCGCCCCCGTCTGTCAGGGGCCGGTTGTCCGCCGGCCCCTCCTTCAACGCACCCACAGGTGCACCTTATGTGGAGGTTCGTCAGTGTTTTCGATCAGAAGGATCGCCGGTACCACCGCGGTGCTGACCGGCATCGGCGCCACGGTCCTCGGGGCGGTGAGCCTCGCACAGGCCCAACCGTCCCACCCCGCATCCGGCCGACCGGGCGAGGTGAAGACCACCGCGGGTGACGCCCCATCAGTCAACGTGCCCCTATCGGGCCGTGACCGCGTATACACCGCCGACCAGACCTCCAACACGGTCACGGTCATTGACCCGTCCGCCAACAGGACACTCGGCACGATCCCCCTCGGAGCCCAGCGCCTGGGCGCCACGCTCAGCCCGCAGTACACCGGCAACGTGGGCGTGCATGGTCTGGCCTTCTCCCGTGACCACAAACGCCTCGGAGTGGTGAGCGTCACCAGCAACACCGTCGACATCATCGACACGGCCACCAACAAGGTGATCAACGAGACCGACGTCGGCCGCGCCGCGCACGAGGGCACCTTCACCGCGGACGGCAAACAGTTCTGGGTGGCCGACCGCGGACGCGACACCGTCACGGTCGTCGACGCGGTGCGCGGAGGCGTCGTCACCCGCATCAAGGTCGGCCCCGGCCCGTCCAAAGTGCTTCTCAGCCCGGACGGCAGGGCCGCCTACATCAACCACGTCAGCGCACCCGAGATCACCGTGGTCGACGTGCGCACCCACAAGATCCGCCACACCGTCAAGGGCCTCGGGGACGCCTTCTCCTCCGACGCGGCGATCTCGCCCGACGGCACGGAGCTGTGGGCATCGCACAAACGCGCGGGCCTGACCAGCGTCATCGATCTCCGGCACCGCAAGGTCACGGCCGTACTCAAGTCCGGACCGGACACCAACCACCCCAACTTCGCCCGCACGGAGAACGGCTCGTTCGCCTATCTGACCGTGGGCGGTCTCGACCAGACCCTCGTCTACCGCCGCACCCCGGGCGGCACGCCGCAGTTGGTGACCCGGATCCACCACACCGGGCACGCCCCGCACGGCATGTGGCCCAGCGGGGACGGCACCCGCATGTACGTGGGCTTGGAGAAGTCCGACGCGGTCGACGTCATCAACACCGCGACCAACAAGGTGACCGACACGATAGGCGTCGGCAAGGAACCCCAGGCCCTGGTCTACGTACCCGACGCGGCGCCCACCGGATCCGCGGCCAACCTCGGCCGCCAGGGCCTCGGAGAAGCACCCCGCAACGTGCCCACCACCCTGCCCGATGGAACGGCGGGCGAGCCCATGCGGCCCGGTCACAAGGGACGCCGCCTCGAAGCCACGGTCCGGCGCGTCAGCGGACTCGGCATGATCCAGCTCCAGGCCCGCGACCTGCGACCGACCACCACCTACCAGGCGTACGCGGTCCAGAAGAACGGCGGCAGGACGCCGCTGCTGTCCTTCACCACGGACTCCTCGGGCAACGCCGCCCAGGTCCTGGCCTTCGCCGACTTCACCGGCGTGAGCGTCTCCCTCAGGTCCGAAGGCAAGGCCACCGCGCAGACCCTGGCCCGGATGTCGGCCGCGGCCGCCTCCCCGCACCACGGCTCGGACAGCGCTGTCGAGGCCGCCGACCTTCTGTACTGCGACTGCTGCTGAAAGGCCCCACGCCACCATGACACGCACACCTCGCACGCGCCCCAGCCGTCGCGCACACCGGGCGACCGCCGCACTGGTGACGGCCGCGGGAACACTCCTCCTGCTCACGGGGACCGCCTCTGCGCACGTCCGGGTGTTCTCCGAGGGCGCCAAGGAGGGAAGCCCGGCCACACTGCGGTTCCGGGTCCCCTCCGAGAAAGCGGACACCACCACCGTACGCGTCGACGTCGCCCTCCCCACCGGGGTCACGTCCACCGGTGCGCCACCGACACCTGGATGGACACGTAAGGAAGTCCCCGCCGCTGAGGGCGGGGCGGCCCACGTCGTGTGGACCGCCACGGCAGGCCACGAGCTCAAGCCCGACGAACACCGCTACTTCGACGTACGGGTGGGGCCGCTTCCGAAGAGGTCGAGCATCGCCTTCGAGGTGGCCCAGACGTACGCGGACGGCACCGTGGCGAGATGGAACCAAGAACCCACCGGCGGCAAGGAGCCGGATTTCCCGGCACCCGTACTGGTCCTCGACGCCACCGCCGCCAAGGCCGAGCAAGCCCGAGGGCACATGACGCCGCGGCCGACACCGACTCGAACGACCACTCCTGCTCCGCAGACGGCTGCCGAGGACGACAGGTCGGGCGTGGCGCCATGGCTTCCCTGGACCGGGGCGGGCATCGCTGTCCTGGGCGCGGGTGCCGTGGTGGTAGCACGCCGCAGGACGGCTCGCGACACGAACAGGCCCCACCCGTAGTTCCTGGCCGGGCCGTTTCGCGGGGCGAGGGCGGTGGACGCCCAGCCCCTTGGCCATCAGGCGGGCACTGAAGGTGTCATATCCCCTGGCCCATAAGGGTGTTGGAAGAATCAACCTCACCTGCCACACTGGCCCCAGGGGGAGCCCGGTCGGGGAGGGGCCATGTCCGTCGGTATGTCAGAGGCGGTTGACCCGGGGTGGGCGGAGTTCGGGCGGCGGTTGCGGTTCCACCGGCGGCGGGCCGGGCTCACGCAGTTGCAGCTCGGCCGGAGGGTGGGCTATCACCACAGCTTCATCAGCAGGCTGGAGAGCGGGCTGCGGGAGCCGCCCTTCGACCTGGTGAGCAGACTCGACGCGGTTCTGGAGACCGGTGGGCAGCTCGCCACGGCCATCGCCACGCCGCGCGAGGCCCGGTGCGTGCCGGGCCACTTCCTGACGGCGCCCACGCTGTTCTCGCCGATCCCGGGGGCGGACGCCCCCGGCGCCGAGGTCCCCCTCACCGCCCAGCACTGGCCCGCGCGGCTACCCGCCGAGGGGCTGGCCTGTCCGCTGCACGGGACGGTGGGCTGCGCGACGCCCGACCGGAGTTCGGTGACGGACCTCCTGAACGGGCTGACCGGGCCCTACGGCCGCGCCGGTGAGGCGGTCGGCGCGGAGGTGGAGCTGCTGCACGGCCTCACCGCGGTGCTCGCCTGTCTGATCCGCGAGGCGTTCGTGCAGGTCACCGACGCCTGCGTGACCACGGTGGAGCGGCTGCTCCGCGGCGTGGCCCGCTGGGCCGAGGCGGTCAACTCCACGGGGCGGCTTCCGTACGGCCAGCTGCGCCTCGCCGCGCAGTACGCCCAGATCTCCGGGCGGCTGCGGATGGAGCGGGGCCAGAGCGGTGTCGCCATGGCCTGGTTCGGGCACGGCCTGCGCTGGGCGGACGCGGCCCAGGACGCCGAGGCCCGGGCGACCCTCCTCAGCGACATGTGCACCCTCGTCAGGCTGGACGGCGACGCCGCTTCGATGCTCGTGTACGCGGAGGCCATCGGCGCGGTGGACACCAAGCGGCGCTGGATGGCGACCCTGGCGGACCTGTACCAGGCGCGGGCGTACGCGCTGAGCCACGATGCCGACGCGTGCCGACGGCACGTCTCGATGGCCCGGCGCAGATTCGCCCGCCTCGACGACCGGGACCGCCTGGAGGCGCCCTGGCTCTCGGGCGCCGAAGGGGTGCTGCGCCTGGAGTCGGCGATCGGCGGCGCGCTGCGCGACCTCGCGGTGATGACGGACGACCGGGCGGTGGCCCGGCGCGCGATCGAGGCCACCGCCCGGTCGTACGCGCTGCTCCCGCCCCTGCGGCACACCACGCGCCTGCTGCTCACCCTGCGCCTCGCGGACAGCTGGGCGTGCGCCGGTGACCCCGTCGCGGCGGTCGCCCTGGCCCGGCCCGTCCTGAAGGAGGCGGTGTGCGCGCGCGAGTTGATGATCACCGCCGAGTTGCGCGGCCTGCACAGCCGACTGACCGGGCGCTGGGGCGACCTGCCGGAGGTCCGGGAGTACCGCGAGCGGCTGCGGAGCCTGTCGGAGTGAGGCGGCGCCGGGCCCGGCGCGCTTGCCAGTTCTTGACAGGACGTGCCGGGCGCCCGGAATCCATTGACCGCGGCCCGGGCCGGTGTGAGGGTTCCGCCAGCCATGGGGGTGTCATGTCAATGTCAGTTCAAATGCGGAGCAGCGGGCAGGACCGCGGGAACCGACGCTGACATGCCCCCCTGGCCCAGCGGAGCCTCAACACCTCTCACAAGGAGCCGTGATGCTCAGAAGATCCGCAGCGGCCGGGATAACCCTGGCCATGGCACTCGCGGGGGTGGTGGCACCGGCGTCCTTCGCCTCGGCCGCGCCGCCCGCGGGCAAGCCCGACCCGCGCGCGAAGGCCGTCGCCGCCGCCGACCAGGCGACGCGCAGCGGCCTGGACTCGCTGGCGAAGGGGCCCCAGGAGCAGTACGACCGGCACCAGGTCGTCCCCTGGGGCAAGGGCCTGTACTCCGTCGCGTACGAGCGCACCTACCGCGGTCTGCCGGTGGTCGGCGGTGACGCGGTGGTCCTCGCCGACGGCAAGGGCAAGGTCCGGTCCGTGCACTCCGCCACCGACGCGAGGATCTCGGTCACCACCCGGGCCAAGGTGAAGGCCGCACGGGCGGCCAGGACCAGCCGCGCCAAGCTGGCGTCGGTCAAGAAGGTCACCTCCCAGCGCCTGGTGGTCCGGGTCAGGAAGGACACCCCCGCGCTCGCCTGGGAGACCGTGCTCACCGGCACGACCAAGGCGGGTGACCCCAGCCGGCTGCACGTCTTCGTCAACGCGCTCACCGGCAAGGTCGTCGACACCTACGACGACGTGCGCGCGGGCACCGGCCGCAGCAAGTGGAACGGCCCCAACCCGCTGACCATCGACACCTCGCGCTCGGGCAACAACTACGTGCTGCGCGACACCACACGTCCCGGCCTGCAGTGTTCGGACTACAGCGGCGGTCTGTTCACCAAGGCCACCGACGACTGGGGCACCGGCAACCCCACCAGCCGGGAGACCGGGTGCGTGGACGTGATGTTCGCCGCGCAGAAGCAGTGGAACATGTTCAAGGAGTGGTTCGGCCGCAACGGTCACGACGGCAACGGCCGCAGCTGGCCGGTGCGCGTGGGCCTCAACGAGCTCAACGCCTACTGGGACGGCTCCTCCGTCACCATCGGCCACAACAGCGCCAACGAGTGGATCGCCGGCATGGACGTCGTCGCCCACGAGTTCGGCCACGGCCTGGACTCCAACACCCCGGGCGGGGCGAACCACGAGAGCGGCCTCGGCGAGGCCACCGGCGACATCATGGGCGCCCTGACCGAGGCGTACGTCAACGAGCCCGCTCCCTACGACACACCCGACTACACCGTCGGGGAAATGGTCAACCTGCAGGGCCGCGGGCCGATCCGCAACATGTACGACCCGAGCCGGATCAACAACGACCCCAACTGCTACTCCTCCTCGATCCCCAACACCGAGGAGCACAAGGCGGCCGGGCCGATGAACCACTGGTTCTACCTGCTCGCCGAGGGCTCGAACCCCGGCGGCGGCAAGCCCACCAGCCCCACCTGCAACAGCAAGCAGGTGACCGGCGTGGGCTTCAAGAACGCGGGCAAGATCTTCTACGACGCCATGCTGCTCAAGACCAGCGGCATGACGTACAAGCGCTACCGCACCGCCACGCTGACCTCGGCGAAGGCCCTGGACTCCAGCTGCGACCTGTTCAACGCCACCAAGGCCGCCTGGGACGCCATCAGCATCCCGGCCCAGACCGGTGACCCGACCTGTGAGGGCCAGCAGAACGACTTCTCCCTCGGCCTCAACCCGGCCTCGGGGAAGGTCGAGGCGGGCGCCTCGACCACCGCCACGGTCACCACCACGACCGTCACCGGCAGCCCCCAGCAGATCTCGCTGACCGCCACCGGCGCGCCGACGGGCGTGAGCGTCTCCTTCGACCCGTCCACCGTCACCTCGGGCGCCAACTCCACCCTGAAGATCGCCACCACCTCGTCCGCCGCGGCCGGAACGTACCCGATCACCGTCACGGGCACCGCTGGCACCAAGACCCACACCGCCCAGTACACGCTGACGGTGGGCGGCGGCGGCAATCCGATACCCCCACCGGACATCGACGTCGCCAAGGTGCAGGCGCATCTGGCGCAGCTCAACACCATCGCCTCGCAGAACGGCGGCAACCGCCGCTCCACCGGCGCCGGTTACCGCGCCTCCCTCGCCTACGTCAAGGGCAAGCTGGAGGCCGCCGGGTACCAGGTCACCGAGCAGGCCTGCGCCTCCGGCTGCTCCGCGGGCGCGGGCAACAACCTGATCGCCGAGTGGCCGCAGGGCAACGCGGACAACGTCTACATGTTCGGCGCGCACCTCGACGGCGTGTCCGCCGGGCCCGGCATCAACGACAACGGCTCCGGCTCCGCCGCGATCCTGGAGGCGGCCCTCGCCCTGGCGCAGAACAACCCCACCATGAAGAACCGCGTCCGCTTCGCCTGGTGGACCGACGAGGAGCAGGGCCTGAACGGCTCCGACTACTACGCCAGGTCCCTCAACGGCACCGAGCGCGCCAAGATCAAGGCGTACTACAACTTCGACATGGTCGGCTCGGTCAACGCCGGGTACTTCATCAACAACCTGAACTCGGCGGCCTCGGCCCCGATGAAGGAGTACTGGACGTCCCTCAACCTCGCCCCGCAGGAGAACGTCGAGGGACAGGGCCGGTCGGACGACTCCTCCTTCCAGCAGGTCGGCATCGCCACCTCCGGCTACGCCACCGGCGCCTCGGCCACGAAGTCCGCAGCCGAGGCCGCGAAGTGGGGCGGCACCGCGGGCCGCGCCTACGACCCCTGCTACCACTCCAGCTGTGACACCACCGCCAACATCGGGGCGACCGCCCTCGACCGCAGCTCGGACGGTGTGGCCTACACGATCTGGAAGACCGCCGTGGGCGACAAGCCCGCCCCCACGGACGACTTCTCCCTCACGGCCAACCCGGGCGCGGGCACGGTCGAGCCGGGTTCCTCCGCGAAGGTCACCGTCGCCACGACCACGACCAGCGGAAACGCCCAGCAGGTGAAGCTCTCGGCCTCGGGCGCCCCGGCAGGGGTGAGTGTCACCTTCAGCCCGGAGTCGGTCACCTCGGGTGAGTCCGCCACCGCCACCGTCGAGGTCGCCACGGGCACGGTCGGCGGTACGTACAACCTGACCTTCACGGGTACCGGGCAGGTCAGCCACACCACCACGTACACCCTCACCGTGCCGGGCGGCGGCGAGACCACCTGGCAGCTGGGAGCCACCTACGCGGCCGGGGACATCGTCACCTACGAAGGTGTCCGCTACCGCTGCATCCAGGGTCACACCGCCTACCCGGGCTGGGAGCCGCCGAACGTTCCCGCCCTGTGGGAGGCCATCTGACCATCAGCCGTGACCGGTAGCCCCGGCTCGGGGCTCCGGTGACGTGACGAGGGCGGTGGGGTGCGCGCACCCCACCGCCCTCCGCCGACTAGGAGGCGACCCAGCCGTGGTCCTGCGCCAGTTCGAGCACGCAGGCCCGCACGCGCTTGATCTGGTCGCCGGTCAGCGAGCCGACCGAGTCGAGCAGCGCCTCCGTCAGCTCCTGGGTGAACTCCTCGGCCGGGGAGACCTCCCCGTCGCCGGTCGCGGCGGCGGGCCGGGCCGCGAGGCCGCCGCGCGGGAGCTGGTGGGAGGTGGACTGGTGGACCAGGCGGATGTTCGACGCCTTGGGCCCCTTGTCCCCCCTCTCCATGAAGAACTCGACCACGCTGCCCTCTTGGTAGAGGTACTTCTCGCCCACGAGGTCGTTCGCGTGCATGAAGACGTCCTCGTCGCCCGTGTCGGGAGCGATGAATCCATAGCCGCGGACCTCGTCGAACCGCAGGACCTTCCCCACCGTCAGCACACCCATGCCACCACACCTCGCCACAACCGCACGGCAGGCACCCGCCCCTGTGCGGGCCCCACCGATGTCCGAATCTCTACCGGGAACCTACCGTGCCCGGTGTCCGGCCGCCCAGGCCGCCCCCTGCCGCTCAGTGGTCGCCCCGTTCCCCGGCGAGCTCGCGCAGCACCTCCTCCGCGCAGGAGACGACTCCCTCGATCGAGCCGGGGTCGGGCGTCCAGCAGTCGCTGACGAGGTGCACCGCCTCGCCGGGCAGGGGGCGGCGCACCCGGGGCGCCACGGTGTCGGGGTCGCGTCCGGGCCGCCACACGTGCCAGGCCCCGTCGTGCGGCGGCCGGTTCCAGTCCTGCCAGCGGGCGAGCAGCGGCGCGGGGAGCCCGGGCAGGCCGTGCACGCGCGCGACGAGGCGGTGGGCCCGCTCGACCGTGGCCGCGCCGGGGACGGGGGCGCCGGGGTCGGGCGCGCCCACGGGGGTCCCCGTGGCGGCGGCCCGCGCCTCGGCGGAGGTCCACCAGGCGGTGGCGGGCCCGCTGGGATACGCGGCGAGGAGCAGCGCCGGGCCGTCGCCGCGGGCGGCCGCGGGCGGCGGGCAGGTGCCCCCGTACCAGAGCTGGCGCAGCGGCAGGTCCGTGGTGGCGCGGCCGCGCGTCATGCCGAGGCGGCGCCACCACGCCGTCTCGTACAGCAGGAACAGCTTGTGCGCGGGCACGGCCTCGACCGCTTCGAGGTCCGCGCGGAGCCGGGGGGTGAAGGGCAGCCCGTCCTGGGCGAGGCGGAGCAGTGGCCCCGGCGGCAGGGCGAGCAGGACGGTGCGCGCGTGGACGCGCAGGTGCTCCCCGGTGGCGCGGCCCCGCGGGTCCTCCAGGGCGAACGTGAGCCGGTAGCGGGGCGGGGGCTCGCCGCGCCCGGTCGCCGCGCGGGCCGCCTCCGGCTCCGCGCGGTCGACGCGCAGGAGCCGGTGCCCCAGCCGCAGGCTGCCGCCGGCCGCGGTGAAGCGGTCGCACAGGGCGCGGGGCAGGCGCTGCATGCCGTGCCGCAGCGTCACGTACTCGGCGTCGGGCGGGGTGCGGAACAGCAGGCCGAGCTGTTCGGCGGCGTTCTCACCGCTGGTGCCCACGTCGTAGCCGCCGGTGTCGTGCAGGAGCGCCACGGCTTCGGCGCCGAGGACCGCGCGCAGGGCGTCGGCGTAGGTCGCCCGCCGCAGCGGGAGCCCGCCGACGGCCGCCGTGTCCCGCCGGGCGCGGAACGCGGCGGCCGTGCGCGCGGCCCGCCGCGCGTCGCCCCGCGCGAGCGCCTCGTGGTGGGTGCGGCGCAGCTCGGTGAAGCCGGGCACGAGGGCGTCGGCCGCGTGCCGCACGAGGTCCTCGGGGCCGCGGCCGCGTTCCCCCTCCTCCAGGTCGTAGGGGATCCTCGCGGGGTCGGCGAGCTGGTGCTGACGCAGGGTCACCCCGCGGACGTGGACGAGGTTCTCGGGGCGCCCGAAGTCGAAGGGCACGAGGTCGCCCGCGAGTCCGGCCCGGGCCACGACGTCGAGGACCCGTCGCAGACCGCGGTGCAGGCGCATCGCGCCGAGGTCGGCGACCGGGGCCTCGCTCCCCTGCCCCATGCGCACCGTCCACAGCCGTCCGCCCACCCGGTGGGTGCGCTCGAAGAGCGCCACCTGGCCGCTTCCGGGATGCCTGGCCGATTCCTTACGGCGGGTGAGCCGTTCGGCCAGGAAACAGCCGCCGATTCCGGCTCCGACTATCGCGGTGTCGAGTAACGGAAGGTCGCGTTGCGGCTCTTGAACGGGCGTCACCGTGTTTGCCCTTGCATGGTTTACCGCACTCTGCTCGTGATCTACAGTCGCGCTCACGCAGACGTCTTAGCACATTCGGGTTCCCCGGTGTTCCGCGAATCCGAAAGCACCGCCTCAGCGTTGGAGAGGTACCCATGATCTTCCGTAAAGAAGTCGCCGCCGAAACCGCGCACGCCTACGACACGTTGTCCGCCTACTTCCAGGACGTACGGTCGTTCTTCGAAGTCCTCAGCGTGCGGTTCAGCCTGCCCGAGTACGGTGTGCGCCTTCGGCCCATAGCCGGGAACGAACTGTTCTCGAACGCCAACAGCTATCTGCTCTCCGACGACAGCTCCTATCCGTACTACCTGTGGCTGCCCAGCTGGCTGGGGCGCTTCTACATCGACGCGGACCGGATCGCGGACGGCGGGCGCGCCGACGACGTGAGCACCGCGCACGCGCGCCACATCGCCTTCGTCTGGCCGTGGCTCGGCTTCAACGACGCGTACGTCAAGGACACCGGGGAGCCCGAGTGTTGGTTCGGCGTGGCGGACCCCCGGCCGCAGGACCCGCACGAGACGGTCCGCACCACGGCGCAGAGCCTGTTCAACTACTTCCGCCTGGAGCACACCCTCGACGGCGAGCACCACGGCTGGCTGACCGGCCACTTCACGCCCCATCCCGAGGTCGGCTGCAACCTCACGGGCCGCTGGCACCTGCGCCGCGTCCCCCTGTCGGCGCTCACGACCTACTACGAGGTCGAGAAGAACGTCATCCAGCCGCTGGGCGAGAAGTTCACCGAGCTCTCGGCGGCCCCCGCCACCCAGCAGCCGCACCGGCCGAAGCTGAACGGGCGGCAGCCGCACCCGGAGCAGGTCCCGGTCACTGTGCGTTCGTGAACGCTTGAGGCCCATCCCCCAGGCGCATAGGGGTCATTGAGGGGTGCCGGAGGGCTTTCCGAGGACCGCGTGGCCGCAGAACAATCACTCCGAGTCCGAGGTGCCAGTCCGAGGTGCCAAGACGAGAGGTGACCCATGCGAGGAATCGACCGCAGCAGCTCCGCCATCACAGTGAACCCCGTCCACCTCGAAGGCGGCCCGAGCACTCTTTCCGGAACCGTCGTCCTCGCCGAGCTCCATGACGTGATCTGCTCCCCCGAGAAGGTCAAGATTCGACACGGAAACGGCTATGAGCACTACGAGTTCATCGACGCTCCGGCCGCGTCGGACGGGGCCCAGGTGAATTCCCCGGCGTACGACGGGGATTCCGGCCCGCGGAAACTGCGCTGGGTGGGCCGCACGAAAATCGCGGAGTAATCCGTCCGCCTGATCCCCCACGGAAATCGGGCCCCACCGCCTCGGCGGTGGGGCCCGATTTCCGTGCGGCGCGACCGGATCAGTCGCGGCGGCCGTGCGGCGGGTACTGCGCGTACGGCGAGCCGCCCTGGGCGGGCACCGGCTGCTGGTAGCCGTCGTGCGGGGGCGCGTTCCGGTGCGGGGGCGCGTTCCGGTGCGGGGCGTTCGGGGTGATCCGGCGCGGCCACCAGGCGGCCCGGCCGAACAGGGCGGTGAGGGCGGGCGTGAAGAACATCGCCATCACGAAGGCCGAGATCATGATGCCGAAGGCGACCGCGAAGCCGATCTGGGCGAGCGAGACGTCACTGGCGAGCAGCATCGAGGCGAACGTGCCCGCGAGGATCACACCGGCCGCGGCCACCGTCGGACCCGCGTGCTGGATGCTCTTGGCGGTGGCCTCCCGCGGGCCGAGGCCTTCCTTCGCCTCTTCCCGCAGCCGCGCGACCATCAGGATGTTGTAGTCGGTGCCGATGGCGACGACGAACAAGTACATGATGACCGGCAGGAAGAAGGTCAGGCCCGACTGGCCCTCGATCTGCTGGAAGAGGATCACGCTCGCGCCGAGCGTGGCGCCGAAGCCGAGCGCGACCGAGACCATCAGATAGATCGGGGCGACGACGCTGCGCAGCAGCAGGCCGAGGATGAGCATGATGAGCGCGGCCGCGGTCGGGAAGACCACCGAGAAGTCCCGGTTGACCGCCTTGTTGATGTCGACGAACACCGAGGTGACGCCGCCCACCTTGGTCTCGGTGCCGGGCGGGGCCTGTTCGTGGGCGGTGGTGCGCAGCGGGCCGCGCACGATGTCCATGGCCTCGCGGCCGTTGGGGTCCATCGTCAGGACGGCGTTGAACTCGGCGGTCCTGCCGTCCTTGCTGAGCTGGGAGCGCGAGGCGTCACCGACGCCCTTGACCTGCTTGAGCTCGGCGACGAAGGCCTTCATGTCGGCCTCCTGGAGCTTCTGCCCGTTCGTGGAGCGCATCAGGACGGTGCTGGGGTTGGTGCTGCCCGCGGGCAGGTCCTTGCTCATGGCGTGCAGGGCGACCTGCGACTCCTTCTTGGAGTTCTCGTCCTCCTGGCTGGCGAACGTCGGCTTGTAGCCGAGGGCGCCGAGGGCGAGGACGACCATGAGGAGCCCGGAGCCGACCACGAACCGGCCGGGGCGGCGGGCCACGGACCGGCCGAGGGCGCCGAACCGGGCCGCGCGCGGCTCCCGCTGCCAGGACTTGGACGGCCAGAACACCTTGGTGCCCATGAGGGAGATGATCGCCGGGATCAGCGTCAGGCAGGCGATCAGGGTCACGCCGATGGCGATGGCGAGCGCCGGGCCCATCGAGACCAGGAAGCTGAGCGAGGAGAGCAGCAGCGCGAGGAAGCAGACGATGACGGCGCCCGCGGCCGACGCGATGGCCTCGCCGACGCGGCCGACGGCCGAGATCATGGCGGTCTTCGGGTCCTCGCCGAGCCGCAGCCGCTCCCGGTAGCGGAACATCAGGAACAGGATGTAGTCCGTTCCGACGCCGAAGAGCACCACGATGAGCAGCGACGACACCGAACTGTCGGCCTTGAGGTGGAACACCTTGGCGCAGGTGGCGATGAGGCCGTTGGCGACCTGCGAGACCAGCGTGATCCCGACGATGGTGAGGACGGTGATCGTCGGGCTGCGGAAGATGATCGTCATCAGGACGATGATCAGCCCGATGGTGCCGAGGAAGATCAGCGAGTCGGCCTCCTTGGAGGCTTCCTCGTTGTCCAGCTGGGTGGCCGCGTCACCGGTGACGCCCGCCTTCAGACCCGAGTCGGCGACCAGCGGCTTCAGGTCGTCGCGCATGTCCTCGACCGCGTGCTGCTGGCCCTTGTCGCCCGCCTTCACGTCGGCCATCGACACCATCACCGTCTGCACCTTCTTGTGCGGTGACGGCGGCGCGGTGATGACCTGCTCCACCTTCTCGTACTTCTTGGCCTTCAGGGCCTTGCCGACCTTGTCGACCTTCGCGGAGTCGGCGGCGGTCAGCGCCTTGCCGTCCTCGCGCGTGAACACCACGATCGCCGAGGGGCTGAAGCCCTTGGGGAACGCGTTCTCCTGGATCTTCTGGGCCTGGATCGACTCGTAGTGCTTGGGAAGGAACTCTGCTTGGTCGGATGTGGTGGTCAGCGACGGCGCGAAGCCGATCACGGCCGCCCCGGCGATGAGCCAGGTGATGATCACCAGCCACCGGTGGCCGACGACGAAACGTCCTAGGGCTTTGAACACGGTTCCTTCCTCCACTCCGGATCACTCCGGAGTACTTGGTCTTCTGCTCTTCCAGGGGGGCTTGGGGGTCACCCGGCGGGCGGCGGCTCGGGCGCGCAAAAGGGGGCGACGAGTCCGGGCAGCGCCGCCTCCGCGAAGCACAGCCCGTCGCGCACGTCCACGTCACGGATCCGGACGGCGCCCTTCCCGGCGGCCGTCGTGGCCGTCAGCGTGAACAGTCCGGCTCGGCGCTGGCCGTAGGACTGTCTGCCGGTGAAGCCGACGATCCGGTCGCGCCGCAGCGCCACCGTGCGGCGCACGAACGTGCCGTGCCGTACGACGATGTAGTCGCCGCTCAGGGCGTGGCCGAGGCCGCGGTAGGCGTCCCGCGCAAGGAGGTAGCCGAAGGCCGCGGTGAGCGGCGCGGCCGCGGCACCGCTCCACCAGGGCAGGAGTCCGGCCGCCGTCCCGGCCCCGGCCAGGGCGGCCGCCGCGGCCGGGGCCAGCAGGCAGCCGCGCACCAGGCGGCGGCGCAGCGCGGGCCGGGGGTGGCCGCGCAGCTCCGCTCGTGCGATCGGCGACGACACCTCGTTCAGTACGTCGGCCGTCACCTGGTGCGCGGAGTCCAGGGGCGCGGGCGGCAGGAGCTGCGCCGGGCCCGCGAAGCGGTGCGCGGGCCCGCCGAGGCCGGTGGCCAGGAGGGTGAGCCGGGCGGCGGCGACGGCGCGCAGCGGCAGCGGCTGGCTCAGCTCCACGCCGCAGACGCGCCGCTCGGCCACGGACACCGAACGGGAGGTGAGCAGGCCCCGCATGAGGTGCAGGGAGCCTTCCGGCTCCCGCTCGATGCGGTGGCCGTACCACGCCTCGGCGAAGGACACGAGGGAGCCCGCGACCCCGATGGCCAGGAGCACGGCCGCCACGACGGCGACGGCCACCGCGAGGGGCAGCGCGTCGAGCCGCTCCCAGGTGTCCCGTGCGACACGGCTGTCGGTGAGGTCGAGCCCGAGGGTGTCCAGGAGCTTGGATGCGCCGGTGACCACGGCCAGGACTCCGGCGAGGCTGGTGACGGTGAGCGGCGCGTACCGGGCCCAGGACCAGTTCAGCCGCGCGAGCGGCACCGGCAGCGCGGGGGCCGCGTCCGTGCCGCCGCCCGGCCCGCCGCGGTTCAGGAGCAGCGCCCGGAACCGCACGGCCTGGGTGCGCGAGATGCCGTCGAGGACCAGCTCGTCGTCCTCGCTCTTGCCGGTGTGCTGCCCCGTGCCGACCCTGACGGCCGCGAGGCCGAAGAGCCGGTGCACGGGGTTGGCGGTCAGGTCGGCGCTGCGGACGCGGTCGCGCGGTATCGACTTGTCGGTACGGAACAGCAGGCCGGAGTGGAGCTCGACCTCGCCGTCGGTGATGCGGAAGCGGGTGGTCCGGTAGCGGACCCACTCGTGTCCCGCCTGCACGGCGGCGACCACGATGTAGGAGCCGAGCACGATCCACCCGTGCGTGTTGAGCAGGTCACGGGCCAGGAACATGGTGCCGAGCAGGGCGGCCGCCGGGCCCGCGAGCCAGCTGACGCTCACCACGACCATGCGCGGGTGCAGGCGCTGCCACGGCGGCTGTGCCACCGGGGTGCGGGGCGGGCTCGGCACGTCGGGCCCCTTCGTCGCCGTCGTCACGTGCCGTCCTCGTGCAGGGCGCGGACGCGCTCGGTGAGGTCGCGGACCATGGCGGTCGCGAGCGTGTCGTCCAGGCCCGCGATGGTGACCGGGCCCGCCGCCGACGCGGTCGTCACGGTCACCGCGGACAGGCCGAACAGCTGCATGAGCGGGCCGCGCTTGGTGTCCAGGGTCTGGATGCGGGTGAACGGCACGACGCGCCACTCCCGTACGAGCCAGCCCGACGCGGCGCACACCGCGGCGTCACCGGCCTCCCAGCGGTGCACGCGGTAGCGGTACCAGGGGGTGAGCAGCGCGTAGCCGACGCCGAGGGGGCACGCGGCCGCGAACACGGGCCACAGCCACGACGGCGCGTCGGGGAGCAGCGCCAGGCCCGCGAGCGCGGCCAGGACCGGCACGACGACCAGCACGTTCTGCGTCGTCCACCAGTAGACGGCGCGGCGGTCCAGGCGGCGGCCCGGCCGCGGCGCGCCCAGCGCCCGCGGCACGTCGGGCGCCGGCACCGGCTGCCGCGTCTCGTGTGGCACTGCTCCTCCGCCCGGTCGGCTGTCGTGATGGCACCAGCCAAACAAGCGGGGCGGCGGAGCAGGCAGAGCGGTTCGTGTGGAGTGGAAGCGACCAAGGTTGCAACTTCGGCGGTGCGCTACCCACTTTCGTACGCTCCCATGTGTCCTATGGACCACATGTGCGTGTGCGGCGCGGGGGCGCCGTTAGGGTGACCGCGTGATAGGGCCGATTCGATGGTTGGGCCGCAGCGCCGTTCAGGACACCATCCTCGTCGCCGCACTCATCGCACTCAACGTCTTCGTCGCCTTCTGGAGCGGCTTTCCCCGGGAGGATCATCCGCGGTTTGGGCCGTGGGCGGGGTTGGGGTTGCAGGTGGTTGTGGTGGTGGTGTTGGTGGTGCGGCGGGTGTGGCCGTTGTTGGTGTTGGG
>NZ_JBITXV010000017.1:0-46935 GCF_044544845.1 Streptomyces sp. NPDC053474
GGGGGGCGGGGCTGAAACAGCCTATTCATTCAGCCTTACGGCTGAATGCGCAGGGGAATTCCCCGTTGGGGAATTCTTTTTGTGGTTGATGTTGGCCCCCGTTGGGGGCCTAGTTTGCGCGTGAATTCTCCCGTTGGGATAATTCTGGTTTGTGGTGCGTTTCTTGGAATTCCTTCGGAATTCTTGGCCCCTGTCGGGGCCTTGTTTTTGATGGTTTTTCAGTTTTGTTGGTGGGGTGGGCTGTTGGGCCGCCCGGTTCGGGCGGCCGTGGTGGGTGTCTGGGGTGGTGGGGCCCTGTCGGGCCCGGGAGTGGGGGTGTGGAGGTCAAGTTGGGGGTGTGGGGTGGTGCGTTAGGCGCTGGGATGTTGTGGTGTTTGAGCTGGTGTTTTGAGGGGTTCTTGGGTGTGGTGTGGAGTCTTGCAAGATACAGATCCCCGGCTGGTTCTGGGCGGCCCTGGCCGTTGGCCAGGGCAGTTGGAGGGGGCTTCGGTCGGGGTTTGCTGTGGTGCGCTGTGTGCGGGGTGTGGGGCGTTGCAGGGTGCTGGTTACTCGGGTTCGTGGGGGCGGGAGGACCTTTTTCTGTGGCTATTCTCTGCTACTGTTCTGGGTCATTGTCTCGTCCCCTTGTATCATTTCGTGTCGCTGCTTTCTGGCATTCTCCAGGTGGTTTAGTGAGGGTTTTTCTCTGCACGGAAGTACTGAATAGGTTGTCGTTCTGACGGGGTTGCCGGAGCGTGGCCGGGCGGATTTTTGGGTGGTGCCAAAGGGGCGCCCGTTGGGCGCTTTCAGAGGCTGTTGGATGGCCGGTTCGGGGTGTCCGTGCGCGTGGGCGGTGGCTGGTTTCGGTGGCGGTCAACTCCCCCGCCTGTGGGGGGTGTCCGTGGGTATGTGGCTGTGGGCTGCCTGCCGGGCGCCTGTTCCTCTCCTCGGCGTTGTTGAGGCCGGCACTCGGCCCGGAGTGCAGTTGAGTGCCGGGGTGGGCGTGGATGGCGCTAGGGTGCGTCGAGCCTTGCAAGATACGAAGTCCCGGCGGGGGAAGCATGGTTGAGCGTGCGGCGCATCCGGTGCAGGCCGCGGTCGCCGAGGGGGTGCGCCAGCTGGTGGAGGCTGCCGTCGCGGCGGAGCAGCAGCGGGCGGCACGGCTGTCGGCACAGGGGAACCGGTGGCGTACGCGGGGGCTGACGCGAGCTCAGGCGGCCGCGGTGCGGGCGGCCTGGCGCAGCGAGCAGCGCCGGCTGCGGGCGGCGGGTGAGCTGCTGGACGTGCGGGACGCGCTGGTGGAGTACGGGGTGCGTGAAGAGCTGCGGGTGCGCGGGTGGGACCGGGCTTGGGATCCGGCGCCGGAGGAAGCCTGGGACCAGGGCCGTTGGCCCGGCTCCCGGGACAGAGGTCTGGGCGGCTACCCGGAGCGGGTGTCCGCGCGGCTGGAGGCTGCTCTGGTCGCTCAGACCGTGGCAGCGTGCTGGTGGACGTCGTGGCCGGCGATCCAGGCCCTGCGGGCGTGGCGGGACGCGAACCCCGGGCTCACCCCGCCCCGGTACCGCCTCGGCGAGGAAGACCTCAAGCACGTGGGGGGCCCGCTCGCGGCGTACGAGCGCCTGGCCGTGGGCGTGACCACGACCGGTGAGATCTGGCGGGCCGGCATCACCCGGGGCCTGGAGCGAGCCGCCGCGCTCACACGCTGAGCCAGCAGGCCCTCCCCCAACGCCTCCGTCCCGACACCACTTCCAGCACAACCTCGTCCGGCAAGGGCCGAGAAGCCGGAGCGGCGATGAACCGGGGGCCGAGCGCTCGGCACACCGCCGCCAGCCGCCAAGGAACTCGTGGCCGACCTGTCTCGCCGGGCGAAGGCCCGGGGGACAGCGGCAAGCTCGACGGCCAGGAGCAGGGGACCAGCGGTCGAGGCTGGGCAGCAGCGCCAAGACGTCGTGGGCGCGGCGTCGGGGCTGAGAGGCGGTGAGAAGCAGGGCCGGAGCACCTCAAACGGCGCAGCGGGGCGGGGTGTTGCCCTTGGCGGACGCCCGCTAGAGGCGCCCGTACGAGCTCAAGGCCGGGCCCCTGCCGGGGCCCGGGCGCCCGCCAGTGTGCGGGCCAGCTCACCGGGCCCGGGATGGAGGGCGTGGCATCGGTCAGCGGCATCGATCCGCAGGCGGGAGGGCGCACGGATGCCTGGGATTCCCAGGGCGGGAGCGCCCGGCCTGTACCGCCGTGGCCGTGGGGAGCGTCAGCGCTCCTCGGGGTCCTGGAGGTCAGGCAGCGGAGGGGGCGTGTCGATGATGACCGGCTTCCAGCTCGTAGCCGACTGCTGCGGATCGGTGTCGACCCGCGGCTGCTTCATGGTGGTCTTCTCCGACCCGCCGGGCGCCGACGGTACAAGGCGGACGGTGTGAGGGTCCTGGGCGGTCATGAGCCCTCGATGGGACGACTAGTCGAACGTACTGGGGCGGACTGGCAGGCAAGGGCGCATCCGGCCGTCTCACGGCCCCGGCTGGGCGCGCGCCCGGCCGGGGGGAGCGCCGCGGGTCAGCGGTGGGCGTCGGGCAGATTCTGGACGTAGGCGGCCTTCGTGCGCCAGGCCGTGGAGCAGCCCGGGGCGGTGCACACCACCAGGGAGTAGTCCGAGGGGGTGCGGGTGTAGCCGTTGAACGCCGAGTAGTTGCACTGGCGCTGGAGCACGACCCACGAAGGTCGGTGGGCGGGAGTGCGGCAAGCGGGCATGGTGGCCTTTCGTCGGGCCCCGGCCAGCGGCCGAGGCGCGGGGTGAGGGGTTCAGGCGGCGGCGTTGTGGCGGCAGGGGCCGCGGGCGGAGGCCCGCAGACTCCGTGTTCGCCCAGCCGCCAGGCGGCGGTGCCGCGCGCTCGGGAGCACCCGCGCGGCGTGCCCCGGCCGGTCGAGCGGTGGGGGCGCGCCGCGCGGGTGCTGTCAACCGGCGGCCAGCTCCTCGAACTTGTCGGTCTTGCGGTACACGCGATCGGGGTTCGAGGCGGTCACGTAGGCCACCGTGGCGCGGGTCCGTGCGACGGCGACGACCAGGCCCCGGCGGCACATCCCGCGCGCCCACACATACGCGATATCGCCGACCTCCGGGGCGGCGGCGCCGTCCCAGCCCGGCAGACCCCGCACGTTCGCGCGGGCGTCGACGAGGGGGCGCAGCTTCGGCAGCAGCTCGGCGTCGGCCCGCTCGACGTCGATCCGCCCGCGCAGCTTCTCCACGACGGCCTCCAGGGGGCCCGCCGGGCAGTCGAGGGGAGCACCGTCCACGGTGGCCGAGTGGAAGGACGCGCGGCGCCAGCGGTCACCGGCAACGGCCGGGTGGAAGGTGATGACGAGCTCACTGCCGCGGTAGGTCTCACGATGGACTCTGCGCGGCCCGGCGGTGCTGTTGCGGGCGCGCTCCTCGGCGCGCTCGTCCGCGGCCGCGGCGGCCTCCTCCAGGGTGGCGAACCGGGGCACCGGGGCCTTGGGGCCCGGCGTCCACAGCTCGAAGGGGGTGGCGGCGAACCGGTGGCCTGCGGGCCAGTCGTAGCGCTCCACCACACCGATGGTGTCCAGGCCCTGGGTCAGGAGCCACTTGCTGTCGGGCTTGATGTCGTCAGGGGTGACCGTGACCTTGAGGCGCATGCCAGTCCTTCCAGTGGGGCGTCTCCGAACCATTCGACTCTTAAGACAATACATGACGAGTGCAGGCAAAGCAAGCCTTAAGAGACATTGCTCGGTGGAGCAGCACCTGCACCACGACAGCCAGCCCCGGACCCGCAGCCGAGCACCGGCCGGCAGGAGCGCGCCCGCAGGAGAGGAAGCGCCCGCGCAGACCCGGCAAGGAGCAGCAGCAGCGGCGGGCCGGCCGTTGGCCGGCGGCGGGGCGGCCCCCTGCCGGGGGCGCCGGTCTGGGCGGGGGCCGGGCCCCTGCCGGGGCCCGGGCTGGCGGGTGCGGGCCGGGAGCCGCCGGCTCCCGGGTGAGGGGGCCGGGTGCCTCCCGGGTGCGGGGGGACCGGGCAGGAGCGGGGTCTTGGGCGGGGTATGAGCGTGCGGGCTCTCCTCGATGGTGCGTTCGCGACCCCGGGTGCGCCGGACGGCGGTGGGGCTGCTGGCGGAGTCGTGCTCTCGCAGCTGCGCGGGGGACGGTGGAAGGAGTTCCTCCTCGGCGGCGGACAGGGGCCCTGGGACCGGCCGCTGGGCGTGCTGTGGCGGCGGGTGGTCGCCGAGTGCGGGGCCGGGCAGCTGGCCGCCGAGCACGGGCTGGTGTGGGAGGACCTCCCGCACGACTCGAAGATGGTCCTCGCCGTGAGGGGTGAGGGCGGCGAGGTCATCGACGTCGCTGCGACCGCGTGCCGCACGCAGCAGGAGGTATGGGAGCGGGAGACGCGGTATGCGCGGGTCCACCGCCGGCTGCCGCAGGACCTGACCGGGCTGGTGCCCGCCGACGTCGGCGGGCTGCGCACGCAGCTGCTGGCGGCCGGCGACTTCCGCGACGGCGGCTACGGCGGCGAGCAGCGGCGGTGGATGCAGCGGCTGGTGACCGCGCTGGGCGGAACGGCCGCCTACCTGGCGGCCGTTCACTAGATCCCCGCTCCCTGGCCTTCGACGTGGTCACCACCGCACCCCTGGACTCCGGGATGCGTGCGGCGCTGCGGCTGCCGGCGCCGTGGTCGCTGATGGTCCACGAACCTGTGCCCCTGGCCGCGGCACAGGCCGACGACGACGGGCTCGCCGAGCTGATCGAGGCCGGTGGCTGCGTCGGCTACCAGCCCGCGGTCCTCGGCGCCCTGCTCGCCGCCCGCGCGGACGGGGCGGTGGACACCGCGGCCGGCTTCCTGCTGCTGGCCGCCCGCGATGCCGCCGGGCACCGGCGGGCAGTGCTGCAGCCCGCCGCCTGGGGCGACCACACCGGCGGACGCGTGCTGTACGGGTACGCCGCGCAGCTGGCGTTCGCCCGCTGGGCGCCGCCGCCCGCCCTGCCCGACATCTGCGGCCGGCCCAGTTCGCGCAGCACCCTGGCCCGCATCGCGCGCAGCGAGGCCGGCCAGGCCGGCGCCTGGCACCAGGTACGCGTCCTGGACTTCACCCCGCCGCCCGACCAGCCCCCGGCCGCCCGCCCCGAGCCCGCGGGCCGACGAGGGCCGCTCACGGCGGGCACCTGGCGGCGCGCCCACTGGAAACCGGGTGTGCGCATCGGGATCCGCGACGAGCACGGCCGGCTCGTGGGGCCTGTCTACAAGGAGGGCGCCATCGAGGGCCAGACCTTCACCCGGGAACGCTGCTTCATCCCCCGCACCCGGATCCGCCCCGACCTTCCCCTGGCACCCGCCACCACCATCTACCGGACGCCCCGCTAAGTCCCTGAACTCCGTATCAGCAGCTCAGGCATCAGGCCTCGGACGGGAACTGCTCAGGTCCCGGTCGCCACGAGGTTCAGCAGGGGGAGAGACCAGGAGAACCAGGAGATTCGGCCGCGTCGTGGGCCGGTATCGGACCTCCCATCCACCGGCGCGCAACAGGTCCGCGTACGCCTCGACGGCCACGAACTCCTCCGCCGCGGCGTCGTCGAAGGACACTCCGGAGAGCGCGCTCGGGAACAGCGTCCGGTGCTGGACCCGGGCCCGACCCTGTCCCGGCGCGCCCGGAGCTACCAGGAAGCCCGGCCGCACCACAGCTCCGGCCTCGCTGAACACCGCTGCCGGGTGGTGCTCTGCCAGCACGGCTACCGCGTCCGCCACGACCACGTCATCGACTGGATCCATACCGCCCTCCGCGTCCCCAGAAAACCCTCACCCACCGTACTCAACCTGTTCTACCGGGCGGGCAGCAGCGAAGTGGCGGCCGGGCCCCTCCGGCCGGGGGCGGGCCGGACGCGACGGGCGTCCAGGACGCCGGGGGCGCAGCATCCGCCCAACGGCCCCGCCACGTCACCGGAATCCGGCCGCCGTCAGCCATGCTCCTGTTATGTATTTCATTGCGTGAATTCCATGAATTCCCTTCCGGCGTCTCACTGCCTCCTTTTTTATGCCCTATTTGTAGTGCGACCTGTGTGCAGAGGGGGCGCGGAGCGGCCCTGCACCGGCTCGGGAGCCGTCGGGCAGCGCACAGCCCGCTCTGTGCGCCCCATACCGCGCGCTGCTGCCCCGTACGAGCCTCCGCGCTCCCCGGACGCCACACGCGCGGGCGCAGCAGCGGGCGCCCGCGGACCACCGCGCGGCCGCTCCCGGCGCGGCAGGCCCGGCCCAGCAGCAGGCTCCAGGGCGACATCGAGCTCGACCAGGACGAGCCAAGCCAGGGGCCGCCGACGCCGCACCGGACCGGACAGCAGGCCGCCCGCCCGAACTGCCCTCAGCAGCCGATGAGTTCGCACTCTTCCTCACGGCGGCCGCTCCCGCCGCAGGGCGAGGGGCAGGAGGCGGGGACGCAACCAGCGGACCGCGCGGGACCCGGCCCGGCGGGGGAACAGGCCGGACCGCACCAGAGCCAGCGGACGCCCGCCCGCGACCGCCTCGACAAGGCAGCCGCCGCCGCGGCGAGCACCGGCGGACCGCGCCCTTGACCACCGCCCCACGCCCGCCGGAAGGCGGGCAACAGCCCGGGCCCCGGAGTGCCGGTCATGACCCAACCGGCACTCCGGCCCGGCCCACCGGGCCCCGCACCGCGCGCGACCTCAGGACCAACCGGCGCCCCGCGCACGCCTCCTCGCCGCCCGCGGGCGCGCAGCACGACCACGCGGGCGCGGCGGCCTCACCCGGCCCGGCGCCGGCCTCGGCCCCGCGCGGTCCGGCACACACCGGACGCAGTCAGGCGAAGCGCCCGCAGCCACCACGGCGCGCCCCTGCCCTGCCCCGGGGCCGTCCGGAGGCGAGAGGCCGCACTCCCTTCGGCCCCGGCCGGGTGCGGGCTGAGCCGTACCGCAGCGAGGCACCCCCGACCGGACAGGACACGACTTCGTACGGAGCCGTCGGCGGGCCGTGAGGTCAGCGGGGGTACGAGCCAAGCGGACGGCCTCCTGGAGAGTGAACATGCGGGCCGCCGTCAGCCAGTTCGTCCTCGCCGAGGATGCGGGCGGCCTCCCGCGGAACGGTGCGGCGCAGCGGCCGCTCCCGGCGAAGGAGCGCGGAGCGCACTCCCTGAGGGGACGTCGAACTCGACCAGGACGAAGTGGAGCCGGGCGACGACACCGGCCGGCGCGCCGCGCGGGCCCCGGGAGCACGCGGCGCGCCCGAAAACCCTTCGGTGCCCGCCGAGCCCGGCAGACTCCCGCATCCGGCCCTCCAGCGCGCGCCGTCCGCACGGCCTCGGCGTGCCCTCCGCCGCCGTCAGCGCGGCGGCAGGCGGGGCCCCGGCCCCAACGCGACGGAGAACGGGCCGACCGCACCGGCCCGGCGGTCCCGGCAGCCACCGGCCGGGCCCTCTCGGCGGACACAGCGCCCGCCCACGACCGCCTCAACGCGCCAGCACCCGGCCGCGGCGGCGAACGCGCGCCGAGCGGCAGACACCAGGCGCAGGCGCGGCTTCCATGCCTCGCGGAGGGCCAGCAGGCGCTTCGGCGCCGCCGTTGAACCCCATCGGCGGTCCGGCCTCGGGGCGTCCCGGCTCGCCGAGCGGCCGCCGGGGCCGCCCCGCCAAGCGCGGTCCGCCTCTGCACGGAGTCGCGCTGCCTGCCGGGTCTGGCGCCCCCTCCCACCCGCATGTATAGTCTTAAGAGGCACACAGGTTCGCCTGCCCGCCACACCAGGAGGACCCCGTGCCGAGCAGCACCCACGCCCCGGCCCCCGTGCCGCGCCGTACGCGCGAGCAGGTCATCGCCGACCAGCTGGAAGTGATCGGCCGCGCTGTCACCCACCGCCACCCTCGCCGACCGGCTCCGCTCCATCGACGCCACCTCGCCCCCGGCCTGCGCTACAGCGCCTTCTCCGGCGCCGTCAGCCTCCTCACGGCCGCGGGCCGCACGCCCCAGTAGCACAAACCCCGGCTCCGCACCCCGCCCACCCCCGACCGGAAGGCCCGCCGTGCCCCACTCACCCGCTCGCGAAGGCCAGTTCAGCGTCACCGTCACCAAACCCGGCTTCGACACCCTCCACGTGGGGCCGTTCACCGACGAGTGGAGCGCCCGCGGATTCGCCCACGCCCTCGCCCACGGCATCCGGGGCACCGGCGCGCCCCAGGGCACCACAGCGGACATCACCGCCCACGACCCCAGCCTGCCCCACCTGTGCCTCCCGGCCGCCGAACCCGCCGCGCTCGCCCGCCAGATGCACTCCGAGCTCGACCAGCCCGGCCCGGCCGGCTTCCCCGACCTGTTCACCCGCCTCGTCGCGCACCGCGGCTGGGAGAACGCCGCCCGTGCCTGGCTCCACGCCCGCGCCCACCTCACCTCCGCCGACCAGAACGGCTGAGCAACCCCGGCGCACGACGACCGGCCCGCCCCACGGTGTCGGGGTACCGGCGCTCCCCACCGGCACCATCGAGCCGCCGCCCCGTCGAGCACACGACGCCGAGCCCGCCGACGGCTTCGCACGAAGCCGTCGGCGGGCCGCGGGAAGAAGGCCGGGCGCGGCGCGGAGCAGCCCGTCTGCGGGAGTCAGACGGCCGGGCAGACCGCGAGGCCAGCGGCTGTACGAGCGGAGCGGACTGCCTCCCGCAGGGTGAACATGCAGTCGACATCAGCCAGTTCATCCTCGCCGGGGATGCGGGCGGCCTCCCGCATCGAGCGCAGGGCCGCCGCCGCGACGACCGCGGCCGGGGCGGCCGTGGTGTAGATCCGCTCCCACATCGCCGGCACGGTGAGCCATCCGCCCGCCCGTACCCCGCAGACCGCGGGATTGCCGATGTGGCTGGCGCCGACGAGCCGGTCCAGAAGGTCCGCGGCCGCGCGCAGCAGGCCCGCGCCCGCCTCTTACCCCGCGGCCGCCTCCAGCGCCATGTACACGGCCTGGACCAGGGGCGCGTCGTGCACCATGGCCTCGTCGGCGGCGTGTTCGACCACAGCGGAGCGAAGGCCCGCGGGGGCGGCGAAGCCGCCCTGCGTGCGCAGCAGGGCGTGCTTCAGCTCGTGATCCTTCACCGCCCAGGCCACCGCCTCATCCACCCTGCAGGCCGCTTCCTCCCCGCCGACGCCGAGGCCGGCGAGCAGCTGGGCGGCCAGCCGGCGGGCGGGCTCGACGTGGGCAGGCTCCCCGCGCACAACGCGCGGGCCGAGCTCGCGCAGCAGCTCGGTGTACTTGCCCGTGCCGCCCGCGGCCTTCAGCACCCGGCGGGGCCACCGAGCCCACAACGGCCCCACCCGGACGGCGGGGGCGAGCGCCACCGCCCCACCGCCCCGCTACTCCGCCTCACCGCCGAGCCGCAGCCCACGGCCAGCGGCCCAGCACGCGCACGTTGCCTGCCACAGCAGAGCTCCCGGCCGCCGACGTCCCGACCCGCGCCGGCGAGCGCTCCCGCTGTGGCAGGCCGGGGGCGGCGAGCGCGGCCCGCCACAGCTCCGCAGCACCTGCGCGGCCGACGGGAGCGGGCTGTCGGCGCCGGTGTGCGGGGTACGGGCGGCGATCGCCTCCAGCAGGCGGGAGATGGCGGCCACGCCCTGGCCGGTGCCGTCTGCCACCTCGGTCCACCAGGTGGTGGGTTCGCCCAGGAGGCCGGGGTCGTCCAGGAGGGCGTGCGCGAGGTGCTCGGCGGCGCCGGGCATGCCGGCGCGCAGCGCGGTGAGCAGCTCGGCCCGGTCCAGGACGGCGAGCAGCTGCCCGTCGGGGCGGCTGGCGGCGGGGCCCCCGCCGTGGGGCGCCGGGGCGACTGGCCGGGCGCGGGGCCCCGCCCCTCAGCCCCAGGACACCGCACGCCCCTGGGCCGCGCACCACGCAGCCAGGTCATGGAGTTCGGCAAGGCGGTCCTGGAGGTACCCGGCCGGACGGCCGCAGTCGATGACGCGGCCCTCCTGCACGGCCGGGACCCCCGCGTCGGCAGGCTCAAGAGCCAGCGCGACCAGGCAGCGGCCAAGGAAGTCCTCGGCCGCCGCACCCCCAGCCAGGTCGCCGTGCTCGTCGGCCAGGCCGAGCACGTCCAGGACGCGGCGCGCGTTGGTGTTGGCGAGGTTGACCGAAGGGACGTCCCCGTCGGGGTCGAGAGCGATGATGAACGGACGGCAGCGGCCCGGGTCCTGGCAGCCCGGCAGCTCGACCAGGTCGGGCTCGGCCGGGTAGGCCGCGCAGGCCGCCTCGTAGGTGGCGTACGGCACCGTGGCAGCCTCGGCCTTGGCCGCCGGGCAGCAGCAGCTGATGATGAACGCCGAGCTGGGGATGCAGGCGGCAGTGAAAGTGACAGACATTGTGCGCTCCTCGCTCCCGTCGGCCGTTCCCGCCGACCCCGCCCTGACTCTTAAGACTATACATGGCGCGAGTCTTGACCCGCAAGTCATAAGAGACACATAGAGTTGACTGGCGCGCGAGGGGCGCAGCGGGCCGGTCCGCGCACGCCCCGGACGGCCGGGCCCACAGCGGACCAGGCGAAAGCCGCACTCCGGGCCCCGGCGCCGGCACCAGCGGCCGCCGCGACCCGGCCGCCGCCAGGGGCCCGCGGGCGCCGGATCTCGCGCGGCCCGGGCGCGGCGGCGCGAGCGCGCCGCCTACGCCGCGCGGTCACCGCGCACTCCGCGGCCGCCGGGCACAGGAGCAGGGCCCGCCAGCCCCGCCCGGGGGCACGGCCGACCGCACCGGCGGCGGTCCGGGCAGCAACCGGCCGGGGCCCTCTCGGCGGACACAACGCCCGCCCGCGATCGCCTCGCCGCGGCGGTGCCCCCGGCCGCGGCTGCGAGCACCGGCCCTGACGCCGCCCCCAGCCGCCAGCTCACGCCGACCGGCGCACAGGCGCGGCCTCCAGGTCACGCGGAGGGCCAGCAGGCGCCTCGGCACCGCCGTTGAACCCCATCGGCAGTCCGGCACCGGGACGTCCAGGCCCTCCTCGCCGAGCAGCCGCCGGGGCCCGCGTCGGCGCCCGCAGACCGCAGGCCGCGGCGAACTCCACGCATTCAGGTTCACCGCCCGCCCTACCAGGAGGACCCCGTGCCGAGCACCCACGCCCCGGACCCTGCACCGCGCCGTACACGCGAGCAGGTCATCGCCGACCAGGCCGAACCCGCCGCGCCCTCCCGCCAGATGGACCGCGAGCCCGACCGGCCACCCCGACCTGTTCACCCGCCTCGTCGCGCACCGCGGCCGGAGAACGCCGCCCGCCCCTGGCTCCACGCCCGCGCCCACCGCCCGCCGGCCAGAACACCTGAACCGGCCCGGGCGGCAACGACCTGCCCCACGCGGGCGCTCCGACCGGCGCCCGGCACGCACACCGGCAAGCCGCCGCCACCGCCGAGCACAGGACGCCGAGCCCGCCAAGGACGAAGCGGAGCCGGGCGACAACCGACGCGGCGCGCGGGCCCGGACAGCACTCGGCCAGGCCCTCGTAACGCACACGACGACGAGCGGGCAGCCACCCGGCGGCGCGGGCAACACCACCGCGCAGGGGAAACTGGGACAGCGCCCCGGCGGCGCGGGCGATGTCCGGCCGATGCTGCCCGCCGCCGGGGACCCCTACTCGCATCAGGACTACGCGAGCGGCGACGAGGACGTGCTCCTGCCGCAGCCTCGGCGGACGAGCGGCCACCGACCGCGCCCAGCAGCGCACGGCGCCCCGTTCCGGCGGCCGGGAGCAGCAGACCGCCCACCGCCAGGAGCCCGCCGCGAGGCCCCGCCGCCGTCAGCCCGCAAGCCGCCGAACGAAGTCAGGCCCCCCTACCGAGCGACAGCGGCCCTGCCAAGGCGCGGTCCTCTGCGCACGAGTCAGCCCTCGCCCCCGTCGTCGTCCAGGTCCCTCGCGGTGACGTTGCAGGCGTAGTCGGCCCGCTCCAGATCGGCCGCGACCTCGTAGAAGGTCCTGCCCCTGGGGAGCGTGCCCCTCAGGACGAACCGGGACGCAGGGAAACTGATCACCACCTCCGTGACCCGGGCGCTCAACGTGTAACCCGGCAGCGGCAGGTCGAGCGATGCGCCCAGGGCGAGCGGCACATCCGTGGGGGCCAGATCGAAGCTGAGCTCCGCGTACTCCATGACCAAGGTGACCTTCATAAGCGCTCTCCTCGTTGAGAGGGGCCGGTACGGCCCCGGCGAGAACGCAGGCTTCCCGCCCCGCGCCCCTCAAACGGCATCCGCCCGCCCGGGAACTGGGCCCGGGCGGGCGGGAACTGGGCGATCACGCCCCGCGGGGCCATCGCCTCTGCGCACCGCCCAGCGGCGCGGCAGGCGGCACCCCGCCGCGTTCTTCCTCGGCCCGCAGCGGGGGAACCAAGCGCCTTCGCGGGGACTCGAACCCCGTCCACCAGGCCGACAACCCGGCGCCCTAACCCATGGACCACGAAGGCATCACCAGCACACCACCGCCAGCACCGGCACGGGTGCCCGTACTCCTGCAGGGACTCGAACCCCGGTCTCCGGATCCGTAATCCGGCGTCCTCTCCACTGGACGACAGGAGCACGCCCCCACCGCGCGCAGGCGGGAAGCGAGGCGGACGCGCGGCCCGCAGGCCGCACTGGTCGCATGTCCCGCCCCGCACGGGGCAGCAGCCGCAGGCCCCCGAAGGGGGGCGGAGGCCTGCGGCAGGACCCCCGGCGCCCCCGGCCGAAGCCGGGAGGCACCGCGAGCCCCAGTGAGCCGACGGGATTCGAACCCGCTCCTGCCCCCGGCCCACCCCCCGCAGGGGGTGCTAGGGGGCCGTGCACACCAGTCACTCCAGCTCCAGGAGGTAGCGACCCTCCCTTCAACCCACGCACTGATCAGGCACGCAGATCCGAACAACGCCGGGGCGGGACGACATCAGCCTCACCGGCCCGCCATCCCGAACCCCCAACGACTCTTAAAACAATACACGGATCGGGGGCGGAACGCAAGCCATAAGAGACAGAAAAACAGGCGACAGCCCAGACGACCAACGACACCCGTCCCGGCGGAACGCGCCACAACCCAACCCCAGCGACTCTTAAGACTCGAAGAGCCGCGCCCGCCCCGGTGCGTCCGGCCCGTACAAGGCGACGGCCGTCCGGTCGGCCGCATCGAGCCCTACCGTCATCAGGACCCAGCTGGGCGCAGAGCCGCGAGCGGGGAGCGCCGACCCTTCCCGAGCCCGCGCAGCAGCTCGAAGTCGACCTCGGGGTGTGCGGCGGGCAGCGCGTCGACGTCCTCGGCACGGAAGAGGTCCACGTTCACCGCCCCGGCCTTGCTCGTGCCGTACTGCACCTTGGCTGTTTCCGTGGGCGTGATCCAGCCCAGCCGTCGCATATGGTCGAAATCGCACCGGCGTATGCCCAGCCGGTCCTTCGCCTGGTCCGGGCCCAGCGGGGTATCCGCAGCCACCAGGACGGCCAAGTCCGGGCGCGCGCAGACCTCGTCGACCTGACCGGGATGCAGCAGCGACCCCTTCGGGTCGGCACTCAGATCGTGCAGCAGGCCACGAGCGATGAACCGCCGCACCACGAACGACTTCACCGGGTTGGGCGTCCCCAGGGCCCGCGCGATCCGGTCGGCCGCCGCACTGCCGCAGATGGGCTCCCCAGGCAGCGCTTCGGCGATCGCAGCCGCGTCCATCTCCTCCACCGCAGTCCGCGACCACCTCCAGGCGTCGATGTCCGGCTCCCGCACCAGACCGACATGCCGGGCCCACCGGAACGCCGCCCGGTGCACCCCCAGACGCGCCACAGCCTGACCCTCGTCGTAGTCCGCCCGCCGCACCATCAGCACACCCCTCCCACACCCACCAACAGATGAATTAACGTGACAAACACTCCCTAAAATGTCAACACCCTTACAAGTCAGGCAACTTGCACTCGCGGCAGCGTCCACACGGACGGCCTTCGGTGCAGGCCGGAGAAGCTGTCGGCCTGTGGCGGACGCTCGATAGGCCCATGGCTGAGACCTCCGACGCGATGGTGCAGCTCCGCACGGGCGGCGCTCCTGTCCCTGAGTCGCTGCTGATCCTCTTGCTGATGAGGATGCGCACGCTTGCGGACACCGATCCTGCCGCCCTGGTGGAGCTGGCCGCGGTGAGCCGCGATCCGCAGCACCGCGTGCGGCCCGGCAAGGCGGAGATCCTGTCGTCGTTCGGATTCGAGGTCGGGCCGCGTGGGCCGCGGGACCGCACGGTGCGGGACGTGGTGCTGGCCGCAACCGAGGGCGAGGGCCGGTCGCTGCGGCTGGTCTCCCCGCTCCCGGACTCCGAGGAGACCCGCGAGCGCGACCGCCACTGGATGCGCCGGGCCCTTGCCCTCGCCGGGCAGTGCCCGAGGTCGGACAGCGCGTACGCGGTCGGCGCGGCGAGTTGACGGGCGCCGGCGCCGAGCTGGCCTGCGGGCACTCACGTCCGCCACACGACCTGCGCGCCCGCGCCGAAGAGGCCGCGCTCACCCAACTCGCTGAGGATGACCCGCGGTTGGTCGGCGCCACCCTCTACAGCACCCTTGAGCCGTGCTCGCAGCGGTCCGCCGACCGTACGCCGTGTGCGCAGCTGATCCTCGCGGCCGGCATCACCCGCTGCCATCGCATGGCCCCGCCGCTGGAAAGCCGAACGGTCGATCGGCTGGATCATGAACGCCCGACGCAACTGCCGCGACTACGAACGCCTTCCCCAGCACTCCGAAGCCCACCTGAACTGGGCATTCATCACCCTCATGACCCGACGGCTCACCCGCAAAGGCTCTCGCGAGGACATCTGGACGAAGAATTCCCGCCCCGTGGACTGATCCTCATTCCAAGCCACGCGGAGAGCTGCTGGCGAAGACATCGACGAGTGCCCGCGCGGCAGCCACGAGCTGCGGATGGTCACCCCAGCTATTCGCTCGGCCCATGGCGTTCCCGCCCAAATCTGACAGATGGGCAGAGTAGAACGCACGACCCGCCTCAGTGGCCTCATAGAACTGGCAGTCGTCATCCCGCGGCACGCCCGCCGGGATGGGAGCGATCAGACCAGCTCGGAGCAGGGGCTGAGCATGCGTGTCCAGCGCCAGCAGCGATCCGAAGTAACGGATATCGCAACCCTCCACCGTGCCACGCAGCAGTCCCAACTCGTGCACCGGCAAGTCCTCCATCGTCACCTCCTCGCCCTCGCTACAGCCTGCCACACGGGACAGACCTCGCGGCCGACTGTTGAAAGACACCTACTGAGCTACGGACCTGCCGCACAACACGGAGCGGCCGCTCCCCACTGTCCGGCACCACCGGGACCGATCACCCCCAGTGACTCTTAAAACTATACCCGAGTCGGGGGCAGCACGCAAGCCATAAGAGACGCCCAGAGAGCGGGCGGCGACGGCCCGGACGGCCAACGGCGCCCCGGCGGAGCGCGCCACAACCCAACCATTCGACTCTTAAGACTTGCACTCGCACTATTCGGCACGTATAGTCTTAAGAGTCATAAGGTGAGACGGCGACCACCCGGAGGGGCCCCGATGTACAGCGACGAGAGCAGCAGCGACGAACTCGAAGCCATCCGCACCGAGCGCCTGGACATCGACCTGAAGATGGCACGGATGCACGCCGAGGCCGACGCCTGGCACGCCGTGCGCGACCGCGGGTACTGCAACCACGGCTCCGCCGTCGGCTACCGCAACCCGCCGGTCTACGAGGTCCAGAGGCTCCTCAAGCCCGGCCAGCTCATCTGCACCGCCGGATGCTCCACGATCTTCCACGACGACGAGGACTGGTACGCCCAGCTCGACAACCCGATGGCCAACCCCGTCCCCCTGCCCGCCCACACCCCCACGCCCGCCAGGAAGTGAACCCCGCCCTGCGGGGCCCGGAAAGGGCCCCGCAGGAACAGCACAGCAGCCCACCCGCCACCATCCGCCCTGGAGTACCCGTGCCCACGCCCGCCCAGGCCATCTGGCGTTTCGCCGACCACGACGTCGTCCGCACCAGCGAGGGCCGGACCTGGCACCGCGGCCTGCGCCACAGCCAGCAGTGGACCGCCCCCGGCGGTGACACCTCCTGCGGGATCGACGACAACGCCGTACGCAGCCTGCTGTCCACCGACCCCCGCGCCGTCTTCACGCCCGCCGGGCCCGACGCCTACGCGCCCCTGCCGGGACGCGTGCTGGACACCCCCGAGACCCTGCGCCTGCTCGACATCCGCCCGGCCACCGGCGCCACCCTTCACCGCCAGGTCCTGGACCGCGTCAGCGCGTTCGCCGGGAGCACCACCGGCGGCCGCCGCACCCCTACCCCCGGGCTCCGGCCCGCAGATGTCCGCGCCTCCCTCCTGGGCACCGCTCAGCGCCACCGCGCCGCCCGGATCACGCTCGACCGCGCCCACGGCCGCGTCCACGCCCGCTACGCCATCGCCAGCACCCTGCACACCCACACCTACGTACTGACCACCTCCTGACACCCCACCACCCCACGCGCCCACCCGCGGCCTTGCCCTCGCCCGAAGAACACCGGTCGGGGGCAAGGCCGTTCAGCGCTCGTCGTACGGCGGGCGAGCAGGCGCAGACACTGCCGCCGCCCGACCCCGGGAGCCCGTGACCGCTGCGGCCGAACGGCGGCGCGGCGGCCGGACGACCAGGGCGCCGCGGAGCAGCGGCGGGCCGGGCGTTGGCCGGCGGTGGGGGCGGCCCCCGCTGGGGGCGCCGTTCGGGGCCGGGGCCGGGACGGGTGCGGGCCGGGTGCCGTCGGCGCCCTGGACTCCCGCGCGGCGGGAGTCGGCCGCGGCATCGCGCCGACCGACGGGCCAGCGCCCTTCGCTGCCTTTCGCCGCCTTTCGCGTCGCCGACTCCCTGTGCGCAGCGTGCAGCTGCCGCGCGCACCGGCGCAGCGCTCCCCCGCGCTGCTTCACCGACTTCCTTCGACCCGAACCAGCCCCACCGCCCCCGGCACTGCCGGGGGCTTCGTGCTTCCTGGAGGACCGCGTGCCCACGTACGAGACCTCGCACCGCTTCACCGCCGACCACGACCGCCTCACCCCTGAACAGCGCCACCGCTTTCGCCAAGCCGTCACCTTCTTCGTCGACGACCTCCGCAGCGACGGCCCGTTCCGCTCCGGCCTGCGCATCAAGGGCGTAAGGCGCGCCCCCGGCGTCTTCGAACTCACCTGGGATGGCAACGGCGGCCGCGCCACCTGGGCTTATGGCCCGCAGATAGTCCCCGGCGAGCAGCACATCGTCTGGCGCCGCATCGGCACCCACGCAATCCTCACCGCCCCGTAGACCAAAGAGCCCGCTGGGCCGGACCCCCACAGGACCGGCCCAGCGGCGGAGCGCGGAGCGGGCGTGACGGCGGGCGCGGACGGCCGCGGGCGCGGGCGGCGGGGGCCGGCGGGACGGCAGGGCGGCCAGCGTACGGCGAGCACGCCCAGAGGAGCTCCGGCCGGGGCAGCCGGAGCGGGCGGCGGGACGCGACCGAGCGGCAGGGCAGCGGCCCCGACGGCATCAGCAGGGCGTTCCAGCGCACCGACGAAACCCCCGGGACCAGGGCAGACGCGCCGCCCCACCGAGGTTGCTTCCCGTGCTCTCAGTGATCGTTTCCCGTATTCGCACCTTCCGGGGCCAGGTGGTCGGCCGCCAACTCCCACTGCTGGAGGAAATGTGGGTCGGAGGGCATCGCCTGGGACAGTGAACGGCCGTCGGCTGCAAGCTGCTCCCGCGTGACCAGGCGTCCGGCAGCCCTGGTGGCCCCACTGGTCAGGTGCGGGCAGAACTTGAGGGCGAGGTACATGCACGCCTCGTGCAGGGCGGCCTGGAGCACCGCGCCCTTCGGGGTGGCCAGCACCCAGGCTTCATCAGGGAGCGCTTCACCGCACACCTGGCACCGCCACCCGTTGTGCGCGGCAGCCAGCCGTTCGGCGTCCAGCGCACGCCAATACGTGCGCACCCGCGTACGTGGTGCGACCCAGGGAACCGGCAGGCCACCATGGACCGGCCTCGGCAGCCCCACGACAGGCGGAACCGCCAGGTCGGCGTCCTTGAGCGCACGCCATACCGGGACCTCGATGCCGAGCGCCGCGCACTCCATGTTGCCGCAAAAGAAGCGATCGTCTGCGTACTCAAGCGGTCCCTGGCACTCAGCACAGGGCAGGTCGTCGGGCCCGGTCATGGGTCACGTCCTTTCTGAAGTCGAAGTTTCGTCAGTGCAACGGCCCCACTTTCGTCGGTGCTCATTCCAGCCGGGGAGGGCGCGGACAACAGCACCGGCCCCGGCGCCCGCCAGGGCAACAGCACCGCGGCACCAGGCGAAGCCGCCGAACCGCAGCAGCCCCGTCCAGGCGGCGAGGCAGCGCTTTGCGCCCTGCGCACCCGGAAGGCGGGCAGCGGCGGCCGGGCATACGCGCTGGCGCTACGGAGCCATACAGCTCAACCCTCCCCGGACACCGGCGGAACACCGACCTCGGCCACGCGCTTGCCGTGGTCAGCGACGCGCCGCAGGAAGCTGTCGATGCGCTCGCCCGGAGTACCCGCCGGGAACTCCGCCTCATAGTCCAGCAGCCCATCCCGGCCGAAGACCTTGAACACACGGTCCCTGTCAGTGACGCTCGAAGCCATCGCGGTACCCTTCCCTCAGAACCATTTGACTCTTAAGACTATACATTCACCCCTCCGCCGACGCAAGCCTTAAGAGTCAGATGGGAAGCGAGAACGAATACGTCACCCTGACGGTGGCGGTCAGGAGAGGAGGGACGGAAGGCGGCCTCTGTGACCTTCTGCTCACCAACCATGCGGACGTGCTGTTCGTCGGCCACCAGGACGGAGTGAGACCCACGGCCCGGACACTCGGCGCACACCCCGCCAGCTGGACCTAACCAGATCCACGCACCCGCCGCCAACGAAGCCTGCCCCTGGGCGCACCGGGCGCGAAACCGTGCGTGTCGGGGTACACGTGCACGGCCGCCTGCCAGGCGTCCTCACCCCATCCCGCCCCCGCCCCTGGTCCCGCGCCACAGCCTCCGGGCGGCCGGCGGGCGATCAGCGGGGTGCAGGACGGTCCGGCACACCCGGGTGAAGTCGTCGACCGCATCCTCGACCTCAGCCTGATCACGCTGGGCGAAAGTCAGCTGGCTGTGCAGCAGTTCGTCGACGCTCCGGCCCACGGCGACCGCCGCCGCCCAGTCGCGCAGCCGCGTGCACAGGTGCTCGACCGTTTTGGAGGCGATCGAAGCACGGTGTGCGGCTTCGTCGGGCCCTTCGACGGCCACCGCTGCGACGGCCCTCGCAACCGTGGCCCGCTGGTCGTCGGTATCCCGGACCCCGGCCTGCACGACGGCCAGGTCGAAGCTGTCAGCGGTGAAGGTCTCCAGCAGCAGAAAAACAGCGTCCTGCCGGGCGAGCAGTGCGGTCGCGCAGGCGCTGTAGACCTGCCGACGGGCCTTCAGCTCTTCGGCTTCAGCCTGCCCCCGGCTCGTGATCCTGGCTGCGCCCAGCACACCGCCCGCTCCGGCAAGGGTGCCGAGCAGGGTCCCGCCGATGCCAGAGAGGCCCAGAAGTGTTGTTGCGTCCATCGGCGGATTATCGACGCGTCCAACCGGTCGCGATGTCCGGCTGCGGGCATCGCAGACCGGTGTCCTCTGCCACTACGCGCATGTCCTCCACACATCGTCAAACAGGGCCCACGCCGGTCTCGCAGCGCGGGCCCGGGTGTGCTCCGTCAGCAGACGCGCACCGCACAGCCGAAGAACCCCAAACAGGCTCACCCTCAACCTCCACCCCCAGGACTACGAACTACCCGCCCGCCCGGGAGCGCCTCGCGGCCCGTCCAGCGGCCCCACTCCGATCCTTGACCACGGCCAGGGCGCGCGGCGCCGGGCAAGCCCGGCGAAGTCGCCCGGAGCCAAGCCGTGGGGCCCGGCTCCACCGAAGCCCGGCCCCACGGCAGAGGGCTACACCCCGGCGATCTTCTGAAGGTCAGCGAAGAAGCGCTGCGCCTCCTCCGGATACGTGTCCTCGCCGGTCATCTCGTCGCGCTCCGTCTGCTTGTGCAGGTCGTACTCGAACCATTCGAGCCAGTTACGCAAAGCCTTCTCCAGCATCGACTGGGAGATCGTCACCACCGGCTCAGCGGGTTCGGGCTTCGCCACCTGCGCGCGGGTCCGGATCAGGCCCGCCGTCATCCGGCCGATCTCGGCGTAAAGGTCCTCGGCCAACTGGGCCTGACCCTCGACATCCAGACCGAAGGCCGCGGTGAACCTCCCCGCCCGCAGCCGCTCCCCCATCACCAGCAGATGCCCAACCACCTCGGCCTCAACCCCCGCCTCGGACTTCGACCCACCGGCACCGCTCTCCATGCCGTACTCCTTCCATAACCATTACTTGACTCTTAAGACTATACCATCCGCACGGGAGTGACGCAAGCCTTAAGAGACGTTTGATCATGGGGAGCAGCACCCCCCAAGGGCCCGAAATCGCCGACAAGCTCACCGTGCCCCGGCACTCCAGGGCACGGCCCCACCACCCGTCAGCCCGCAGGCCGCCGAGCGAAGTCAGGATGGACACAGGGGCCGTCGTAGGCCCCGGAGCGCGGGTTGTACGGGTAGACCCGGGCGGCGGCATCGAAGGAGCGGCAGAGCTTAAGGACGAGGCGAAGCAGGTACCCGCTGCTTTCGGGCTGCGCATCCAGGTAGAACCACACCCGGCCCGGCCCGAACTCCCAACCGGCACCCTCCCGCTCTTCACCCCGAGGCCACACACCCCACTGCTCGTGGAAGGCCTGCCAGTACCGAGCGACACTCTCCGCAGGATGGCCCGCGTAAGGCTCTCGGCCAACGACAGCGCCAGGCACGTCCCGCATCCGAGTGATGCCGTGCATGCTGTCCCCAAGGCCGCATCCGTCGAAGGCTTCCGGCGCGGCAGTCACCGTCCAGACCTCCGGTTCGGACCCCACACCGGCCGCCACGACCGTGACCGTTCCGTCGAGATTGCGGCGCTCCCAGCAGCGGGAGACCGGGCTCTCGCCGCCCACTGCGCGGAAATCCGCGCCGGGAGTCCAGCGCGGGGCGTCCGCGAAGGTGTCGGCCTGGCAGACAACCGCGACAGCTACATCACCGCCCCGGTAGCCACTGGCGCGCGACATCTTGATAGCGCGGATCATGCGGCGACGCAGACTGCGGTACATACTCGACCCCTCAGACACCCGAACCGTTTCGACTCTTAAGACTATACACTCCATGCAGGGATAGCGCAAGCCTTAAGAGACGATTGGAGTGTGCGGGGAACATGCCACCGATTGGCGGCAGACCGCGAACCAGGGAGCTCCGGCGCGGCCGCCAGTCACACCCCCGCCCGCCAGGGGCAGCGAAGCCGGATGCGGACGTCACCCGACATGGCTGCACAGCTGGTGCCGCCTCCAGCGCCGAGCCACACGGTTCGGCGGACAACACCGGACGACGCAAGCACGAATGGACAGCTCGGGACTCACGGGCAGGCACTGCACCCACCCAGGGTTCGCCGGGCGGCGAACTCGACAGCCAACACGGCATACCGGGCGACCTCCTCGGCGGCGCCAGCCTCGTCCTGCCGGACGATCGTGGTGCCACCAGGGTTCGACTCCTCGGCCAGATAGGCGTCCATCGCCGCCCCGGGCGTGGCATGCCCCGTGGAGCAGAACCAGAGGCGTGCTCCACGTCCCACTCGTGATCGAACTCTTCGTCCGGCTGGTACGGGTGTAGACAAAGCGCCAGAAGCCGATGCCCCAGCAGCCGTCAGCGGCCTCCCAGGTGACGCTCTCACGACTGCAGCTCATCCCTCTCCATCTCCACTACCTCGGGCCGCAACGAGGTACGCGGCACCACGGGAACCCCGTCGGGACGCGAGCGACCCGCCTGGAGAGCTCCGCGGACAGAGCGCGCATCCCCGAGCGAGGCGGCCCGCCGCGAACATCCGACGGGCCGTTTCCGGCTCTCCGCGCGGTGGCCGCGCCTGCCGGGTCAGCTCCCGTAGGACCGAACCCTCACGATGCGCGGCGCGATGACATTGCAGCCCGGGCAGAAGTGGCCGGACCGGCCGGGAAAGGTCCCGATCCGGGACCCGCTGAACGAACAGAACCAGTAGTCCTTGCCGTCGAAGTCGGTGCTGCGGACGGCACGGATCGTCTGGGCCGAGGTCGGCGACGGAATCTTGACGGAGCTGGACACGATGTCCTCCAAATGAAAGTAGGGGGAGTGGGAGGGCGGATCACCTCCACACGTCTCTTAAGACACTACCCTGGGGTGATGCGGAGCGCAAGTCTTAAGAGTCGCACGGCTGGCAGTCGCCGGGCGCCGAACTACCAGTCGCTGGCGGCCGGGGTGCCGTAGCCCTCGTGGTGATGGTCAGTTGAGCAGTCTCGGCACAAGGGGCGGTTGCAGATCCGGCAGGAAGTGGCCGAGGACGAACCGCAACCGAAGCACGGCGCCGAATCAGATCCGGCGTCTTTGTCCTCTGCGGCAGTACGGGGAGCCTCCAGGCTCGGACCGAGCTCGGCCTGAAGACGCCCGGCTTCCAGTCGCGTCCACCTGATAGCGCCGGCCGGGGTGCGCGCCTGCTCGTCGTAGTGCTCATCGCCAGGCCACGGGTAGTGCTCGACGATCCGGCACCCGCGGCCCCAGTCCGCCTCCAGCACGGCCCGGACCGTCTCCGCCGCATTGGTGATGCTCATACCGGTGTCCCCCGGAAGCTCGGTCACCACCGACAGCGTGCTGCCGTCGGCCAGAGCCCAGGTACGGCAGTGCCGCCGGACGGCTCTCTGCCCCGGGACGGTGTAGACGATCGGTCCGGTCCTGATCAGCCGTGCGGTCAAGGTTGTTCTCCTCTGGGGAAGTTCGTCGGGGTGGTCCGCTGAACGGCGGTCCCGCCGCGCCGCGGTCGCAGCCGGGGTCCCGCAATACCGTCGCCGTACCTCACCAACAGCAGGGGCGGGCCCTGGGGCGGTTTAGGGGTCAGCGGTCGACGGCAGACGCCCGGAGCTGACTGGTCGCACGGTGTAGCCCGGCGAGTTCGGGCCGAACGCGGCCAGGTCGTCAGACCAAGGACGTGCAGCCAGCTTCGGGCTCGGTGTCGAGTGCCACGTCACGACGCCACTCACGCTTCTCCCGAGCGCGTTCCCGTCCATGGGCGTAGGAGCGGGGGTTGTGGCCGGGGCAGCAGTCGTGACGGCACAGGCCCTGGCGCGTCATCATCCGGGTGTGCATGGAGAGGTCCCTTCAGGCGAGTTGAATCGATGTCGCGCCCACCGTGGTATCCGACCTCGACGGAAGCCGGTACGCGGTGCTGCTGTCGGCGGCGAGGCGCCGCCGACCGCGCCCTGGCCGCCGTCACAGGGAGCGCGTGGCGGCGAACTGCTCATGCATCGCGAAGGTGTCCAGGTAGCCCACCCCTCGCTCGGCGCGAAGGCGGTCGACACGGCGCACCTTGTCCTTGGCTGTGGGGGCACAGGTCCTGCTCGACGCGAGGCCGCCTGGGGCGGGGATGCGCACCGCTCGCCCGGTCATCGGAAGTCGTGAGCAATCAGCCAGCCGGGCTCGGCTGCCGTCCGGCAGCCGAGATATGCCGCGGCGGCGCGCAAGGTGTCGTCGCGCTCTGGCGAGGGCGCAAGGCCCTGGACCGGCCAGCAGGCGCCGGGCGGCACTTCGTCGACCTGGAGAGTCACGGCGCGCATGACAGTTCCCTTTCACGTGAGGGGGCGGAAGCCTCGCCTAGTCGACTCTTAAGACAATACACGGAAGGCGCTGGAGGCGCAAGCCTTAAGAGCCATTCCACTGCCCCGCGCGATGGGGCACGGTGAGCAGCGCCGCGCGGCCGCCGCGAGGCGGCGCCGGGGCGCCCCGCCAAGAGCCGGACGCCCGTAGCCCCGACGGCCGCAGGCCCCAGGTCGGCCCCCCACCCCGCCAGCGCCAGCGGGTGGCAGGGCGGATCAACTGCCCCCTACGACCCTCCGGTTCAGTGCGGGCTACCGCTCGCGAGGGTCGCAGCGCCGACCTCTATCGCGTACGCGCCATTGGCGGCGACACGGCGACGGAAGGCGTCGATGCACTCGCGCGGGGTGCCCGCCGGGAACTCAACCGTGCCGCCCAGCTCTCCATCCCGCCCCCAGCGCAGGAACACGCGCGCCTCGCGGATGTCATCCGAAGCCATAGCAGCCCCCTCTCCTTCGCGGGAGCCCCCGCCCCTGTTGACTCTTAAGACTGTATCCGCGCCGAGCCTCCGGCGCAAGCCTTAAGAGTCAAAGTGATGACCGCAGAGAATTGACTCTTAAGGCTTGCGCATCACCGGGTCCGCATGTATTGTCTTAAGAGACGACAAGCCGTCGGGCCAGACGCCCGCAGTACCAGGAGGAACCATGTCCGGGACCACTGACATCGCGAACACCGCCTACCTCGCCCTGCGTCTGCCTGCTGGCACCAGGGTCACCTACCACGGCACCCAGGCGGCCCTGCATGGCGTGTGGACCGTCCAGCCGTGCGCGTGCCGCCGGTGCGCCGCAGCAACCCTGCTCGGCCAGGCCGCGCGGCGTTATGAGCTCTACACCGTCGACGGCAAGCCGGGACCGCTCGTGCACGTGCGGCACACCTCCGTCACGCCCGTGGTCGGCACGGCCGAACTCGGCGAAGCGGTCTGCGGGGCCCTTCCCACCAAGTACGCGTCGGCGTACCTGCGCAAGGAGCTGCGCAAGGCCTTCCCCGGCGTGAAGTTCTCCGTGGTCACGGGCCGGGGCAAGGACCGGTGGACGATCTCCGTGAGCTGGGCGGGCGGCCCGGGCCGTACACAGGTGGGCGCGATCGCCGCGCCGCTGCTCGCCAAGTTCGGCCCTGGGGACCGGCGCCGCCCGCGCCACATCAGTGTCACCGTGGGGGGCCGCGTGCGGACGGGCATGCCGCGCGTGTCGGACGTCGTGCTGTGCCGCACCAATTGACGACTCTTAAGACTTGCAGAGACCCGCGCACGCAATGTATTGTCTTAAGAGCCGGGGCGGGGAAGTCCCCCTCCCCCGCCCCGGCCCGTCCCCAGCTCGCCCCCAAGCCCTCAAGGAGCGCGATGAACCTCAGCCTCGCAGGCCAGGCCCTGTACCTGTCGGTGCGCGAGACCGGCGCACTCGTCACGCCGCATGAGACGGCACAGGTGCTCGCCGAGAGCGTCGCCCGCCTCGGCGTCGAGGGCGTACGGGTCGAGAGCTTCCGACGCGCCCTCGCCTGCTCGGCCACCTTTCCGGAAGAGCACTGCGCGCGGTTCGCGTGGGCCGCCGCCGCTGCCTCGTTCATCGGGCCCTAGGCCCTGGCAGACCCGGTGCGCGGCGGCACCGCATCCAGGCGCCCGCACACCGAGATTCGCCGGACGTGGCGCTGCCGCTCCCGGTGGGCCCTCCGCGACGCATCACCTGAAGAGACATGACGACGCAAGGAGTTCCCGATGCCTGAATCGGTGTATGTCATGCAGCGCGTGTCACGCATCTGACCCTCTTTGACTCTTAAGACTTGCACTCGGCGCACCCCGAATGTATTGTCTTAAGAGACATCAGGGCGGAGGGGAACCCTGCCGCCCCCTACCGGAAGGAAGCGCCGTGATCCAGCTCCGCCTCGTCAACGAGAACGGCTACACCGTCACCGTCGCGGGCTTCGAAACCGTCGTCACCGTCGCGGACGAACTCGCAGACAAGGCCGAGGCGCGCCTCCTGGGCGAGCCCGCCGAGGCCGACGCTGCCGCCTGGCGGCAGCTCGCCCGCGAGCACGCCGAGGCGCTCGGCGGCGCGGCGAGCGCCAACGGCCGCAACAAGCTGGCCACGGTCGACCAGCACGACGCGCGCCGGTACCGCGTCATCCGCACCCCGCTGTAGGCGGCACGGCCCCGCGCGGCGCGCGGGGCCGCCCCCCCTTCGCACCGCACTACCCAAGGAGCCCCATGGACGCACGGCAGCGTGAGACCCGACAGCAGATCCGCCACCGCCTGGCGGGCGCAAGCCGCGAACTGCTGCTGCGCGCCGTGCTGGACGTCCTGGAGACAACCGGAACGGCACAGCACCCGCCCGACCGCAACGACTACGGCATAGGCGGCTGGCGCGACCGCGAGACGGTCGAGGCCGAGCACCGCGCCCGCATCGGGCTCGCCGAGGATGTCGACACGGCGGTCCACGCAGCCCTCAACGCGGGCCCAACCACTCCCGCGTGACCACCACACCAAACCAATGACTCTTAAAGCTTGCATTGCCGTCACCCGCACTGTAGAGTCTTAAGAGACGAACGGGGCGCGGCCCCGAGACCCGGACGAGCGAAGGACTGGACCCGACATGAAGGCGACGATGACCTCCCCGACCCCCCTCTTCGGCACCGCGGACCTGATCACCTCCGCCGTCCAGACGTCGGATACCCGCCCTCACCGCCTGCGCGTCATCGACCTCTACCTGGAGGGCGACAAGCAGGGCGCTTACTGCGTCCTGTGCGACGCCTACGGCGAGCTGTCCGCACTGCGCGACCTGGCGCCGCACGCCTACGGCTGCACGCCCGGCGTCGGGGCGTTCGCCAGCCCCGCCCCGGGCTGGCGGTAACAGCCCCGCACGGTCCCGCCCGGCCGACGGGCGGGACCGGCCCCCATCCCCTCCAACCACCCTGGAGTGCATTCCCCTTGATCACACACGCCAGTGCGCAGGGCATCGGCACCCGCTCCCATCAGTGCGACGCCGTGGCCAGCGCCAACAACCAGAGTGCGCGCGCCTGGGCACTGCTGGACGGCATCGGCTCCAGCACTGCCGTGCAGGACTGGACGCGCGGCAACGCCCGGCTGCTGGCCCGCATTGCCGCACGGACCGGCAGCGCGCAGGCGGCCATCGCAGACGTACGCGCAACGACCGACTTCGACGGCCACCAGGACGACAGGGGTGACCCGCCGAGCGCCGTGGCAGTCGTCGCCGTGCGCACCGGGAACGGAGCGCTGGACGTGGCCTGGTGCGGCGACGCCCGCGCGTACTGGATTCCGCGCGGCGGCAAGCTCCAGCAGCTCACCCGGGACCACAACTGGGCCGAGGAGCAGCGCTCCAGGGGGATCACCGACTTCCCCCGCTGGCACCGCAACATCGTGACATCCAGCCTTCGCCGCTACGACGGCGAGTTCGGCGACGTCGGCACGACGCACGTCAGGGGAGGCGGACGGCTGCTGCTGTGCTCCGACGGCGTGTACTCGCCCTTCGAAGACAACGGCGCCGAGCTGGGCCCGCCGCTGGGCGGCGGCGCGCCGCACGAGGCCGCCCGCGCGCTCGTGCGCAGCGCGCTGGCCTTCCCCGCCGAGCGTCACGACAACGCCACCGCCCTGGTTGCCGACTTCGGCTGATCAAGGACAGTGCGCCCGCCCCCCGTGAACGCGGCGCACCCCCACACCCCCCCACCTTGAGGCCTCTTAAGACTTGCACCATTCGATGATCCCGATGTATAGCCTTAAGAGGCAACGAGATGAACGCCGGCCCCACTCGACACCCGACGGAGGATCACACCATGACCCAGCACCCCACCAGCCGCCGAGAGAGCTCCACCGCCTTCCAGGAGGCCTGGAACAGGGAGCTGGACGAGGCCCTTCGCCGCACGATGCGCCTCGTGGCGTACGCCGTCCTTGCGCCCGGAGTCGTCGGCCTGGGGGCCATGGCAGCCGTCGTGCTTCCCGGCGAGCCCGGCGGGGCGGAACTGGCGGGCGGACTGCTCGCCTGGCTCACCGTCCAGGCGGCCGGTGCCTACCTGGGCGCACGCGCCGTCATGCGGCAGGGCGACCGCTAGGCACGGGACCGGCGGCGCACCCCACCCCGCGCGCCGCCCCGGCGCAGCGCGCTCGGCCCACCGGCGGGCTTCCGCGACGGCTGCACGGCGGCGGGCGGCCGGGACCGGACCCGGCCCACGGGCCAGCCACCCCCCTTTGACTCTTAAGACTTGCGCCACACGCGCCCCGTCGGTATAGTCTTAAGAGTCAAAGGGGCGAGCGCGCCCCTCCGGACCACCCAGGAGCGACCGCATGACCGCCACCCTCGTCGAGACGGCCGCACTGCCCACCGAGGTCACCGAGTACGAGCGCATCACGTGCGAGGGGTGCTCCAAGACCTCCCCGTTCCTCGACGACGGCGACGACGGTACGCACGAGGCACAGGACGCGGGGTGGCACGTCCTCTACAACAGCCAGTGCGGCTGCCCCAACCTCTGCAAGGACTGCGCCGAGGAGCGGTGCGGCCGCGCCGACGACAGTCCCCGCCTGTTCGGGATGCGCGTTGTGTGATCCGCACCCGGCAGGACGCCCTGGTCATCCCGCCTTCCCGATGGCCCGTCCGGACAGAACGGAGATACCCATGGCCCGCCGCTCCCACCAGCCGACCCGTTCCCGCCCGCACCGCTGGTGCGGGCGCCTGCACCGGGGCATCATCGCCCTCGCCGCACCCGGCCTGGCCCTTGCCGCCGTCCATGGCGCCACGTCTGCTCGACTGCTGCTGGCCCTCACGGGCGCGGCGGCCATCGGCGCGATCGCCATGCTGCGCGGCGCGGGAGGGGGCCGGGGCCGCACCGCCCCGGTGGCCCGGCGCTCCGGCTGGACCGCGGCGGCGGTTGCCGCCGACATCGCGACACTGATGGCCGCCGTCCGCTACGTTCTCGATCTCGCGTCGTACGGCTTCGCCGCAAGCGCCGCCAGCGGCAGCACGGCGGCGGTATCGGCGCTGGCCTGGATCGCTGTCCACACGCTCACGCACCACCGGGCTACCGCCAGCGCGCACTCGGGCGCCGCCTGACCCTCGACGCGGCCGCCCACGACATTCGCCTCTTAAGACTTGCATCCAGGCGGCACGCGTAGTATAGTTTTAAGAGTCAAAAGGGCTTGCGGGGCGCTCCTCTCGGATCCCTCTTCGAGCCCTCCCCGAGCGGCCCTGGCCGCCCTCCCCCCTTGGAGACTGCATGGTCGAACTCCCCCTGGCCCAGCACATCCTCGCGCCCGGCCTCGCGCCGTCCGTCTACACGCGGTTCAACCGGATCCGCAAGGCCGTGGCCATGGCCTACTACCTGCACATCACGCACCACGGCCACCTCACCGGCTCCGACATCAACGCTCTGACCCAGCGCCAGATGGCGGCCGCCGCGCGCCAGGCGGGCGTCGAGGCGCCGAACAGCGCCGCTACGCGCGACACGGTCCGCGAACTGCTGCACGTCTTCAACGCAACCGGCGGCAGCTCCGTGCCCGACTCCCCCGCCCGTGCCGTGACGAACCGCTCCGACCGCGCCATCACGCGCGACGACCTCGCCCGGGCACTCGACGGTCTGGGCATCGTCGTCCAGGCCGCCGCCCAGGGCGTCGACCGCTAAGCAGCCCGCCTCCGGCGCCCGTTGGCGGCGCCTTCCTCCCAGCAAGTGTCCCGGGGCGCTGCGTCGCCCCGGGACACCGGAAGGAATCACCTTGCCCCACTCCTTCCCCGTCCGAGACACCGGCGCACCCGCACTGCTGTGCCCGGCGACGCTCACCGACGCGGCCCTCATGCAGGGGGTGCTGACGGTGCTGTCCGACCAGCAGCTCGCCTCCGTGGCCATCATGCTCACCGAGGAGACCCAGCGGCGCCTGATGAACGCGATCACCACCGAGATCCGGGCGGCCGTCACGCGGGCCGTCGAAGAACGCGAGACCGACAGTCCCGCCCCCGTGGTGCGGGCGCAGTTCCGCGTCCGCGACACCGACAGCATGCCGCCGTACTGGGACGGCACCGACGCCACCCTGCGCCACACCGACGGGAGGTCCACGCGGCACCTCGACACCTCAGACACCCGGCTCGAAGAGCTGCTGAACGACTTCACGTGCGTGAAGCAGCCTTCCGCGCGCAGCGTCCTGACCATCGACCTGCGCACCGGCGGCTTCCACTACTGATATCCCGCCCAGGAGAGGCGCGAGTGGCGAAACACGCGGCCCGCACCTGGATTCACCGCTCCCGCCCGCCCGAACAGACCGCGCCGCACCGCCGGACCGCCTCCTGGCCCCGCCCACGCGGCGCAACGCCGCAGGGACACCGGCCCAGGCCGCCGGCCCGAAGCCCCGCCGAAGGCCCAGCAGCGCGTCGCCGATGGGCAGTTGTGCACGCGAAGGCAGCGCCGTGAACCCGCCGCCGCCGAGACGCGCACCGCCTCAAGCACGGTCGCGGCTGCCGGGCCGGCCGTAGACGGGCAGCCGGCCGTCGTGCTCCCCAGACTGGAAAGGAGGGCAGGATGTCGGTCCTGCTGATCGGCCGCTGGGAGGCGGCCGCCGACGCCGACCTGGTGATCGTCGAATCCCACAGCATGCGAGACGGCGACCAGAAGCGCCGGGGCGCCCTGCTCGCCGGGCACGCCGCGGCCGCCGCACTGTGGTGGTGCGAGTGGCTGACGGACAGCCACAGGGAGGCCGTGCGGGCCGTGTACGAGACGTACGTCAGGGACGAGGGTGTGCGCCTCATCGACGAGGTGGAGGGGGCTGACCCCGCCAACTGACGCCTCTTAAGACTTGCACCTCCCGCATTTCACGTGTATAGTCTTAAGAGTCAGCGAGGAACGGCCTCGCCCCTCCCGAGGAGTGCACCTGGTGTTCGTCCGCCTTCTGGTTCTCGCCCTGTCCAGCGCCGCTGCCTCACTCACCCTCCTGGTCGCATCCGACAACCTCACGCTCGCCACCGCGACCGGAGTCCTGTCCAGCGGCGCCGCAAGCGCCTCGGCGATCGTCTACCTGCGCCACCCGCGCAAGAAGGGACCGGACCAGGCGTAGCACCGAGGGCGCTGCCGTGGCCATGCCGGAGCAGCGCCCTCCCCCTCCGGCCCACACACCGGCCCGGCCAGGGCCCGCAGCGTGCTGGAGGAGCCCTCACACCTGCACGGCGACGCGCGCCCGCACCCGGCCGCCACGACGGAAGGACCCCACCATCCGCACCATCCCGCGCAACCACACCCGCGTGCTCGGCCACCTGCGCGACTCCCTCACCGAGGTCACCCGCCACCGCGGGTTCCGGGACGTGGACGGAACACCTGCCACAGCGGCCGAGGCCTGGGCGCACTACGACGCTCCCCGGCGCGACGGCTCCCGGCGCGCGGTACTGCGCGAACTCGACGCCCGCACAGGGGTCTACGAGCTGCGCGTCAACGGGCAGCTGCGCTACGAGATGCGCACCCCCGGTGAGTCCGCAAGCCGCATCGACGTGGTCGCCGACCGCGACCCGGACGGCAGCACCAGCATCTCCGTCTACCTCGACGGCGCCCGGGTGGCGCACCCCGGTGTTCATGTGCATGTCGTCGACCCGGGAGGCGACGGCGCCGACCACGAATGGCTCACCGGCCAGCTCCGGTCCGACGCCTGCGTGCCCGTCGAGGTCCGCGCCCATATCACTGCACTCGCCAAGCACTACCACCGCCGCACGTGCTGCCCGCACTCCTCCTGCGACGGCTGACTCCCGCCAGCCACGATGAAAGGAATCCCTGTGTCCGGCATCCGCCTGCGCCACGGCAGCCGTGAAGTCACGGTCAGCACACTCGCCTTCACTCTCGACGGCACCCCTCAGGGACTTGCCTCCGTGCGCACGGGCCACCTCGTGCACCTGGTCGAGGACGCGCTCGGCTTGGCCTCGGGCCACTACCAGGTCGGCCACTACCAGGGCAGGCCCGAGCGCGGTGAACGCTCCCTCCACGCCGTCTCCGCCGTCGACGCGGCGACCATCCGGGACGAGGGCGCCGCCGTGTACCGGGCCGCGCCCGACCCCAGCTGGCGCCACCCGTTCGCCACCCCCGTCAACGGTCTGCGCCTGGGCGAGGTGCGCGCCTTCCTCTCCCAGCACGCCGACCTGCCCGACGACGCCCTCGTCGTCATCGGCCCCGCCGACCACCACGCCGAGGGGGACTCCCCGGCCCTGCGCGGCATCACCGTCGGCGCGTACGTACCGGCCATGAGTGCGCGAGGCAACTACGGCGACTTCTGGAGCGCGGAGCTCTCCGATACCCCCCGCCCCGAGCGGAGCATCCCCGCCGTCCACGTCTCCCCGTCCGTCTGAGCGCCCGGCCCGGCTGCCGCCTGACGGCGGCCGGGCCGCTCGCTCCCCCGCCAGGAGCTGCTTTGACCCCCGCGAAACTCGCGCGCCTGCTCGACGAGCAGGACGGGCACGTCCATCTCGACCTCGACGGCGTGTTCTTCGCCGTGGACACCGCCACCCGCCGCATCTGCTGGTCCGACCCGATGGGGCCCAGCCTGATGTTCCTGCCGGGTGTGCGCGTCGAGATCGGCGGCCCCGCCGTCTACAACCACATCGACCTCTACTACGACCAGCCCTGGGCGCCACGGGCGTACACGCCGCGGCCCGTCCAGAACCTGGGCAAAGGCGACCTCGTCACCTGGGAGGGATGCCTGCGCACCGTGCTGGACACCGCCCCCGCCCCACGCGGCAAGGTCAACGTCTTCGTCAACGACCCCACCTTCACCGGCCCCTACCCGCGCGCCCCGCACGACCTCGTCCCCGTGCACCCGCCGGCCTGACCAGCCACCGCACCCCGCACCGCGCCGCCCCCGCCCACACCCTGCCAGGAGGACCCGTTTGCTCTTCGGCGCCGACAATCTCGACACCCTCGTCAACTGGGGCCTGGGCGTCGACTCCACCGCCTACATCGCCAAGATGCTCACCGACCCCGCCGCCCACGGCATCGACCTGGACCGCACAGCAGTCCTGTACATGGCGACGGGCAGCGAGTGGCCGGAAACCCGGCTCCTGGTGGAGCAGTTCATGCTCCCGCTGCTGCGCGAGCACCGGGTCCGCTTCGTGCAGCTGGCCCGGACCGGCCAGCTCAAGGCGGCCGGCATCACCGTGCTCGACGACTCCCGCTGCCCCCAGAAGCTGTACGACCGCGGGCCGTGGACGCTGTGGGACGAGATGGAGGCGGTCGGCACCGTCCCCCAGCAGGCCGGCACCCGCAAATGCAGTCTGCGCGCCAAGGGAGAAGTCGGTGACCGGTGGATCACGCCGGTGTTCGCCGGCCGGCCCTTCCGGCAGGTCATGGGCTTCAACGCTGACGAGGCACCGCGCTGTGTCGGCGACGAGGCGGCCTCCAAGCTCCCGGGCCGCACAGGCGTCTTCCCCCTCCGGGACTGGGGCTGGGACCGGCAGACCTGCGAAAACTACCTATTCGAGCGCTTCAAGGTGAACTGGCCCAAGTCGTACTGCACTTTCTGCTGCTACCCCGTGTCCATGGGCGCCCTGCCCGCCCACCTGGAGCGCATGCGCGCCCACCCGGACATCGCCGGACAGGTGCTGCGCCTGGAGTACACAGCGATGAGCCTGAACCCGAACGCGAAGCTGTACGGCTCACGCAGCCTCCTGGAGCTCTTCGACCCCCGCCTGCCCCGGGACCGGGCCTGCCTGGATGCCTTCGAGCGCGAACTCGACACCGAGTGGGCCCTGTACCGTGTCCGCCGCCTGTTTCTGCTGTCCGCCACGGGCAAGCGCCGGGTGCTGCGCTCCGTCCACCGTGTGGCTCTGGGAAGCCCCACGGACCTGGAACAGCGCGTACGCGCCGAGGCGGCCGCGCACGGCTGCAAGGCCGACCTCGACCCGCGCTACGGACGCAGCCGGTACTGGCTGCGCCCGCGCGGCGAGCACCTGCCGATGGGTGAGGAACTGTTCACCACCGGCCCCGCCCACGTGATCGACAAGCAGGACCCGAGCTTCGAACGCAAGTGGCAGCACGTCGTGGAGCCTGCCTCGACGCAACTGACGCTCCTGTGAAGCGCCCGCGCCCGGCCGGACCGCAACGGCCCGGGCGTACGCATGAGCAGGCCCGCCCACACCGCTTCCGCCCCTGCGCCCGTCGTGGGCGCCCCTTTCCGATCAGGAGGAACCGATTCACCTCTCCCCCGTCACCGACCAGTCCGCCCGCTACCTGCGCGCCGCGCAGCGCGGCGCGCTGGACGTCGTCACCGAGTACGGAGCGGTGCGCTACCTCGTCGACCGCTCCGGCACTCTTCCCTCCTACCTCGCACCGCCGCCGCCGGAACTGTTCACCGCGGGCTGGCTGGCCCACGCCGACGGCGGCGCGCGCCTTAAGCTCACCGCCCGCGGCCGCGACGCCCTGCGGGCTCACGCGGCACAGGTGTGCGCCCGCGAACAGGAACCGGCATCGGTGACCCGCAACCCGCTGCGCGGCGGACTGCACGACCCGGCCGAGCCCATCCGCCGCCTGTACCACCGGGTGAGCGGCACAGAGATCCGCCCCGGCGACTCCGTCACCGACCCCGCGGGCCACCGCGCCACCTACCTCGGGCCGACCATGCACAGCGCCGACGGCGGGACGACGTGGTCGCCCGGCTTCAACGCCCGCGTCCACTACGCCGAGTACGGCGACGGCTGGCTGTACCCGCCTGAGGCGATCAGCGCGGTCTACGCCGCGCAGCCCGCAGCCCCGCGCTTCGCGCCGGTCACGCCGGAATCAGGCCGGTGAGCACCGCGCGCCAGCAGACGCTGCCGTTCGAGGACCTGGCCGAAGTGCCCACGGCCTCGTCCTGGTGCCGGCGGTGGACCCACCGCCAACCGTCCTGGATGCGCGCCCGCCACGGCGGCTTCGATTCCCGGCTCTACACGGTCGAGCCGCTCGACGAGGCGGCCGCCAAGCGCTTCGTGATCGAGCACCACTACGCCGCGTCCTACCCGTCGGCCACCAGACGCTTCGGCCTCTACCAGCACAGCGTCACCGGCGGAGCGCCGCAGTTGTGCGGCGTGGCCGTCTTCGGTACCCCGGCCGGGGCACGCGTGCTAACCAGCACCCTGCCCGACCTGGAACCCAACCGCGAGGCGCTGCTCTGCTCCCGGTTCGTGCTCACCGACGCTTGTCCCGGCAACTCCGAATCGTGGTTCCTGGCCCGGTGCCACGACGAGCTGCTGGCGGCAGGGGTACGCGGCGTCATTTCCTTCGCCGACCCCGTCCCTCGCCAGGACGTCCACGGACGGCTTACCGCGATCGGGCACGTGGGGACGATCTATAAGGCCACGAACAGCATCTACACCGGGCGCGCTGCCGCCCGGACGCTCCGGCTGCTGCCCGACGGGACGGTACTGCACGACCGGGCCGTGCAGAAGGTCCGCCGCCAGGAGCAGGGCCACCGCTACGTCGAGAACAAGCTGATCTCCCTGGGCGCACCGGTGCCGCGGGCGGGCTGCGACCCGGCCGAGTGGCTGCGTGAGGCCCTGGAAGCGGTCAGGGTCCGCCGCCTGCGCCACCGCGGCGTACACCGGTACGTATTCCGGCTGGGCAAGAACCGACGCGAGCGCGAACGCGTGCGCCTGGGACGGCCCGAGCTGCCGCCCCCCGAGCGCCCCGACCCCCCACACCAGTATGCCTCTTAAAACTTGCACCCCCGCCCCGCCCGGCGTACAGTCTTAAGAGTCACAAAGGAACGGACCGCAGCCTCCAGAAGGAGCCCTTCATGGCCACGCCCTCCAGCATCCGAACGCTCGCCGACCTGATGACCGCGAACGGCTGGAGTGCTTCTGTCCAGGACGCCGGAGCCGAAGCGCGAGTCGAGGGCACGCACGAGGACGGCGCGGCCGCCATGGCCACCGCGCGCCTCACCGACAAGGGGTGGAGGCTTCGCCTCTACGCCATAGGGAGCGGCCAGAGGGCCTGGGCCAGGGTCCAGCGCGACGCCTTCACCCGCTTCCTCGAAACCGGAGAACTCGAAGGCACCCACAGGCCCGTCCCCACGAAGTGCACGTGTCGTAAGTCGGTGAGCGCCCCCACCAAGGCGCGGGCACTGCGGCAGCTCAAGGATGCTCAGGACCGCCACCGCCGCGCGGGCGCCAAGAAGGTGGAGGCGCGGGTCTACCGCTGCCCCCACGACGCCCGCCGCTGGCACCTGACCTCGATGGCGAAGTGGGCGGGCCGGGATGCCTGGCGCCCCCTCGCCGCCTAGCGGCTGCCGCTGTGCGGGCCCCACGGCCCGCGGTGCGCACGAGCGCCGGGACACCCCGATCGGCGCGCCCGCGCCACCGCGGGCACTGGAGCCGCGCAGCCGCAGCGAGAGGCACAGTGCGCCCCTGGCAGCCCCCTACGGAGCACCCCTTGGGCTGCGAGTCCGCGGCACCCCATGCAGTATCTTAAGAGTCATATTGGAGGTGGGCGCGCCCGCCCGCTGAGCACGCCAGTTCCAGGAGGGCTGATGAGCGAGTCCGAACTCACCCCGGTGCGCGTCGGTGACAGCGTGATGGTCATCGACCGGTACGGCACCGGGTCGCACGAGCCGGTCCGGGCCCTGGTGACCAAGGCCCCGCGGATCTGGCTGGAGATGACGGAGGCCGAGCCGCGCGCAGGACGCACGCCCCTCACGTGGAGACTGCGCCGCGACACCCAGGACGACGGCGGGGGCAGGCACAACCGCCCCCGCTTCCTCACCTCCGCGCAGCACGCACGCGAACAGCGCAGGACGTCCGTCGACGCCTACCTGGCGGGCGCGGGCATCCGCACCGAGCACGGCACGCTGTGGCACACCCCTGAGAACCGCCTCGTCCTCGCCAACCTCCTGCGCGCCCATGAGGGCCTGCCCCCGCTGTGACCACCCCGGCCGCCGGCAGCCGGGCATTGTCAGTCCCCTAGGAAAGGATCACGTGTATGACGACTCTCCGCGCCGAGACGGCGCCGTCCAGCCTGTCCACTCGCGCCGACTATGAAGCCGCCCTCCAGCTCCTGCGCGTGGCTTCGCGGGCGTACTACGGCGATGGCGACAGCCCGCTGGACGACACCTCCTACGACCAGTTGCGGAGGGGCGTGCTGGCCTGGGAGGCGGACCACCCCGAGGAGGCTGCCGCCAACTCCCCCACCGGCCAGGTCGGGGACGGCGCGGCGCCCGTGGGCGACGTCGTGCACACCACCCGCATGCTCAGCCTCGACAACGTCTTCGACGCCGAAGGCCTCGTCGGCTGGGACGCCTCCGTCCGGCGCCGCCTGGGCCACCCGCCCGCGGGCGGATACGCCGTGGAAGTGAAGCTGGACGGCGCGGCGATCGCCGCCCGCTACCGCGCCGGGCGGCTGCGGCAGATCATCACCCGGGGCGACGGCAGCCACGGCGAGGACGTCAGCCACGTCATCGGCACCATCGAGGGCCTGCCCGAACATCTGCCCGTCCCGGCCACCGTCGAGGTGCGCGGAGAGGTGCTGCTCACCCAGGCTCAGTTCGAGGAGGCGAACGAGGTGCGCATCGCCCACGGCGCGCAGGCGTTCGCCAACCCCCGCAACGGCACGTCGGGAACGCTGCGGGCCAAGGACCGCCCCTACCGGCTCGCTATGACGTTCTGGGCCTACGGCGCGGTCGACCTGGACGGAGAATCGTTCCTTCCCGCAGGAGCCACGCACGCCGAGGTCCTGGCCGCCATCGCCGCGGCCGGAGTGCAGACGACCGCAGCCACCCCCGCAGGACTGCACGTGAGGGCCTCGCTGGCCGAGGCGCAGCAGCAGGTCGACGAGATCGCCGCCCTGCGCCCGGACCTGCCGTTCGGCATCGACGGCGTGGTCATCAAGCTGAACTCCGCGGCCGAGCAGGCCGCGGCGGGCACCGGCAGCCGCTTCCCGCACTGGGCCATCGCCTTCAAACTCCCGGCCGTGGAGCGCCAGACGGTGCTCAAGGACGTGGTGTGGGAGGTCGGCCGCACCGGGGTGCTCGCCCCGACCGCGGTGCTGGAACCGGTCGAGATCGACGGGTCCACGGTCACCCGAGCCAGCCTGCACAATCCCGCCGACATCCGCCGCCGCGACCTGCACCTGGGCGACACCGTGACGGTCTACAAGGCGGGCGACATCATCCCCCGGGTCGAGGCCGCCCTCGCGCAGCACCGCCCGGTGGACGCACAGGAAGTGCCGCTGCCCCAGGTGTGCCCCAACTGCGGTGGCCAGATCGACAAGAGGCAGGAGCGCTGGCGCTGCGCGAAGGGCACAGCGTGCGCGCTGCCCGCGCTGATCGAGTACGCCGCCGGGCGCGAGATGCTCGACATCGACGGCCTGGGCAGGACGTACGTGCGGGCCCTGGCCGATGCCGGAGTGGTGGCTGACGTGGCCGACCTGTTCACGCTCTCCCTGGAGCAGCTCACCGCCGCCTCCGGCAGCGCCAAGCGGGCAGCCAAGCTCGCCGAGCAGATCGAGACGGCCAAGTCGCGCCCGCTCAGCCGCGTCTTCTGCGCGCTGGGGGTGCTGGGCACCGGCCGCAGCATGTCCCGCCGCATCGCCCGGCACTTCGGCACGATGGACGCCATCCGCCGGGCCGACGCGGACGCCATGCAGGCGGTAGAAGGCATCGGCCCGGAGAAGGCGCCGGTCATCGTCAAGCAGGTCGCCGCCCTGGCCCCGGTCATCGACAAGCTCGCCGCGGCGGGCGTCACCATGAGCGAACCGCACGAGCCCGACCAGGCGGCGGGCGGCCAGCCGCTGTCCGGCAAGGTCGTGGTGGTGACCGGCAAGATGACCGGACCGCTGGAGGGATGGGGGCGCAGCGAGATGAACGCCCTGATCGAGAAGGCAGGCGGGCGCGCGGGCAGCAGCGTCAGCGCCAAGACCGCCATCCTGGTCGCCGCGCCGTCCGCGGGCGGCATGCCGAGCGCCAAGGCCGTCAAGGCCCAGGAGCTCGGCGTCGAGATCCTCTCGCCGGAAGCCTTCGCCGCGCTCGTGGCGGACTTCCTCGACTGATCTACCACAGCCCCAGGCCGGGGCCGCACCCTTAAGGGTGCGGCCCCGGCCGTTTGCCGCCTCCAGTCCGCACGCCGCGTGCGGCAGGCCGGCTTTCCCTGAAGGGGCAGGGGCGCAGCGCAGAAGTGTGCGGTGCGCGGGCAGTCCGGTCCTGGCCGACGGCCGGCGCGGGCGCAGCCGGCTCATGCGGAGCATGGAGTACGGGCTTTGGTGCGGAAGGCACCCGCCAGACCGCCAGCGGATGGGCACGGCTGCGGAATCGACCGTGCCGGCCGCGCGGAGCGCGGGGCTGATCACTGCCTCGGGTGCCGAGCGAGCGTCAGGTCCGTTCCCCGCACCCGTGTGTGGCAGAGGTCCGGGGGTGGCGGGCACGTGCGGCACACCGGCCGTCAGCCGGTGACCCGCGCCAGGGCGCTGGTCCATGCGCCAACCAGGAAGAACAGCGCCATCAGGCCCACGGTACGTCTTCGCCTAAAGGGCCTTTAGGCGAAGGAGCGGAACGGGCCGCGAGCCCGAACCGGCCTGTCCGGCAGGCGACTTCGAGCACCCCACCTTTTCGACTCTTAAGGCTTGCAGTCGAAGCCGCTCCGACGTACAGTCTTAAGAGTCACCAGGAGTGCCGGACGACCAGGAGGACGCGTGCCGACCACACCCACCGCCATCGCCGACACCGACCGGCCCCACAGGCCGGAATCCGTGGAGTCCCTGCGTGAGCAGCGTGACCGCATGGCCGACTTCATCCGCCAGCTCGCTGCCGACAACCCGCAGACCATGGCGCTCGATTCACGGATGCACAGCAGGGCACTGGAGCTGATCGACAGCGTGCCGGTTCCCGAGCGCTGCCTGAACGCCGACGAGGGCGCGCCCGATGGCGGCCACTCCTTCGTCCTGCCCACCGGGCACGGACGGCGCTGCCTCAACTGCCGGACCCTGCGCCCGCACACGCCGAGCTCCTGAGTCCGCCCCCTCCCACCGCGCCGACCACCGAGGACACCATGATCACGACCCCGTACACCATGCCGGACTCCCTTCTCCACGCGCTGAGCGCGGCAGTAGCGGCGGCCCGCGCGGCCGCCTCGTCCGCCGCATATGCCGGTGCCGCGGCCTTCGTCGCGGCCACGGACGGCGAGGGCACCGTCCGCCCCGCCTCTCACAAGGCGTTGGACGCCTGGTGCACGGTCACGGCGCCCGGCCTGCGGGCCCGCCTGCTGAAGGACGCGCCGGAAGCTCATGCCGAGCTGCGCTTTACCTCCCTGACCCGGCAGGCGTACGAGGCCCTGCGCGCCCGGTGCCTGGAGAGCGATGCCTGCCCGTGCGCGGAGGCGTGCCAGTGCCTGGACCACCCGTGGAGGCCGTGGGACGACCTGGACCGCGGCCCGGCCGCCTGCGAGATCTCCTACCGCAACGGCACGGAGCGCGGGTTCGCCCGGCTCGCGTTGGGCCGGGCCGAGGTGACGCTATACGAGGAGCCGGTGACGCTCGCCTACGAGCTGATCCGCACCGCCCGCGCAGGGAACCAACCCCGACCGCCTCTTAAGACTTGCAATCACCCCGCCCGTTGAGTATAGTCTTAAGAGTCATACGGGACGTCTTCCACCCCTAGAAGGAGAACACCACTTGCCCACGACCAGCGCACCGCAGTCCGCCCCCACCCTGGAGACGGCCATCGGCTACATCTCCCTGCACGCCACCCAGAACGACCTCGACCGCATCCACGCTGCGGCGAAGCAGCGCGCCACCGCCCTGCGCGAGGCGCGCGCGGCCGCCGTCACCAAGGGCTCGACGGTCCGCATCGGCAACGCGCGGCCGAAGTACATGAACGGCCTGACCGGCGTGGTCGTCGATGTCCGCCAGGGGCGGTCCACCGTGGTCGACCTCGAACTGGACGCCGAGTCCACCGACGTGCTGCGCACGTTCCGCCCGATCCCCGACACGGTCGAGCGGCACACGCTCAACAACGTGTACGCCTCGGTGTGCCACCTGCAGTGACCCCGCCCGCCTCGGTGTTCCGGTGCCGCCCGCTCGGGTGGAGCGGCACCGGAACACCGAGGCTCCCCCGCCGCCAGAGCGCCTCACAGGAGCCACGCCCCATGGGAGCCCAGATCCACTACCGCGGCCGTATCGGCTTCGACCAGCCCATCCCGGCCAGCGCGGTCAGGGACGAGCTGTACGAACTGCAGCGCCTGACCCACCTGTTCACCCTGACGTTCCGCCTCACCGACTCCGGGCACGAGCTGACCGGCCTCGTGGCAGACGACTCCCACCCCGCCGGGCACCTCGGCGAGTGGCGGCACGCCCTGCACCTGCTGGGGGACATCGCCCACAGAAAGGGACGGTCCCTGACCGCCCAGGCGACCTGGGCCTCCGACCCCGGCCCCTTCACCGGCGCCCTGGTGCTCGATGCCGCGGGCCGCTTCCACGACGTCCCCGACGACGAGCCCGCCGAGCCGCACCGCCAGGCGCGGTGCGACTGCTACCCGCCCACCGCGTGCGCGCACTGCGGCGACACCGGCTTCCTCGCCCGCGACGAGGACGCGCCCAGCCTCCCCGCCCTGTGCGTGAACTGCCACGAACAGCTCGGCACCCGCCAGGCCGCCAACGGCCACTGCTGTCGCGACGGCTGCACCCTGCCCACGTCCCACGACGGCCTGTGCCTGCCCTGACCACCCGCCGGGCCGACCCTGCCGGCCCGCAACCGGAGACACCGCCCATGACCGCCGCCTTCACCCCCCGCCGCCACAGCGACGGCACCATACGCATCGACATCACCGTCACCTACTCCCTGCGCGCCACGGACCTCGCCCAGATCCTGGCCAGCGCGCACCGCACCACGTGCTCCGACGCCCTGCCGCTGCTGCGCTACACCGACGCCGTCAAAACGGTGCGCGGCGAACTGCGCGCCCGCGGCGGCGACGCCCCACTCCTGTGGCGCGCCGACTCCGGCAAGGACGAGCGGGAGGCGAACGCCCTGGCGCTGTGGGCTTACAGCGAGATCACCCGGCTCTTCCCCGCCCTGACGCCCGCCTGACCCCAGCCCCGCAGGCAGAAGGCGGCTACCGATGCGCCCCCTGGGGCAGCCGCGTTGCCCGACCGCCGTCGCCCCGGACCGCCGTCTCCACCTCCACGAAAGGCTGCTGATGCGCCTCGCCGACCTGCCTCCCGGCCTCGTACTGATGACCGGCGCCGTCGCCACCGCCATCCAGGCGCGCGACCTGTGCACCGGAGACCTGTTCACCGTGAACGGCACCACGATCACCGTCACCGGAGCCGGACACCACGACCTTCCCGGCATGACCCGCCTCCCCGTCAGCTACCGCCCCTACGACAACGACACCGTGCGCACCGAGAACTGGACCCTCCCCGAGACGGTCTCCTTCACCCCCGTCCAGCTCCTGCGCGGCGACCGGATCGCCTGCCTGCTCTGCCCGCACGGCACGAACCGCCACGACGTCGTCATCGACCGGGCCAGCGAGGGCTGGGTCAAGTCGTGGGTGTGCAACGCGCATCACCAGCTCGGCGCCGCCTAGCCCTCCCCTCTCGCCCGCGCCCCCGAGAACTCAGCCCCCTGGAGAAGACCTTGACGCACGTCCTGCCGTCCCACCCGTCCTTCCGGCTCCGGCCCGCCACCACAGCCGGCGGCCCGCACGATGTGCTCGGCCCCGACGGGGACGTCATCGGCCACGTCAGCACCACGCTGCGCGGCCAGGTAGGCCGCAGCACCGGCCCGCGGCGCACCACCGCAACCGCGGCCGCCGAGGACGCCGTCATCCTCCACCTCGCCCTGTACGGCATGCCCGCCGCAGACCAGCAGCCCTACACCAGCGCCGACCAGGCCCGGGCCGCCCTGACTCTGGTGCCCCAGCAGCGCCAGGAGATCGTCGACAGCTCGGCGCGCGCCTATCACTTCCACGCCCTGCGCCAGCCCCACATCGCCGCCATCCTCGACGGCCTGGACGCTGTTGCCCGCGAGACCTCCGCCACCGGCACCCGCGCGGGCTGCCAGCGCATCGCCCGCATCCTGCACCAGGTCCACCGCCCCGCCCGCAAACTCCTCGCGCAGGCACTGCTGGAGGGAGCCGACACCGAGGTACGCGACTGGATGACCTTCCCGGCCGCCCGCCTCGCCGCCCTCGCCGAGCAGTCCCGTACACGCCTGCTGCTCACTGCGGACCAGCCCCCGGCCGACCACCGCGACGCCTTCCGCTCCCCGCACACCGCCGACACGCTCCTCGACACCATCCACCGCACCTGGCGCGACCTGGAACACGCCGACCACGACACCACCCACACCCCCGCCTCCCCGGCACTCCAGCTCCGTACGGCCGTCGAGAACCTGCCGAACACCCCCTGCGCCCACAACCAGCACGACGCCCACGCCACCGCCGCCACCCTGCGCACCCTCGCCACCGCAGCACACGACACCCGCACAGCCTCCACCCCTCGCACCACCCTGACCCTGCTGCACGAGCTGGAAGCGCTCGCCAGCGACGGAGCCGAACGCCTGGACGCCACCGCCCGCCTGCTCAAGGACACCGACCGCCTCGGCCCCGCCCACGGCATCGTCCGCGACCTCAACGACACCGAGCTGGGCACCGAAGACCCCACCGGAACACGCGCGCTGCTCATCGGCCACCAGGACGCAGGCCCCCTCACCCGCACCCCCGACGGCCGCTGGACCGGCCCCGGCATCCACCCGCCCTACCACTCCCCCGAAGGCGCCGCCGCCTCTCTCGCACGCGCCCACCGCGCCCGGCAGGCCACCACCCCCACCACCCCGTAACACCACCCCCACCACATGACTCTTAAGGCTTGCATGAAGACGATCACGATTGTATAGTTTTAAGAGTCAACGGGGGAGGGGCCCCCGGTAGGGGAGAACATGGCGAACAAGGAAGTCGAGAAGCTGGTCATCAAACTGCGGAAGCAAGGCTTCACCGCAGAGAAGACCAACAAGGGCCACTGGAAGGTCTCGAAGGGAAGCACGCTCATCACCTTCCTCCCAGGCACCCCCTCCGACCACCGATCTCTGAAAAACTGCCTCTCGTACCTCAAGCGGGCCGGGTTCAAGCCCTGAGACCCACCGGGCCGCTGGGAAACCTCCCAGCGGCCCGGACCCATCGCCACACCGGCAGACAAGGAAGAAACCCCGTGCCGTCCTACAGCGTGTACGTCGAGTTCGACATCACCGGCGTCTCCCCTGACACCTACGAAGCCCTCTTCGACGCGCTCCGCGACCAGCACGGGGCCGTCGGCCCCACCGACAATGGCAACCTCTCCGTACGCCTCACCATCCAGGCCGAATCCATCAGCCAGGCCGCCGCACATGGCATTGAGCACGCCCAGATGGCCACCAGTAGCCACGGCATTGCCCCGGGCAGCGCTATCCGGGTCGAAGTGACCACCACGGAAGAGCGGGTACGCCGAGCGCTCGGCTGCGGCGTCGTATAGCCAGAGGCCGTCCGTTCGCGCGCACGCAAACGGCTGACACCAAAGCGAATCCTGTCCACCACAGCAGCCGCCCCGCCGCCCCCGCGCACCGCCTTCAGCGCACCAGTGGGCGCACCTTCACTAATTCACACACTTTCACGCACACATACAGGCACGCACCGCTTCGGCGGCCTGACCTGCACCTCTAGCTCCGCCCATCACCAACTACCCTCCACGGCAACAGCTGCACTACCACGCGACCGCCCCGCCCTTGCCCACCAGGGCGGGGCGGTCGCGCGCGGATGCAGACCGGCACACCTTCACTAGTTTCACTAATTCACACACTTTCACGCACGCCTACCTCCACGCTTCACCTCCTTCTGTCTAGCCCTACCTCCCTTCTACTCCGTCTGTGTCGCTCGCCCCCTTCTCGGCAGTCTCCCTCGAACATGCCCTATGTGTACGCTCCGCACGCTTTTTCCCTCTGGCGACTCTACGGGCGTATGCCTATCGCCCGTTTCGCTCCCCGCTCGCTTCACTTATTCGCTCTCTCTAGATTCCTACGACTCTCTCGTCCTAACGCTTATCGCTACGCCTTGCCGTAGTCGCATGCCACCTTGTTCTCACTCTGTCAACCAATCGTCCGGCCGTCTTTTCGGGCATCGTCCTTTCCGTTCTAACGTTCCCGCTTGCGCCCTTCCTGGTTTGCTTTACTTCTTTCGACGTTTAGGGCACCCTTCCACACCCCCATTCGCCCTCTGAACCACCCGTCGTGCGCCACTACCGCAGTTGCTACTGGCCGAACATCAGGGCGTCCGCTAATTCACAGTTGCTCAGCTTCACCCAGTAGGCATTACTTTCTCCCTAGCACTAGGCCACTCTTCGCCTCTTGCCAATGGAGTTCAGCTCGCGCGCCCGCGTCCTCGTGCGCTGCTATTGGCTCGCGACCGCATCTACTCGGTGCCACACGACGGAGCGCGCCTGCGGCCACCTCCGCTACCTGGCCCCGCCGGTGACACTCGCACTCCGGCTTACTCGTGCCACACCCCAGCCCCACCAGCTGACGGGGTCTCAATCACACATCCGGGCCGCACAGCGGGGACACCTTTCCACACGCCCCTCGCCATCCGAGCGCGTTGCCGTGCGCCACCGCAGCCCTGCGGCCTTGGCAAAGCGCGCACGTTCCCAGGCCAAACGCAGCCTCAACCCCCGCGCGCTGCTAGCCGACCGCGACCTCACCCTCCTCAACTCACTCCAAGGCTGCCCTCGCCTCGGAACTGACGAACTGCCACCCTCACCGACCACCCCGCAGCAGCCTCACCCAAGCTATGGCCGCCCCTAGTTCGAATAGGCCGCATACAGCAACAAATTGGACTTTCATTACTTAACTTACTTCTATGTTGCAAATATTCATCAACTGCATGAAATCTCACCAAGTGCTGGGCAGATGCCAGGCATTCGAAACTGACAGGCTCGCTCCGCCTCACCTTCCAGGCACTCGACACGCGGGCCCCGCCGGTACGACAAGGCAACAGGCTGCAGGCTGTTAGTCTGGCGGCCGTCAAATATGAATCTGTCAGTCCCAGACCCCAGTAGACGCTGGTCACGCCGATGCAACTGCGAGCACGCGGGCGTAGCCAAGGGGCAGGGGAGGAAGGCACCCATGAAGGTCATCGTCCTTGCCAGCCAGAAGGGTGGAGTGGGCAAGACCACGACATCCGCCAATATCGGGGCATGCCTCGCAAGCGGGGGAGCACGCGTTGGCATGATCGACTTGGAACTCCAAGGCCAGCTTGGGGTCTCACTCGGAGCGTTCGCCCGCAAGCCGCAGGACATCGGCAGTGCTGTGCTCGACTACATCGATGCTGTGGATGCCGGAGACCTCGACTCAATGGCCCCCCTCCAGAGTCGAATGATCGACCGGAGCATACTGCTCAAGGAGTTCGACGCCCCTGGCACGTTGAGCGTCATCGGCTCGGTGATGAACGTGACGGATCGCGCTCGCGCCGAAGTGGCGAAGCGAGGTTGGGAGGCTGTCTCCAGCCTCCGCGAACTGCTCATGACTGTGCAGGATGAGTTCGACTTCATCATCGTCGACACGCCGCCTTCGGCCGATGCTCTCTCCTCCGTGGCCCTGGCCGCTGGCGACTATGTCATCGCTGTGTGCAATCCACGCCTTGCTACTGCTGATGGAGCTCGCGTGGTCCGGAACAACGTGGAGAAGGTGCCCGAGCGAACCGGCGGCAAGTGCCAACCCATCTTCCTCGGGACTGTAGTAAACGAAGCACAACCGCCCTCTAAGCGGACTGATGAGGCTGATGCTGTTGACGACTACCTCCTCAAGCACCAGCTCAAGGCGTTCTCCAAGGAGATTCGAACCAGCCCTCAGATCTCTGCCTCTTACGGAATCAGCCGCCCGATCGTGATCGACGAGCCTAGCTACGCAGCCAGCGGATGGTACGAACTCCTCACTGACGAAATCATCGATCGCGTGAAGGACCTCGCCGCATGACTCCCTCCTCTGACAAGGACGAGACGATGTCGAGCCAGGATGTGGAGCCGAAGAAGCCGCGGCGTCGGCGAGGCAAGGCCCGGTCATTCGACTTCGGTGCCATCGAGCATGTTGGCAACGACGCAACCGAGGGTGGCTTCCTCGGTGATGATTCAGCTGAAACCGAGCGCCGAGCGACATCTACTGCCACCATTTCACCAATGCTGGGCGGGCCTTCGGTCTCCGCTTCCCACACGGAGCCCACAGCTCCCGAGATGGACGACACGCATGCTCCGGAGGGGGAGGAGGAACCAACAGAGGCTGCCGGGCCCCTTTCCCTGCCTGCCCAGACCTCGGCCGCTGAAGCGGC
>NZ_JBITXV010000017.1:47033-241622 GCF_044544845.1 Streptomyces sp. NPDC053474
GCGCTTCCGCCGCCCACCGCGCCCGAAGCACCAACCCCCAACGCGACCGCCCCATCTCCCGAGGCCAGTCCGGAGCCGGCCGTCGCTCCCGACCCGGCCGCTGAAGCGGCGCTTCCGCCGCCCACCGCGCCCGAAGCACCAACCCCCAACGCGACCGCCCCATCTCCCGAGGCCAGTCCGGAGCCGGCCGTCGCTCCCGACCCGCCTCATGAGGTATCGGCACCCAGCTCTCCCCGTCGCGCGACGGGGAGAGCTGCATCTGGACGACGACGCAATGACGGGCCCACGTTCTCGGCGACATCTGCAGAGCCCGCGCTGAAGCCGAGGGGGCGCAAGAAACCGCTCGGACCGATGCAGACAGAACTGCTCGGCTCCTTCATAAAGCATCGGACCGAGCGGAACTGGGTGACCTGGTCGGGGCGCATCGAAGGCGAGACGAAGAAACGCCTCCTCAAGAAGGCCGACGATGATGCAGCATCGTCAGAACGCAGCCTGGCTCCTGGGCACTACTTGGATGCGGCCATCCGGAGGGTTAGCAATCTCAGCCCTGAGGAGTTGGCGGCTCTTGCCAACGGTTGGCTCATCGATACGTGGTCGGGTGAGCACCCACCCGGTGTGAGCCTACAGGCGGGCGTTTCTCCAGACGTCGCCGCATTCCTTAAGGCGCTGAAACGTACGATGCGTGGACAGCGAGGTGATGGCAGTGGTGGCCTCATCCTTGACGTCGTTTCAGCGGCCGTTGATCAGTTCCTTGATGCTGTTGACGAAGAAGGAACCTTCCCTGCGGCTCGCCAGTAACGCTACCTGAGAGGTGGTCCGTCCCAACTTGGGGCGGACCACCTCTTTCTTGATCTCACATATTCACACACTCCCACGCACTCGCTCATGCACGCGCCCTTGCGCCCCTTTTCGGGATCTCACCCTCTGCTTCGCAGGCCACCTCCCAGTAGCGCCACCCCTCGCTCAATGAACCTGTCACTCTCACCTTTGCCCAAGTCGGCGTCATCCCAACAGGAGGTCTCGCTGTCGAATCTCCCCCAATAGCCCGTTTTAGCTTAATTCTGACGCCCCACTAGAGGGTCCGCCGGTATGAAGAGACGACACGTGGTGGTTCTGTCATTACCAACTTCGCCATGATCACCAGGTACGATGGCCTTGACTGAAAGCGAGGACGGAGTCATGAGAACGGCGCTCGGCGGATGGTCACTCAGGGCCTTGGCCCTGGAAGCCCACGTCCTACCGAAGGTGGCTCGCGATGCCGCGAAGGAGGGCGTAATTGATGCGAAGCACCTCGTGGAAACCGACATCGTCCTGCTTCGGCTCTACGGTGCTGTGAAGCGGCTCGTCTGGCCAGAAGAGCAGCGTCCGGCCAATAAGGACCAGGGCCTACGAATCTGGGAATCAATAACGATTGAGACCGCACGGGCAGCCCTCCCCGACGAGGTCCAGCACGACACTGCCCTCTTCATCCACCAAACCGGATGTGAAATGGCCACAGGGCCAGGGGAGTACTGCTCCGCCCTCTTCAAGCTCGCGAGCGACCCGTTCTACTTCGCGCCATTGGGCCTCTGGTTCAACCAACTTCCATCCAGGCGCCGCACCGGCGAGGACAGCCGCCAAACGCTCTAGGCGCCGCTAGGCCTGCGATCACGTCAGGCTCCGATTTGCCTATGTGATGCGACTGGCCCGGGCACATCACCCGGGCCAGTTTCTGTCGAGGAGGTGTGATCTACCCACACACCTAGCTGAATACCGTCGCTGCCGACTTCTCTACCTCCCCAGGCGGAGCCGGTTGGCGATGAGTTGTTGCCTCGTACCTCCTCGACAGGAGCAGATCATAGCTACCCGTCAGAGGGCTGGCTCAGTCGTGCCACGAACCGGCCTGAACCGAGCGCCAGCCGCACCCTCTTCTCCGCCGACGTCGTCTCGTGTCGGCGCGCAGCCCCACGCCAGTGCAGCGTGGAAAGCCCCTACCACCGTCCGTGCCGCTGACGAGCCCCTTCTGCTCACTCCCGGCATGCGTATGGCTCTGCGGTCCGCAGTTCATCAGCTGCTGGGTCAGCCAGGCCTCGACAAGTCGTGTGATCTCGTTCGCCTGTCTTGCGTGGTGCTTCTGGCCAAGTCCCCTGCCGCATCGGCCCGCGTGACGATGTCCGAGCGAGATCTTGCTGGGTGGCTCGGGTACAGCATCACTCACATCGCGCGCACCGTCATCCCGCGGCTGCGGAAGAGCGGAGCCGCCACGTGCGGGATCAAGCGGCGCCCGAACGGTGAGTTCGAGACCTTGCAGTTCACTTTGTTGCCGTTGCAGCGAGCTCGTGCGGGTCTGGACGCGAGCCCGCTGTCGGCTCTGATGCGGCGGGAGTTGGCGACGCTGCTGTCGTTCAGCGAGGCCGTGTTCTGCCCGGGCTGGGCGCCGAAGGACGCGCCGGTGACGCCGCCGGGGTTCATGGCCTCTCGGCGGGGGAGGGGCGCGGCGACGGACCGGCTGGCGGTGCTGCTGCTCGCGTTGGAGGCGCGGCAGGACGGACGGGTGCGGATGGCTCCGGGTCGTCTGCCGGAGGGGTACAGCCGTGCGGCGGTCACCGTGGCACGGGTGCTGAGAGTTCCGGTGGCGGTCGGGGCTGAGGTGCTGCGGCGGCTGCTGGAGTTCGGTGCGCTGGCTTGGGATCGTCCCGAGCGCTTCGGCGAGGAGCGTCTGGTGCTTCCGGCGGTCCGGGCCGCTTACGAGCGCGCGCGCGCACGGCGGCGGGTTGTGGATGCGTCAGCTCCGGGGGGCGCCGTGGGGGAAGAGAGCGCGTCGTCTTCGCCGGCTCCGTGTGACCGGTGTGCTGGTGGCTCCGGCAGTGGGGAGGACGAGGAGCTCGTCCTTGCCGGGGATGGGTGGGCGCAGCTGTCGTTCGAGGACGTGACGGCTGATGCGGGTGTGGCGTGGGAGTCGGATAGTGCACATGGGGATCAAGAGGCCTCTTCTCCCTCCGCATCGGCCACATCTTCGCAGGTCAGGGCGGGTGAGGCGGATGATTCGCCAGTCGATGATGGTGCGGAGCTCCACACGGACCACACTCCTGTGGCTCCTATCTCCGGGCTATGTGCGGGTTTCTTGAATGGCTTTTCCGGCTCTGCCGTCGAGAGTTTCTGCCGTCTGCGGGAGCGCGCGCAGGCGCGTGAGGATCACGCGGCTTCGGATGCAGAGAGGGCGCCGGATCCATCGGACGGCCAGGGCCCGCTGCGCGGGGAACAACCCGCACAGCCCACGTCACGGAAGCCTCTTGGCGCTCGGCCGGTGTTCATTCGACCGACGCGGGTGCCCGCGGACCTGGTGGAGGTTCTGCTGCCGGTGATCCACCTGTGGGAGGGCCTGGCGCAATCGACGAGTGCGTGGCTGGCGCAGGCGGTGCGTATCGAGCTGGCGCGGGTGCGGAACGTGGTGGGCCCCGAGGGGGCCGAGCGGGCCCTCGCCAGGCGTATCGGGCACCGGCTGGCGGCTGAGGGCCGTCCTGTGCGGAATCTGCAGGGGTGGTTGCTCAAACGCGCGTTGCCGCGGCGGGCGTTGTGCTGGTCGCCGGTCTGCGACGACGGACGGCGGATGGACACCGACGGACCCTGCGAGGGTTGCGGGTGCCGCATCGGAGACCGTCGGGGCCTGCGGCGTTCGGTCGCCGTCGAGGTCGCGGCGAAGTACGCGCACATCCCCTTCGAGGAACGGCGCGATCTCTTCGAGGCGGAACTGCGTGCGGTCACCGCGCGCCAGGCCGAACTGGATGCGGTGCGCCGAGAGCGGGAGGCCGAGCTGCAGGTACACCGGCGGGCCGCTGTGGCCCGTCAGCGCGAGGAACTCGCGGCCGCGAAGGAAGCTCTGGCTGCGAGGCAGTGCCGGTTCTGCGGTGAGCCAGGTCAGGAAGGCGAGTGCATGGTCTGCCTGCTGCACCGCGATACGGAAGCACTGGTGAAGCAAGCGGTCGACATCGCGGTAGCGATGCGCGCCGAGCTCGACGACGCGCAGGCCGTCGCGGAGCTCACGCGCACGGTGCAGGAGGACACCTGGAGCATCGTGCGCCGGGTTCCCGATCACGCGGGCATGGCCGACGGCCGTCCGGAGCGCGCCTTCGCTGAGCGGGACCGCGCGCGCCGACTCCGCGATCAGCGCCAGGAGCGTGCGCTGGTGCGGCTGTGGGAGTCGGGCCCGGCTCAGCGGGAGGCGGAGAGCTTGTACCGCCGCCGTATGGTCGGCCTGTACCCCACCCCGGAGAACTGTAAGAAGGCGGCCCAGGCCGCGGGGGAGGCCCGCGTGCGGTTCGTACAGGACCTGTTCACCCGGCTGCTGCGAGACCTCCACCAGACACGAGCCATGGCCACTCCGGCTCAAGCCACCCGATCCCCTCGGCGCTCGTGGCAGGAGCGGCTAGCCGAACTGGCCCAACAACCACCGACCGGCGCCGACACGCGGGCCGACGATCCGGCGCACGCGGCGTGCACCGACTCCTGACCGCTGACCCATCGCACGCGAGGCGCACCGGGAGGGCTGAGGTCCACGGCAGGAGTGGGCCGTCTCGTGGGAGGGCACCGCGATCTGTCCACAGGTGATGCGGGTGAGAGTGGCAGTCGAGTCCATCGAGGGAAGGAGTCGGCGTGCCGAACCGCGTCGTCCAGCTCACGCGCACGCACCGGGTCCTCATCACGGTGGTGGTGCTCGGTGCGCTCGTCATCGCCGGGATCGGCTTCGCCGGGTCGTACGCGGCCGTGCGCGAGCTCGCCGAGAAGAAGGGCTTCGGCACCTTCTCACTCGTCTTCCCGATCGGCATCGACGCGGGCATCTGCGTGCTCCTCGCGCTCGACCTGCTGCTGACCTGGATCAGGATCCCCTTCCCGCTGCTCCGGCAGACGGCGTGGCTGCTGACGGCGGCCACCATCGTGTTCAACGCCTTGGCAGCCGAGGGCCCGCTCGCGATGTCGATGCACGCGGTCATCCCGGTCCTGTTCGTCGTCACGGTCGAGGCCGCGCGGCACGCGATCGGCCGGATCGCGGATATCACGGCCGACAAGCACATGGAGGGCGTGCGCATGACGCGCTGGCTGCTCTCCCCGCTGCCCACCTTCCTCCTCTGGCGGCGCATGAAGCTGTGGGAGCTGCGCTCCTACGACCAGGCCATCAAGCTGGAGCAGGAACGCCTCGTCTACCAGGCCCGCCTGCGCTCCCGCTTCGGCCGCCGCTGGCGCAACAAGGCCCCCGTCGAGTCCCTGATGCCGCTCCGCCTGGCCCGGTACGGCGTCCCGCTCGCCGAGACCGCCCCCGCGGGCCTGGCCGCCGCCGGCATCGAACCGGGCGTGCTGGACAGGGCGTTCGAGCCGGGTCCCGCCGAGCCCGCCCTGGAGCTCGATCACCGCCAGCATGCGGATCGCCTCCCGGACACGGAACAGGAACCGCTGGAGCAGCACGACGGGCGGGACGAGGTCGGCGCGCAGGACAGAGGTGAGCGAGCGGCGGATGCCCGGGGCCGGGGCACACCGCGGCGCGGGCGTGCCGAGATCGGCGAGGACGACGAACACGCTGCGGTTGCGCCGCCGGACGCTGGGCTGTCGGCCGGGCGGGATGTCCACAGCGAGCCGGGTACGGACGACCCGGTGCCCCATCCCGAACCTGACCACGCCCTGAAGATGGCGGGCATGAAGAAGGCCGACGCCGTGCGATACGCCATCGAGGTCCTCGGCAGCCGTGACACCCCCACGCTGAAGCGGTGGCTGAAGCAGCACGGCATGGACGTCAACAGCGGACAGATCTGGAAGATCGCCGAGAAGCCAGCGACCTCATCACCCGAGGCGGTCACGGACAAGGTGTCCGCCTCGGCCTGACCGGACAGGCCCGGGGGCGAGGCGGCAGCGGTGGAAGCACTGCATCTCGTGCCTCCACCGCTGGTGCAACGCGCTGCACTGCAGCGATGCATCGCTGCAGACGGCGCTGCTCCTCCGAGCCTTCCCCTGATCCATGGACTGCCCGCGGCGCCCGACGGCGCTTTGCCCCGCCGGGGGGCGTACGGCCTGGCCTCGGTGGCGGAGGTGTTGGTTCGGCCCTGCAGCCCAGGCACGGCGCGCCCGCAATGCAGCAGAGCGTCGAACCCAGCAGCCCGGCGGCTGACGTGCGAGCCGTCCCGTTCTCACGCGATGCCCCATCCGCACACCGTGCATGGGCGCTGCTCGCTGGTGCAGCGCGGCGAGCCGGGGCCATGGCCGGGCCCGGCATGTGATGCATCAGCGACTGCCCGGCGGGCCGAGGCAGCGCTGCACGCCGCACCGCCGGTGCAGCGGGCCGCTTCCCCGGCGCTGCACCGGCGGCGCGGCAGCGGCCCCGAGCAGTGCACCGGGCGGGTGCGGCCCGCGCCGGAATCTGTCCACAGGCTCTCCGGCATAGCGTCGTGATCACCGCCTGCGTGCCGCGGGCGGCAGGTGCGTAGCGGAGGGAAAGCACGATGGCGCGCAGCGAACTGGACCGGCAGATCGAGGAGAGCATCGAGGCGGCCCTGACGACGCTAGGCCGGCTGCTGTCCGGGCGGGAGATGGACGGTGAGCGCCGCACCGACGCGACCTTCTTCGCGCGCGGAACGCGCGTGCTGGACGGTGTCGAGGGGCGGGTCGGTGCGTGGTCGTACCGGCCGGGCTGGCAGCGCGCGGTGGCCCGGGTGACCGGAGGCGGCGCCGTGGGAACGGGCGCCTGGTGCTACTGGGCCGATCCCGAACAGACGCTCCATGCCCTGCAGTACGGCGCGGCGGGCACGGGCGGGCTGCTGCTGGTCGGCGGTGCGGTGCAGGCGGTCCGTCACCGCGGGCGGCGGGAGCTGATGCGGGAGTGGATCGAGCCGCTGCACCTGGCCCTGGTCGACCCGCTGGGGATCCCGCCGGCCACGCGGCCGCGGTCCTACCTGCACGTCCCGGCGAACTTCTCCGACGACGACGCCGAGATCAGGATCGACCTGCCGGTGGCCTTGAAGTTCAACGAGCAGGCCGTTGCCGAGATGATCGTGAAGAAGCTGGCGTTGCAGGGGGTTTCCTTCAGCTGGAAGTACGACGGCAGAAAGCCGTATGTGACGGTCAAGAAGGTGAACCGTCCGCCGGGAAAGGTGGTATTCAGCGATCCCAAGGTGCGGGCGCTGGTGCAGAAGGTCCCGGAGTCCGCCCCGCTGATCGGACTGTCCCGCGGGGACAAGGTCGTGTCCGTGGACCTGGATGCCGAGTCGCCGCATGTTCTGGTGTCCGCGGGAACCGGTGGCGGTAAGTCCGTCATTTTGCGCACCATCGCCTCGCAGCTCATCCACCATGGCGCGCACGGCTACATCCTCGACTTCAAGCGCGTGTCGCATCTGTGGGCTCGGGGCGTGAAGAACGTCGAGTACTGCCGGGATATCGCCGATATTCATGACGCGCTCATCAGACTGGGAGCGGAGGGGCAGCGCCGGATCCATGCCGCAGAACAGCTTCCCGAGGACGCCGATCCCTCGTCGGTGGGCCCGCGCATTGTGATCCTCCTAGAGGAGATCAATGCGACGATGAAACAACTCACCCGCTACTGGGAGAAGATCAAGGAAAAGGGCGATCCGAAGATATCACCCGCCGTGGACGCGCTCGCCGAGATCCTGTTCATGGGGCGTGCTGTGCGCCTGCATGTGCTGCTGGTTGCCCAGTCGGCGACCGCACGGGCCCTGGGCGGCCCGGAAATGCGCGAGAATTTCGCCACCCGCATTCTCGCCCGCTATACGCAGAACGCCTGGCGCATGCTGGTGCCGGAGGTGCAGCCGGCCCCGAAGTCGACCCGGCACGTCGGCCGTGCGCAGGTGGTCCTCGGCGGTGTCGCCCACGAGACCCAGGTGCTGTTCATGTCCGACGGCGAGGCGCGGGCCTGGGCCATCGCGGGCGCTGAGCGCTCCACCGTGGTGACGATGGAGAAGGTCCCGCCCGCCAAGGCGGATGACACAGTGACACAGGTGAACAGTGACACAGGCGAACGTCTCCACCAGGGAAAACAGGGGGGTGATGACACAGGCCAGCCTGTTCACGCCCTGCCCGGCGCCCCACCTGATCAGCAACTGCCCGCAGCGGACCTCCCCGTCCCCGCGCCAGCTCCCGGGTCGCAAGAACAAGCCGGTGAGCGGTGCACACCAGCGCCTGGGGCCGCGGCCGCGCCGGCCGGCCAGGCCGGGCCGGCCCAGCCGGGCGGCGGAAACGAACCGGACGACGGTGACCCGCTCGTGGGCCTGCGCGAAGCCCACGAGAAGTACCTTCCCGAGGCCGACCTGACGGCTCTGCGCAATGCCCGTGCCCGCGATCCAGAATTTCCCGAACCCGCAGGCAAGAAGGGGCAGGAGAGCGTGTACCGGCTCAGCGAACTGGAACGCTGGCAGCGCAACCGCATTAAGGCCGAAAGCGACACCGGTCCGGAGGAGGACGCCGCCTCCTTCTGACCTGATTCGCTCGCCAAGTACGGTATGACACAAGGGCCCGCGCCATGCGCGGGCCCTTTTCTCATGCCTGTCCCTTCCCCCAACTCCCGTGCGCTCGCGAGAAAAATCTGTCCACAGGCAATCCGGTCTAACGTTTCCGAGTGAGCTTCCCCCGCACCTGCGGAAAGCACACGCCAGGGTGCCCAGGTATGGGCGCAGTCAGCGGACCGCGATACGGCCGAGGAGTCGGACATGAGTTGGTGGCGGAAGGCTCTCAACCTTCCCGAGAAGAGGTCAGCGGGAGGTGATGAGCTCGCCGACGCGCTAGCCAGCCGCACCCAGGAGGAAACGGATCAGGGGAGGGAAGAAAAAACAGCAGATCCGCGTACACAAAACCATGCGGAAAAGCGGCTTTGGGTCGAAGAGGACGAAGGGAGGGGCGGCGTATTGGCCCGGCGGGCCGGACGTCTGGCCACCTGGGCCGTCGTCGTGTTGCTCGCCGTCGTCGGCGTGCGCTCCATCATTTCCCCGCCCGTCCGGCAGGAGGCCGCGCCCAAGTGGGGTGAAAAGGCAGAGGCGGAAAAGGACGACGTTCCCGAAACGCTCGCCCAGCAGGTCGCCGCGCGGTTCGCGCGCTCCTACCTGACCTGGACGCACCAGGCCCCGCAGATCCGCGAGCGGGAGCTGGCCCGCGACCTGCCCAAGGGCGCGGACGCGAAGGCGGGATGGGACGGCCAGGGCACCCAGCTGGTCGCCCAGTCCATCCCCGGCACCGTCACCCAGACCCGCCCCCATCACGCCCGTGTCCTGGTCGACGTCCGCGTCTCCACCACCATCGGCAGCGGCCGCAAGGCCGGCACCACCTCCGCGTGGATGGGCCTGGAAGTCCCCGTCAGCCACAGCAGCGGCCGCGTCCTGGTGACCGGGCAGCCCGCCCTGGTCGGACTGGAGGAGCCGGTGCGGTGGAAGGAGCCCGACGCCCCCGCCACCGACACCGAGCTGACCGAGCGCACCCGCACCACCGTGGAGAACTTCCTCAAGGCCTGGGTGAACGGCACCGCTGACCAGGCCGCCGCGCCCGGCGCGAAGGTCACCCCCCTGGGCGGCCACCTCACACTGCGCTCCCTGGACTCCTGGTCGGCCTTCACCGGCTCCGGCGACCGGCGCACCGGCCTCGCCCAGGTGCGCTGGCAGCTTGGCGGCGCGGTCCTCCAGCAGACCTACCGCATCACCCTCGCGCAGGTCAGCGCCGACGACGCCTCCCGCTGGCAGGTCTGGCGGGTGACCGCGCAGTGACAGACCCCTGCACGAGTGAGCCGGTCACGTGCCGTGTCGCGGCACCTCCCACCATCCCGCCACACGACCAAGGAGAGGCATGGGCGGCAACAACCCGCTGACCACCTACGTCATCAGCATCGTCAGCTCGCTGTTCGGCGCCGTACTGGCCGTGCGCATGTTCGGGCACTGGGGCAAATCCGAATGGGGCAAGATGGCCACCTGCCTCATCGGAGCCGCGATCGCGGCGTACTGCATCTTCAAGCCGAACCGCGCCATCGAAGTCCTCACCGTCCTGGGGACCAAGATCGCGTCCGTCTTCCCGACCTGACCGGGAGGACGCGATGCGAACCTGCCACACCCACACCCGCCACTGGGACCTGGAGACCAGGCAGCACGAACTGCTCGGCTACGACCTCGGCGAGGGTATCCCGCGCACCACACTGCGCTACGGCTTCGTGTTCTTCGGTATCTGGTGGTCCGGATGGCTGATGCTGTTCGGCTTCCCCTCCCCGCCCGCCGTGCCGTTCTTCCTCCTGCCCCCGCTGTGGTTCACCTGGGCCGGGGCGAAACGATCCCTCGTCTACTGGCGGCGCACCAACCTCATGGTCTGGGGCGTGCACGCCCACTACCTCCTGCGCGGTGTGCGGCCGGTGATCGGCCGCGGCCGCATCCCCGCCCGCCGCCAGGGTGCGCGCCTGCGTGCCAGGCGGCTGGGCGAGCGCTGGCCGAAGCTGCCCGCCATGCCCGGCATCGGAGAGCTGTTCACCGCCACCGGAGCGGACCCGGCCCACGCAAGCGGACCGGAACTGCGCATCCGCCCCCGGGTGCGCCTGTACGGGCCCGACGCGGTGGCCAAGTCCCGGCGCCGGCTGCGCCGCAGGATCCGCGCCCGCCGCACCACCCCTTCCCTCACGGAGAACTGATGACCGCGCAGACCACCATGCCGATCACCGCGCTGCGCCGCGTGGTCCGGCTCACCGACGCCCCCACCGTGTCCGCACTGCGCCAGAGCGAGCGCCTCCTGCTAGGCCTGGCCGACACCGACGAAGCCCATCACCTGCCCGACGAGGCCGGCAACGTGCTCGTGGCCACCGGCGGGGGAGGAGGCACCACCAGCGTGCTGCGCTCCCTGGCCGCCCAGGCCCTGTACCGCGGCGCGCACCTGGACATCCTCGATCCCGACACACGCCGCCCCTCGCACACCTGGGCCCGCTCCCTGCCCAAGACAACCGTCTACAGCCGCCCCGGCGACATCCACACCTACCTGGTGGAGGCCTTGGACCGGCTCCGCGTCAACTACACGGCCGCAGCCGGCAACTGGCACCGGCGCAGGTTCATTGTCATCGAGCACGCCGACCGGCTGCTGGATGCTCTGCGCCAGCACTGGAGTCTGACCCGCCCCGACAGCCAGCTCGACGAAGCCCCCGGCGTCGAGGCCCTGGGCATCCTGCTGGCCGCAGGCCCCGGATGCGGCATCCAGATCATCGCCGGCAGCACCCGCGCCCTGCCCGCCTTCACCGGCAGCGCGCTGGCCGAGCTGTTTCCTGTCCGTGTCCTGGCCTACGCCGGACAGACCCTGTGGGCCCGCGTGGCTCCGGAGATATGGCCCGTGCCGCCGTACTCCGTCATCCCGGGGCGCATCCACGCCGTGCACAAGGACACCGCACGGCGCATCCAGGCCCTGTACCTGAGCGAGTCCGAGGCCCGTGCCTGGGCGCGCGGCACCGTCCCGAAGGAGTACCGGTGAGCACTGCCACGAAGTCCAAGAAGGGCGTCTCGCGCATCGGCCGCATGCTGGGGCTGGGCGCCGAGCGGTTCCTGCCGGCGCCGCAGCTCGTGGCCGTCGCCGACGGCCTGGTCGTCACCAACACCACGGCCGAGGCCTGGTTCGTGCTGTCCTCAGCGAACACCGACCTGATGCCGGAGGAGGCCCAGGATCACGAGCAGGACGCGGCCGCCCTCGCGCTGGCCAAGACCCTGCCCGGGTACGACTGCCACCTGAGGGTGGTGTGGTCCAAACTCGACGGGGAGCTCTACCGGGCCGAGGCCCACGAGATGTTCACTGCCGGCGACGTCGAGACCTTCGCCGCGATGTGGGCGGCCCGCCTGGACGGCCTGGACCTGCCGCAGCGCCACCTGCTGCTCGGCATCAAGATCGCGGAGCGGACCACCACCGCGCAGGCCACCGCCAAGGACACCGTCACCAATGCGCTCGGCCTGCGCCACACCGGTCTGGCCGACGGCGAACTCGCCCATCTGGACGCCACCGTGCGCCGCCTGGAGCGGCGCCTGGAAACCACCCCGTGGCGGGCACGCATCGCCCCGGTTGAGCTCCTGGCCTGGGCGATCTCGCGGGAATCGCACCGGCCCCAGCCTGCACCGCCCCAGCTGCCCGTGGTCACCGGCGCCTCCCTGGTCCGTCTCACCCAGTCCCGCGCGATCCCGCACGCTGACCACATCGAGCTCCTCGACGCCGACGGGACCACGGCCGCCTGGGTCGCCGTGCTGGCCATGCCGACCTTCCCGGAGACGCTATACACGCCCGGCGAGCAGGAGTGGCTGCGGTGCCTGTCGGAAATTCGCTACACCCACGCCTCGGGCGAGGACGTGCTGGTGTGCCCCGAGGCCAGCGTTCGCTTCAGCGTGTGGCGAAAAGGCGTAGCGATCAAGCGGGTCGACAAGGTGCGCCAGTCGGCCAAGGAGCAGCGCCGCTCCGCGGCCGAGGGCTCGGCGGGGGAGACCCTGGCCGAGACCGAGGAGACCGAGGCGGTCATGGACAGCCTGCGTCAGCGGATGTCCCGGGACAACATGACGCTGCTGGAGGACCATCCGCGCCTGCTGGTGGCCTCCCACGAGTCGCTGGAGGATCTCAACGCCCGCTGTGATGCGGTCATCTCCCACTACGCGGGCCTGTCCATCGACGTCATCGTCGCCTGCGACGAGCAGCGTGAGATGTGGCTGGAGAGTCAGATCGGCGACATGCTGCGGGTGCCGGACCTCGGCCATGTCCGCGAGACCGACACCCTGGCCGCGAGCATGTTCTGGGGCGGCAGCGAGGCCGGGGATGAGGCCGGGCCGATCGCCGGGCTGCTGACCGGCACGACCCCCGGCGTCGTCCGCTTCGACATCACGGCCGGCAGCGCGCGAGGCGATGCCACTACCACGGCTTTCCTGGGGCGCAGCGGCCGCGGCAAGACCACCGCGATGATGCTGGCGACGCTCACCGCGGCGATGCGCGGCGCGTACGCGCTGATGCTCGGGTTCAAGGGCGACGAGATCGGCCTGATCCGCGCCGGCCGGTACCTGGGCCTGCCCTCGCACCACGTCACCTGCGGCAGCGACACCCCGGGCGTGGCCGACCTGTTCCGGATGCTGCAGCGCGGCGAGGCGGCCCTCCAGGTCGTCAGCCAGATGCTGATCATGCTGCCCGAGCGGATGCGCAACCAGGGCGTCGAGACGCACCTGCTGCGCGCCGTCAACGAGATCTCCGAGCACCACGATCCGGCGTCCTGGCGGGTGGTGGACCTGCTCAAGGACGACGAGAACGAACTCGCCCGCGACGCCGGGCATGCCCTTGCCGAAGTCGCCCGTACGCAGCTGGGGGCGCCCGTACTGGGCAGGCCGCGCGAAGGCGCCTCGCCTCTTCGGCCCGAGCCGGGCCTGTGGCTGGTGCAGATCCCGGGCCTGACCATGCCGCAGGCCGGCACCCGACCCGCGGACATGACGATGAACGAACGCGTCTCGCTCGCCCTGATGCGCGGGCTGATTGCCTACGCGCTCAACACCGCCTCCCGTGCCGACCTGCGGGCCCTGCCCAAGGTGATCAGCGTGCCCGAGGTGCACGTGCTCACCGGCACCGACGACGGCAAGCGGTTCCTCGACCTGGTCGCGCGCATGGGCCGCGCCCTGGACACGAGCCTGGCCATCGACAGCCAGGACCCGCACTCCCTGCTCGGCCTGGACGGCGTGCTGGAGGCCATCACCACGGTCTTCGGCTTCGAGCAGTCCACCGCCGTGCAGCAGGACGCGCTCGCCGAACTGCTGCGCCTGCCCGTCGGCGAGGCCAGCCGCACCCTGATCTACGACAGCGGCAAATCCGAGGACGGCAGCGTCCGCCACGGGCACTGCATCGTGCGAGACCGCTTCGACAAGGTCGCCACCATGCAGTGGGACGCGCCCAGCGCCGAACTGCTGCGGGCCCTGTCCACCAGCCCCAAGGATCAGGCCGAAGACGCCGCGCGCGATCAAATCCAGCACGACGACGGCGAGTTGCCGCCACACGAGCAGGGGCGCGAGCCGCCCGTGGACCTCCTCAAGGCAGGATCGGGGAGCGCATGATCGCCCCATTCCGACCAAGGAGAGCGCATGAACTCGCACCGTCGCACCGCCGCGATGCTCGTCGCAGCCCTGCTGACCACCCTGGCCGCCTGCACGTCGGAGACCGACTCCGGGGCCGACAAGCCCGCCGCCCCGTCGGCCAACGAGCAAGCCGCCAAGACCGCCCACCGCTATCTGCGCGCGTGGCTGGCCACGGAGCCGGCCGACGCCACGGCCATGTGCCGGCTCCAGACCCGCGCGGCCCGGCCGAACTTCGACGACGACGGCGGCACGCTCAAGGGCTGCGTCACCGAAAGCACCGACAGCTCGCAGGACACCGCGGCATCGCGCCGTCGCGGCGCCCTCACCATCAAGATCAGCAACGTGCAGGATGTGCCGGCCTCCGACACACACCCGGCCGGCAAGGGGGTGCTGGCCACGCTGCACCGGCCCGGCGAGGACCAAAACCGCTACGCACTACGCGTGGTTAAGGAGGGTGACCAGTGGCTCATCGAGCAGACCCACGACGTCGGCGAGCGATACGCGCACACCGCCGACCCCGTCGCGCCGGTGCTGGCCGCGATGGACTGATCCGCCGCGCCCTCGCCAGGATCCGCACCTGGCGGCCGCCGCGCGGGCGCACCCTGCTGCTGTGGGCGATCGGCCTGCTCACCACCGTGTGCGTCACCGCGCCGCTGGCGGCCGCCGACGACGACAGCGACAAGTACAAGCCGGGCGGGGTGGGCGACTTGATGCCCACCCCGATCAAACCGCCCCGCGGCGGCAAGGGCACCCTCTTCGAGACCTACTCGCCCACCGCCTACCAGCTCGACAAACAGCTCAGCGACTCCCTGTTCGGCGGCGACCTCATCGACGGCGGCATGCACGAGATCGCCTCTATGCTCATGGCCGCCGACGTCACCGTCGGCCGTGCCGCGGTCACCATCACCCAGTGGTGCTTCTCCGTCATCACCCTGCCGGAGATCGAGCCCGCCATCACCCGCGCCATCGGCGCCGCCGCCACCCCCATGGCCAAGATGTTCCTGCCTGCGGCCCTCGCGGTCGGCATGTTCATCGCCTGGGCCCGCCGCTCCGATCAGAGCGTGCTGAGCCAGCTGGCGTGGGTGGCCGCCTCCGCCGCTCTGGCCACCACCTTCTTCGCCGCCCCCAAGATGTGGGTCAAGGGCGTGGACGAGGCCCGCCAGGCCGGCGCCACCGTCGCCATGACCACCATCGACGGCGGCCTGGCCGGCGACACCTCCAACGCCATGCCCTTCAAAATGCCCAAGCCCGCATGGTCGGGCAAGGACCGCGAGGACGCCATCCGCAAGGCCTCCGACGCCGTGTGGCGCACCTACGTCGCCACCCCCTGGTGCATTGCTGACCTCGGCAGCATCGAGGCGTGCAAGCGGTGGGGGCCCGAAGTCCTCAAGCGCGGCGACGACATGGGCGACCGCAAGGACTACCTCAAACGCCACATGAACAGCGACGACGCCGGGGGAGAGGCCGTCCAATGGCGCCAAGCCCACAACCCCGCCGGACGCATCGGCGTGCTGCTGGCCGCCCTGGCCACCACCGTCATCTTCTGCGCCCTGGTGATCGTCCTGGCCGCCACCATGATCTCCAGTCTGCTCGGAGCCCTCATGCTCCTGGTATGCGGCGTGATATTCGCCGGGCTGTGGTGCATCCCCGGCCGCCCGCGCCAGTGGGGGGTGAGCTGGCTGGAGTCCCTCATCGGCCTGGTCCTGGTCTCCGGCACCGCAACGATGCTGCTGGGCAGCGTCATGATCCTCAACACGGCGCTGATGTCGCTCCTGACGACCTACGGCTGGCTGATCGTCTCCATGCTGAACATCGCGGCGGCCGCGATGGGCATCAAGCTCAAGGGCAAGCTCGACGGCATCGTCTCCGCCGGCGGCGCCCAACTCGCCGGCCGTGGCGTGCTGAACACCGTTGGCCACCTGGCCACCGGCGGACGCCGCAGAGCGGCTGTCGGCGCGGGCACAGGTGCCCAGAGCGCCGCGGGCGGCGGCGGTCTGGTCGGCGCGATGCGCCGCAGCCGCAACACGATCGGTGACTTCGGCGCCGGCGTCGCCGGGGCCTACGGGGCCATCCGTGACAAGTGGGGAACGCGCGGGGCCGCCGACGGCGACAGCACCATCCGCGCGACCCGGGCACGGACCTACCCCGCCCCGCCCAGCTTCCCGCCCCGCCCCAGCTTCCCGCCCCGCCCGGCGACATCCCCCTACGGCACCTATGCCGCCGCCACGTCGGGGCTGCCCGGCGGGCCCGGCGGACCGCCACCTCGCGACGCCGGCCCCGGCGACGCCCTCGGCGGTGCGCCTCGCGCCGCTGGCGTTCCGCGCCCCGGAGGGATGGCGCCCCCGCCGCCCGCCGCTCGTACGGCCAAGGCGGACGCGGCGCGGGCGAAAGCGACCGCGCCCCCGTCCTCCGGCGGCTATGCCGTGCGGCCCGGTATGCCCGAGCGCACCGGTGTGCCCCACCACCCGCGCCAGAACGGCCCCCGGGTGCTGCGCGGCGAAGTCGTCGATGCTCATCCGGTCGGATCCCGGTTCCGCAGCTACCCGCCCGCACCCGAACACGGCCCGGCACCCGCCCGACCGACCCCGGCTTCGACCGCGTCTCCTGTCAGCCGCCGACCGGCCGTGCGCGCGGACGTCGTGCCCCGGCCCGAACTCCCGCCGGGCAGGCGCCCCACCTCCTGAGTCCGGCCTGAACGCCCCCTCCTCTTCCTTCCCGCTGTGAGATCCCCGTGGTCCGGCCGCACCCCGTGGCCGGACCACCCGGGGCCATCTCGCCATGCCGCCACACGCATGCGCCACACCCACCCGGAGCCCGCACATGCCAGAACACCACCACCACGAGAGCGCCCCGAACCACCAGCCGCCCGCCACCGGCAACAACGGCACGGCCGCCCCGGGCAACGACCACCCGATGAACCCTGCCGCCACCAGCGCGCAGTGGCGCCAGCTGCTGCGCGATGAACAACCCCCCGCCCACCTCCAGGAGTTGCCGTTCTTCCGGCGCCGTCGGGCGCGCAAGGCCTGGCGGACCGCCCGCCGGGATGCCCGCGCCCAGTGGATCAAGGACGAGCGGCGGAAGGTGCCCACCCCCGTCACCGTGCCGGTCATCGCGCTGCTCCTGGCGGGCGCCGTCGCCGCGGCGTCCTGGCTGTGGCCGCAGTCCGACAGCGACCACCACACTCAGCGCGCAAAGACCCCCGCCCGGCCCACCACCGCGCCCTCCACGCAGGACAGCGCACCCACCCCCGCCCCGGCCAAGACGCCCGCCCGCCCGCGCCCCACCACACCCGACGGCGTCGCGAAGGCCTTCGTGACCGCGTACACCACCCGCAAACCCCTGCAGGACGGCACCCACAACGCCGCGGTCCAACGCGCGGCCCCGTTCGCCTCCACCGCCCTCGTCGACAACCTCAAGACCCACGACGACCTCGACTTCAACCAGCTCGTCGCCGCCCAGGCCCTGACCGCCACACCCGTCAAGGTCACGATCAAGGAGCCCACCGCCAAGGACAAGCTCGCCCCCGACACCTCCGTACGCGTCTACCGGCCCGCCACCGCCCGCATCCAGGTCAAGGGCACCGACAACTACCACTACACCCGCCACCTGACCATCGAGGTCTCCCGCGCCGATGCCGGCCAGCCGTGGATGGTCACCCGCGTCCTGGGCGTCCAGGAGTAGCCGTGGACCAGCGGGAAGTCACCCAGATCGCGATGCAGGCGGCCGGCGTCGCGAAGAAGGGCCTGATGCTCAAGGTCGGCGCGGCCGCCGCCGTCCTGTTCTTCGCCGCCCTGCTCATCCTCGGCGGACTCATGCCGCTGTCGAACGCCCAGGCCTCCTCCCGGTGCGAGGACGCCGGCCCGGGCAAGGGCATATCCATCCCCGACGGCGACCCAGACGAAGCCACGGGCAGCCTGCGCCAGAAACAGCTCCGCTACGCCAAGACCATCGACAAGGCGGCGAAGAAGGTCGGCCTGCCGGGCAAGGCCACACTCATCGCCCTGATGACCGCCATGCAGGAATCGACCCTGCAGAACCTGGACCACGGGCCGCCCGGCGTCGACGCCATCGGCCTCTTCCAGCAGCGCCCCAGCATGAACTGGGGCACCAAGAAGCAGATCATGACCCCGAGCTTCGCCGCCCACTCCTTCTTCGCCGGACGCGGCACCAACAAGGGCCTCAAGGACATCCCCGGCTGGCAGAAGATGCCCATGCACAAGGCCGCCGAGGCCGTCCAGCACTCCGGCCAGGGCGAGTTGTATGCAGGCCACGAGTCGGCCATGCGCAGACTCGCCAGAGACGCCGGCATCGACCTCGAACGCGGCGGCTCCCCCACCGGCCGCGGCAACAGCCCCGGCAAGAAGCCGGTCACCAGCCAGAACGTCGGCTGCGGCAACGGCAAGCCCAAGCCCATCGGAGGCAGCAAGTTCAACGACGGCCGGCAGGCCTGGAAGCTGACGAACCCCCGCTCCGTCAAGGAAGCCATCGCCTGGGCCCGCCGCAGCGCAGGACCCATGTCCGAGCGCATCTGGTACAACCGCTGCCTCGCCTACACCGCGATCGTCTACGGCTGGAACTTCAGCGGCGTCAACTACGCCATCGACCACTTCACGGTCGTGCCCAAGCAGATGCGCCACCGCGACCGCAACCCGCCCCCCGGCGCCCTCATGTACTGGGACACCGGCCACCGTGCGGGCCACATCGCCGTCTACCTCGGCGGCGGAAAGATCGCGTCCAACGACATCATGCGTCCGGGCTACATCGACATCGTCCAGGCCGACCTCATCGAGGCCAAGTGGCGCGCGAAGTACGTCGGCTGGACCCCTCCGTACTTCCCGCGAGCCGGATGAAGGCCGCCTGGCAGGCCCCCTCACCCGCCACTGAGCCCCACCCGCGTGCACAAAGGACCCGGCCCTCACATGACCGCCACCGCGCTCGCCCCTGCTCCCGCCAGCTACCGGACCCTGCTCACCCGTGCCCACATCCTGCGCCTGCTGGCCACCGCCGTCATCGGCCACCTGCCCGTCGCGATGGCACCGCTCGCCCTGCTCCTGACCGTGCGCGCCGACGGCGGCACCGTCACCCGGGCCGGGCTGCTCGCCGCGGCGTACGGAATCAGCGCTGCCCTGGGCCAGCCGTGGTGGGGACGCATGCTCGACCGGCACGGCCACATGCCCGCCCTGGTGACCACCGCCGTCGCCTCCACCACCGCCTTCACCGCCCTGGCCATGCTCGACACGGCGCACCACCTGGTCGGCGCTGCGGTGCTCACGGTGGCGGCGGGCCTGACCACCCCGCCGCTGGAGGCCGCCCTGCGCGTGCTGTGGCCGCACGTCACCGACTCGCCCGCCCAACTGCGCGCTGCGTTGAGCCTTGACGCGTCCGCACAGGAAGTCGTGTTCGTCCTTGGCCCGCTCCTCGTCCTGGGGGTGGACACCCTCGGCGGCGCTCACGCGGCCCTGGGCGCCGCCATCCCGCTGGGCCTTGCCGGCACCCTCGGTTTCGCGACCAGCGCCCCCGCGCGCGGCTGGCGGCCGGTACCGTCGAGCCGCGCGGACTGCATCGGCCCGCTGCGTGCGCCCGGTCCCCGCACCCTGGCCGTCGCACTGGCCGGTGCCGGAACCGCCCTGGGCGCGCTCAACGTGACCGCCCTGAATCTGGCCGAACACCTCAGCGCGCCCGCCCTGAGCACCCTGATACCCGCCGCGCTCGCCGTCGGTAGTCTCCTGGGCGGTCTGCTCTACGGCCGTCTTCGATGGCCAGGATCGCCGCCCGCGCACCTGCGGGCCGCCGCGGGCGGACTGCTCGCGGGCCTGCTGCCCCTGCTCCTTGGCCCTGGCCCCGTCCTGGCCGTGGCCGCTGCGATGCTGCCCGGAGTGTTCCTCGCGCCGCTGCTCGTCGCCGTCTTCACCAGCCTCGATGACCTCGCCCCCCGCGGCACGCTGGCAGAGGCCTCCGCATGGATGATCGCCTGTCTCGGGCTGGGACAAGCGGCGGGCACGGCCCTCGCCGGAGCCGCGGCGCAGCACGGCCCCGCGTGGCCGACGCTGACCGCAGTCGCCGGAGCTGCGCTCGCCTACCTCACGCTGCGGACCCGCAGATCCGCACTCACCCGCCCCACAGCGTCGTGGCCATCCACAACCTGACACATTGTCAGGCCGATTGCGCCGGAATCTGTCCACAGGCATTCCGGGTGACTATTTCAGCAGCGCGCGAGAACCGGCCCAGGAGGGCCCGGCTCGACGTGAACTCCCCTGTCAGAGAGGCAACTTCGCCATGCTCAGAACCAGATCACGCCTGCTGCGGCGGATCTCGGCCACCGCAGCCGCCGTCACCGCGGCCGGCCTGATCGCCGCGCCGGCGGCGTCCGCCGCGGAGAAGACGACTCAGGCCAGCAAGCCTGCAGCGAGCACTACCGACACACCGGTTGGGAAGGTCCCGGCGTCGGCCAAGGCGACCCTCGCGGCGCGCACGCCAGCCAGCCCTGCCGATCTCACGGACCCGACCGACCCGCCGACCGATCCCACGGACCCGGGTAACGGCACCGACCCGACCGATCCGCCCACGGACCCCACGGACCCCACGGACCCGACCGACCCGCCGACCGATCCCACGGACCCGGGTAACGGCACCGACCCGACCGATCCGCCGACGGACCCCACCGACCCGCCGACGGACCCCACCGATCCGCCCACGGACCCGACCGACCCGCCCACGGACCCCACCGATCCGCCGACCGACCCCACCGACCCGCCCACGGACCCCACCGATCCGCCGACCGACCCCACCGACCCGCCCACGGACCCCACCGACCCGCCGACCGACCCGACCGATCCGCCCACGGACCCCACCGACCCGCCGACCGACCCGACCGATCCGCCCACGGACCCCACCGACCCGAGCCCCACCCCCGATCCCTCGACGACCAGTCCGGCCCCGGGCAAAGGGACGATCACGGGGCCAAGCGCAGGTGACAAGGGCAAGCACGGCTCCGCCGAGGCCTCGAAGAACGACGACTCGACGCCGGACCCGGTCCTTGAGCCGGTTGCGGACGGGTCAATGGCGCAGACCGGCGCCTCGCACAACAGCGACCTGGCATCGGTTGCGGGCGCACTGCTCGTGGCAGGGGCCGTCACGGTAGGTGCCGCCACCTACGCCCGTCGCCGTAACCACCGCACCGACTCCGCTGCGGAGAGCTGACCTCAACCACGCTCCCGGTGCGCCCGCGGTCTCGTGGCTGCGGCGGCCCGGGCGCGCCCTCCGTGCACTCTCATGACGTAAGGAACCGCATGCGACCCGTGATCCGACGTGCCGCCACAGCGGCAACCGCTTCGACACTCCTGCTCGGCACTCTTGCCGTCGCGGCTTCCCCGGTATCCGCCGTCGGCGCCGGAGCCTGCACCCGCAACGACCGCAACCACATCAAGTACGCCCGGAACCTGGAGTTCCCGGTCATCCACACCGGCCCGGGCGCGCGGTACACCGAGAAGGGCGTCCTGGAGAGCGCCCAGCCCTTCTACGTCTACTGCTCGGCCAAATCCAAGGCCGGCAACCGCTGGTACTACGGGAAGGTCGAGGGCGGATCCACCATCGGCAGGAAGGGCTGGATCTGGTCTGGCTACTTCTCCTAGCCCGGCTCTCCCTCACGGTTAGCGCGCAGACCTCCTTGCCGTTCACCGTGACGTACGCCGCGTGCTGAACACCCCCTCCAGGCGCCCCTGGTGCCGACGGTCCAGGGGCGCCGCTGCGGTGCCCGACCTTGCTCGCTGTCATCGTCCCTTCGCAGGTGGTCCCCAATGACGCTGCCCACGCACGCCCGCACCACCCTCATGCGCTCCACCGACGCTCTCGCCACGGCCGTCACCACGTACGCCATTCCGCTCCTGGTACTGGTGAGCACCGGCTCCACCGTGCTGACCGGTGTCGCTTTCCTCCTGGAATGGCTTCCTCGGCTCGCCGCGTTCACCATCGGCGGGCCGTTGGTGGACCGTTTCCGGGCCGACCGGGTCTTCCGCACGGCCAATGCCGTCCGCACCGTTCTCCTCGGGGCCGGGGCACTCGCCCTGGTGCTGCTTCCGCAAGGCAGCGCAGCATCGACCACCGCTGTGATGACGGTGGGCGCGCTGAGCGGACTGCTCGCGCAGGCGTCCTTCATCGCCATCGAGACCCTCGGCGCAGCCCTCAGCCGCGCCGCAGGGGACCGCGCCCACCGGGTGCAGTCCGTCCAGATCGGCATCGACCAGGGCGCGCTGCTCGCCGGACCGCTGTTGGGAGGCCTGCTCCTACTGGCCGCCCCCGCAGTCCTGCTCATTGCCGTAGCGCTGATGGCCCTCGCCTCCGCCCTCAGCACCACCACCGTGCCGGACTCCAACACCGAGCCGACACCGTCCTCCACCATCCGGTCGGTCGCTGCCAGCCTGGCGACCGGCTGGCGCACGGTACGCGGGATCCCCGCCCTGTGCTGGCTGGTGACGGGGCTGATCGCCAGCAACCTGGCCGTGGCCGTCGTCCAAGCCAGTGCCCCGATAACCGTCTTGCACGACTACGGAGCCTCCTCTCTCACCTTGGGAACGCTCTGGAGCACGGCCGGCGTGGTGGCGCTCGCCGCCGTCGCGGCCAGTGCCCGCCTCATCGACCGGCACGGTCTGTGGCCTGTCGGAGCCGGCGCGGCTGCCACCGCGTGCACCGCGTGCTTCCTCACGGCTCTGGCCCCCGGCACGGCCAGCTACGCCATAGCGATCGGTGTGCTGATGGCCGGGGAGGGAGCCCTGACGGTCGTGCTGCGCACCCTGCGCGCCCGGCTCATTCCGCAGGCCGTCTTCGGCGGCACCCTGAGCGTGACCATCGTCCTGGTCGTCGCCCCGATGCCGGTGGCGGGCGCGCTCGTCGCCGCGCTGCCCGCGCCCGCCCTGCCCGCCCTCCTGCTCAGCTGCTCAGCTGCTCAGGCCCTGGCGATGGCACTGGCTTTCCGCGGCCTGTGGCGCCACCGCGCCTCCTACACCCCGCTCGCCGTGCCCGGCCGCCCGCATGCCCTGACCACGTGATCGCACCTCCGCGATGCGCACCACGAGTCCGCCATCTGGCGGCACGCGGCGCCCGCACCTACTAGCCGAGCAACACCCCACCTCACACCGGGAGTTACCGTGTCCGTTCCGATGCTGCTTCTCGTCGGCTCAGGGCCTGCGCCGTTGCGCCGCTACGCCATCGAAGCCGCAGCCGCCGAGCAGCCCCTGCTCCTCATCGACTCCCAGGAACCCACCTGGCAGCGGCCCTACATCGTCGACCATGTGGTCACCGATCTGACGGACTCGCACCAGGTCCTCGGGGCCGCGGCGTCGCTGGGCCGCCACTGGCCGATCGGCGGCGTGCTGACCTTCGACGAGTATCACCTCGTGACCGCAGCCCGCCTTGCCGAGCACCTCCAGCTGCCCGCCACTGCGCCCATCGCCGTCGGTGCCGCCCGTGACAAGGCCACCAGCCGCCACTTGTTCGCCGCCTGCGACGTGCCCTCGGCCGCCTTCACCTGGGTCCACAGCCTCGAAGCCGCTGCCTCGGCCGCCGAGCGACTGGGCGGCTACCCGGTCGTCCTCAAGCCCGCGGCTCACGCGGGCAGCGTCGGCGTCGTCCGTGTCAACCACATCACCGAACTGCCCGACCGGTGGGCCATCGCCTCCACCGGCGCCGCCCACCAGGGGCCGGAAGGCGACGGGGTCCTGCTGGAGGAATTCCTCGACGGTCCCGAGATCTCCGTGGAGACCGTGACCCAGAACGGATTCACCACGGCCGTCGCCGTCACCCGCAAGGCTCTCGGCTTCGCGCCGTACTTCATGGAGACCGGCCACCGCGTGGAGGCCAACGACCCGCTCCTCGACGACGTCGCGCCGATTGCCTCGGCCGCCCTGCGCGCCCTGGGCATCACCCACGGCGTCAGCCACGTCGAAATGCGGCTCACCCCCGACGGGCCCCGCCTCATCGAGGTCAATGCGCGCGTGGGAGGCGACCGCATCGGGGAACTCGTGCGCCACGCCACTGGCGTCGACCTGGTCAAGGCCGCTGCCGCGCTCGCCTGTGGCCGGGAGCCGGACCTGACTCCCACCACAGCGCGCGCCGCCGCCATCGGCATGATCTACCCGCCCGCCGACGGCATCGTGACCTCCCTGGCCCTGAAGACCGGTGACGACACCCACCTTGAGGACCTGCAGTGGCTGTGTGACGTCGGCGACGAGGTCACCCTCACTCCCTCGCCCCGGACACCGGGCAACATCCGGGCCGGATTCGCGATCGTCACCGGGGACAGCGCCGAAGCCGCGGACCGCCACCTGAGCGACGTCCTCGACCGCACCGCCATAGGCGTGCGCACCACCATGGTCAACGTCGCATGAGCGCCGCCCGCCTCACCCTCTCTCCCATCCACCTCACACCGGCCGCGGCTTGGCTCACCGAACGCCTCACCCACCACGCCCCCCAGCTCGGCGTGTTCCTCCCGGTCGGCATTGCCGGACCCGGTGGCGACGCCACAGTCCTGCGGCTGCTCGCCGACCGCGGCGCCGACATCCTCGAAGTCGGCATCCCACACCACGATCCGATCTACGACGGCCCGCTGATCACCCATGCCTACCGGCAGGCCCTGTACCGGGGCATCGGCGTCGCCGAGGCACTCGACACCGTCCACCGCACTGCCAGCGCAACCGCCGCTTCCCTCGTCGTGATGACCTACTGGGAACCCGTACGAGCCTGGGGGCCGGACCGCTTCGCCCGGGACCTCGCCGCCGCCGGGGCCGCCGGCGCGATGATCGTGGACCTTCCCGTCAGCCAGGCCGGACCCTGGCTCACCGCCGCGCGGCGCTCGGGCATCCACACCCCCCAACTCGCCGCCCGGCACAGCAGCGACGCCGAGATCCGGCAGATCGCCGCCGCCGCGACCGGATGGGTCTACGCCCCCGCAGCCCACGCGCTCACCGGCTACACCGGACGACTCGACCTTCCCTCCCTGACCGCCTTCACCCAACGCCTGCACGCCGCAGGACCCACCCCCGTCGTGACCGGCATCGGCGTGTCCACCCCCGCCAAAGCAGCACAAGTCAGGCACCTGGTCAGCGCCGTCGTGGTCGGCACCCCGGTCATCCGCCCGCTGCTCGAACTGGGTGCTTCCGACGGTCTGCGGGCCGCTGCCGACCGCGTCGCTGCCTTCGCCCAAGCTCTCCGACCCGCCGCCCAAACCATGTCGAACCCGCCCATGAACTCGCGGGGTCTGCCTCGTCGCCACCGCAACCGGGGCCATCCATGGGACACATGAGGGAGACAAGAACACCGTGGCGCCACGCCACACGTTCCCCAAGGCCTCGTCAGGAGTCAGCTTGCCCACCGCCCCGAACCAGGCCAGGACCGTTCCCGGCCCCCGACGCCGCCCTCCTGCCTCACCCAAGCCCGACATACGGCGCATCTTCATGGAGCCCGTCTACAGCGACCCCGCCATCGCGGAGGCCTACACCCAGGCGTGGGAGGAAGAGCAGAGGGAGCGGGCTGCGCGCCGTCGTCACTTCCGGCGCGGCGCCTGACGGCCCATGCACGGCCGGGATCCGACGACGGGCCAGGGCGGACGGCCGATGCAGTCCTCCGCCGCCTCCTACACCGCGCGGACCAGGACACCCGCAGCTGGACGCACCCCGGGAGCGCCCTCGAAGCCGTGCCCCCACGCCTCCCGGCAGAACCGGACCGATCTCGCACCCTGCCGAGCGTCGCTAGGAAGGACTCCCACATGCGTAGCACCCCTGAACAGCCCCCGTACCAGAAGATCGCGGCGGAGCTCCGCCGCTCCATCCGCACCGGCCGATACCGGCCGGGGGACCGTCTCCCCTCCGCCCGCGAGCTCATGGAACAGCACGGCATCGCCAACGGGACCGCCCAAAATGCACTCAATCTCCTGAAGCAGGAGGGAGTGGCGTACTCCGTCCACGGGCGTGGCAGCTTCGTAGCGCAGGACCTCTCGCGGGCCGAACCGCCCGCGCTCCCTGCCGAGGGACACCACCCGTGCTCAGGTGAACTAGCAGCCTTGACCGCGCAGGTCGGGGCCCTCAGCGCACAGGTCGCCGAACTCTGTGCCCTCGTCACATCGCTCCGCGCAGCGGAGCGACCGAGGAACGGCGATTTGGAGCTGTCCCCGCGCGGTGCGGTCGAGGCCCCGCGCCTTCGATACGGCGGCCGGTGAAGCGTCCGAGGGCTGCTGGAGGAGCGATCATGCCCTCAGCCGACAGGCGCGCCGTCTGACCTTCCGCATCTCCTGGACGAGTCGGCCCGCGCGAGCCGGTAGCACTACCCCGTCGAAGGCATCCGTCCTGAGCCCCGGCCGCGGTTCGCGCCACACCGGCTTGAAGACCTCGAATGCGGATGAGTAGACCACAGTAGCGACGCCGATCCCAGGCAACGATGGCCCGCCCACGTGCGAGGGAGCCCGATCGAGCATCACGGGCCGCGCCAGCCAAGTGAAGCGGCCGGATACTCCTGATGGCGGAACCGACGGGCGCCGCTGTGCGGCTGGCCGGAGGCTGGCCGGGTGGCTCTGTCCTTCCCGCTGCACGTCGCGCTCGCCCAGACGGTCACCGAACTGCCCGACGCAGACCTCGCCATCGAGTGGAAAGTCGATGGCCACCGGCTGATTCTTGCGCACACCGAAGCCGGACCGCTCATCCAGGCCGGACGCTCCGGGCGTACGGTGACCCCGCTGTTTCCTGACCTCGCGGAAGTCGCCGCGCGGCTCGACATCGGAACCGTCCTGGACGGCGAGGGGGTGGTGCTGCGGGCCGGGAGGCTGGACTTCTCCGCGATGCAGAGCCGGGCCCTGGCGGCCCCGCGCCGCGCCGCCGCGATGGCCCGCACGCTGCCTGCCCACTACGTGGCCTTCGACGTGATCGCCGACGGCGGCGAGGACGTACGCGGATGGCCGTACTGGCGAAGAAGAGCCCGCCTGGAGGAACTCGTGGTGCCGCTGGGGCCGCCCCTCCAGGTCGTGCCGATGACACGAGACCGGAAGCAGGCGCTGACCTGGCTCGCCGACGAGGCCCTGGCCGCGGTCGGACTGGAGGGGCTGGTTCTGAAGCCCTGGTCGCAGCCGTACCCCAGAGGGCGGGGCTGGCTGAAGTTGCGGCTTTCGGTTCCCCGGGACGCGGTCGCGATCGGGTACACGGGCCGGGCACAGGCCCCGGTGCGCCTTGTCGTCGACCTCGGCGCCGAGGGCCTTGGGCTGTCCACGCCGTTGACGGTCGAGCTCCGGCACCTCCTGACGCAGGCGCTGAAGGTGAGCGGCACCGGAACACGGAAGACCGCACGGCTGGCCGACGGCTCCCCGTACTGGCTCCTGGACCAGCCGCTGCCGGTGGAAGTGGATCACGGCGCGACGCGGCACCCGGCAACCACGGTCCGGCGCCTGAGGCCGGACCTCGCCCAGTGACCCGCCGTCCTGGGCCAGGCACACGGGGAGGTGCACAGCAGGGTGCGGAGAGAGACGCTGAAGAGGAAGTCCTCCCGGCTGAGAGGTGACGTCATGGCGCAGCGCACGTTCGTCGCGATCACGGTGGACTCCGCGGACCTGGAGCAGGCGCGCGCGGCCTTCGCGACCCTTACGAACGCCCCTTTCGAACCGATCGAAGTCACCAGCAAGGAACCGCCAGGGAAGACCACCCGCGTCTCGATGTCCCTGCCGGGTGACGTCCGCGAGGACGTGGAGGAGCGGCTCGCCGCCGTCACGTCGTTGCCGTACGAGGTCGAGGTACGTGACGTCGATCTGCCGCAGTGAAGTCTCACAAGGATCGGCACCCGCGCCCGGGAAATCGGGCGGCGGCGTCCCCAGAGAGGATGGGAGCCTGGACGCATGGGGGATCACTCTTACCTGGTCGCTGGGGACTGTCAGTTCCTGTACTCCCGCGATCACTACAGTGAGGAACTGGCGGCGCTCTTCACCGAGACCGACCGCAAGCTCGTCGCGGCTGACGGCAGCGACGTCACACCTGGCGATGAACGGGACGAGAGCGAGTGCACACTCGGCTACTTCACCACCAGCCACGCTCTGCGCCAGCGCCTGAACGTGCAGGGCTTCACCACACGTCGCGCCCTCGCGGACCTGGAGACGGGCGTCGCGACATGGCGTAGGGCCCACGACAGAGAACGAGAACGACGAGCGCAGGGCGAACAGCTGCATCGGAACCCTCTTCGGGCACCACGTGAGCCCACCGAACTTCTTGCAGCCATCGGCGAGGCGATCCGGCCGCACCGACCCTATGAATCGTTCGCCACGGTGCAGGAGTACGCCCAGTACGAGGGCGAATTCACCGAAACCGTCAGTGACGTCGAAGAGCTTCGTTGGTACGTCGCGGAGCGCAGCCTGGCACGGCTGATCATCGACCAAGCCCCTGACGACACGCGCGTCGGGCTGGATCTGAGCGAACTGACCGGCTCCTGGGGGCGCCTGGACCCCAGCCAGCCCGTCGCAGGACAGACCCGTGAACGCCAGCTCGCGGCCCTGCCTGATATCGCCCCGCTGATCGTGCTCACCGAGGGAAGCACCGACGCCCGGCTGCTGTCCAAGGCGATGCGCATGACCCACCCCCATCTCGTTGGCTTCGTCCGCTTCATCGACTACACGGGAACGAAGGCCCCCGGCGGCGTGGGCGCACTCGCGCTCATGGTGAACGCGTTCATCGCGGCCGGCGTCGCCAACCGCTTCGTGGCCATCGCCGACAACGACGCGGGCGGGCATGAGGCATTCGCCAAATTGAAGAAGCAGAAGCTGCCCGCGGAATGTCAGGTGCGCCACTACCCGGACCTGCCCTTGCTGACCAGCTACCCCACCATCGACGCGGCGTCCTCCACGATGTCGCTGACGAACGTGAACGGGGTCGCCGGCTCTCTGGAGATGTACCTCGGCAGGGACGTTCTGATGATCGGCGGCACGCTGGCGCCAGTCCACCTCGGAGCGGTCATCCCCGCCGTGCAGCGCCGACAAGGTGCACTCTCGAAGTTCCACAAGGCCCTGGTGCAGAAGGCGTTCGAGCAGAAGATCAAGGCAGCCCGGCCAGGGCAGCTCAGCGGCACCGGCGACTGGAGCGGCGTGCACGCCATCATCGAGGATCTTGTCCACGCCTTCGGCTGAAATGCACAAGGGCAGCGACGCCGGCGCGCCCGAGGGCGTCGTGCGGGACGCTCCCGCCCGACACGGCCTGACCTTTCAAGTGGGACGGCAGGCTTCCCGGCCCTCAGCGGCGACTTGCTCACCGCGGGCCCAGACCCGCAAGCCGGTGCGGGGTCACCCGCGATCGTGCCACAGCTCGCATGTTCGAATAATTGTTCTATATGGTGGCGAGGGAGGTGACGATATGAGCGACGGCCAGATGACAGCAAAAAGCGGCGCCGGGGTGGCGAGCGTGATGCACGTGCGGTGCCCGCTCGGGCTTCCCGTGCCCGTCTACCGGCGCGTCCTGGAGGTGCTCCGTGACGTCTCGCCCATTGTCCAGGCCGTCCCACCCGCCGCGGCCCTCGTGGAGTTGCGCGGCGCCTTCCGCTGCCTGAACACGGATGCCGCACAGATCGGAGCCCTGGTGCGGCTGCGGACTGCCGCGCTGCTGGGAGTGGACCTGCGCATCGGTATCGGCATCAACGCCACGGTGGCGGCCACGGCGTCCGCGCAGGTATCTGAGCCCGGTGGTGTCCTGCTCGTCGAGGCCAGCCGCACCCAGGAGTGGCTCGCGGCGCTGCCCGTGGAGGCACTGCACGGCATCGGCCGTGCCCAGGCCCGCGCGCTGCACGACTACGGCATCCATTCGGTGGGACTGCTCGCCGCCGTCCCCGCGGGCACCGTGCAGCGCCTGCTCGGCGGCCGGGCCGGACGGCTCGCCGCAGAGCGGGCCGCCGGAATCGACCGACGCCCCGTCACGCCCAAGGATCTACCAGCCTCGGCGTCCGTACGGCACCGCTTCACCCACCACGCACTCGATGGCGCGCCGGTACGTGCCGCACTGCTCGACCTCGTCGTACGGCTGGGTGCTCTGCTGCGTCGGCGCGGACAGGTGGCCCGGACGCTGGCCCTGCGTTTGGAGTTCGCGGGCGGGGCCTCATGGGAACGATCGCGGCGCCTGGCAGAGGCCTCAGCGAATGAGGTGGATCTGCGTACGCTGGCGTACCGGCTCATGGACGCCGCCGGGCTGGAGCGAGCCCGACTCGTCGGCCTGGCGCTGCGCGCCGAGGACCTCGTGGACGCCGACCGGGTGGTCCAGCAGATCTCACTGGATGGTCAGCGCGAAGCGCGGCTCAGGGCGGAGCGGGCTATCGACGCGATCAACAGCAAGTACGGAGCGGGCACAGCAGGACCGGCCGCGCTACTCCGCAAGGCCTCTTGAGCGCGCCCCTGAAGCCCTCTTCCGAGACCGTGGTGACCGAGGCGGCGTCTGGTGCCCGGCGGCCCCGCCTGCCGAGGCAGGTTCCCCGGCGCCGCTCCATGGGGCGACCTGAAGTCACCGCGGTCGTGGGAGAAGGAGCTCCCCGCTCCGTCAGTCGGGACGGCCCGCCCCTCCGCAGTTCGAACAGATGCGCCCTTTTGTCCGATATCCTGCACCTAAGTGGCTGATTATTGCCGCCTAGAACAGGACACAGACGATGACGACCCCTGCCCCTCCGATCAGCCAACCTGATCCCTCCGTCCTGGGATGCCCTAGTGACCAGGTCGGATTGTGCGCCATCTGTCAGCGCCGCACGCACCGGTACAACTCTGGTGGCGCGCCTTTGTGCCAGTGGTGCATGGGCCCTGTACAGGCGCAATGGGGGACGAAGGTGCGCGATACCGGAACGCGGGGGCGCGCCTAGTCAGGCGGCTCTGGGAGCCTCCGGCCGCCAGGCACTCAGACGAGGACCCCGCTCCGCTCCGCGAGGCCGCGCAGTTCCGGCGACACCGGTCCGGAAACGAGCAGACCTGAGACCAGTGATTTCACCGCGGGGCGGGCGTGAGCCTCTTGCGGTGCGCAGCGCTCGGCCGCAAGGAGCGTACGCACGCATTCGCTCCGGCGGCCCAGCCGTTCGAGAGCGAGAGCAATGTCTCCCAGACCCCGTGATCGCCTCTCCAGGCTCGGCAGCTCGTTGAGGGAAATACTGCGGGCAGCGGTGAGCGCGGCCAGGGGGTCTCCTGCGTAGTTCTCCGCGGAGATGCGGTGGAGCTGGACGGTGATCAGGCTGAACCCGCCTCCGTGCCCGCGCAGCAGTGGCGCACCGCCGAGTTCGGTGGCGATGGCCGCGGCCTCGTCGGTCAGCTGCCTCATCCCGTCCCGGTCGCCACGGCGGGCGACAGTGTAGGCGGCGGACTGGATCAGCAGGCCGCGCTCGGCTGCTCCTTCCCGCCCGGCGTCGCGCAGCCCGGGATCATCGGCTGCGGTGAGTGCGATGGACAGGGCCTGGTCGTGCCAGCCGGCCTTGCGCGCGAGGACCGCGAGTTGTCGCGCTGACTCGGCGATGGTGAGGACGTTTCCGCTGGTTTCGGCGAGCTGCCGTGCACGGTCGGCGGCCATCCAGCCGAGTTGCTGTTCGTCGAGTTTCACCAGCATGCGGGTGGCTATGAGGTAGGTCTGGGCGAGGCGCTCGCAGCCCTCATCGCCGCCGGGGGCCGCTGTGAGAGCGTGGCCGGCTCGGATCAGGCGGGGCAGGCGCAGTGCGAGCCCGGCGTAGTGGCATGCGTCGAAGTCGGCGCGAGCGCGGGCGAAGTCACCTTCCAGCACCTGGGTGGACGGCACGGAAGGAGGGCCTCCCAGGCCCAGCATCGCGTCGCGCAGTTTGGCGACCAGGACGTCCCCCAGCAGCGCTTCGTCCGCGGGGAGCGAATGGCTTGGGCCGAGCGGACTGGTGGCCGCTGCGGCGGCCGTCCATGCCAGGTTTGCGAGCAACTTCCTTCGCCGCACCGGATCTTCACCGTCCTCCTGTCCGGGTCTACCCACCTTATGGGCGGGAACCCGGGGGAAGGCTGCGGGCGCTCCGATCGCCTGGCCGTGTCGGATCTCTGGCCGAGGCATGGGCGTGAGGAGACCGAATGCCTCGCGCGGCAGTTCGAGGGCGTCCGCGAATGCACCCCTCACGTCCACGTCATTCATGGGGGCGACCCCCCGCTCGTAGCGGGAGACCTGGGCGGCCGAGTAGCCGGCCCTTTCACCGAGCTGGGCCAGGGTCATCCCCCGCGCCTGACGGGTCCGGCGAACCAACTCCCCGGGCCTTTCACCAGCGCCCAGGGCCGCGTGCGTTTCCTCTGCCACGTCTGCACCCCGTCTCGTTGGTAGCCGAGGCTGCGCCGCTCCCACCGTAGATGCACCGGGGCGGGCCCGACAGCTTCTTTGCATCAGACGCAAAGGGGTGTGCAGGACAAGGAAGCGCCACTGCCCGGACTCGCCGTTCAGCAGTGTCCTCGACGTACGGCGCCCAGCGGACTGCTGAGCAGCCAAATCCGTCGCACCAGGAGGGATCTCGCCATGACTTTGGCCGCCTCACCGGGCACCACCTCGACGACTCCGTTCTCCGTGGAGTTGCCCGAGCCGTTCACCTCCGAGTGGAGCCGCATCGACGGCATCACCATCAGCGGCAACACGATCACCGTCGACCCGCAGCGCTACTTCTTCCGCTACGAGAACCCCAGCTGGGTGGTCGCCGACTGGGACCTCGTCCGCAACGAACTCCTGGACGTCCAGGAGACCACCGACCAGGCCGTCGAGCAGCAGGCCCTGGAGTTCGTGCGCGCCCACGGACGCACCACCGGCAATCCGGCGGAAGTGCTGGAGATCGCCTACCGGGTCGCGGCGTACCTGTACCGCGACGCCCACCTTCACGTTCAGGGCCTGGACGTCACTGAGCGGCAGCTGACGGCCCTGCGCGAAGCCACCACCCTCATGGCGCTCAACCGCGTCGAGCTGAACGGGCACCTCGCCAACGTCGGCCCCTGCTGGTTCTTCCCTGTCGCGACCTCCGTGGTGTTCGGCTTCACCGAGGAGGAGGGCCAGGTGCTGGACGAGCTGTACCACGGGGGATGGTTCCACGAGGGCCGTCGGCGCGAAGCCGTCCTGGCGCACGCCGCGCTCGGCGGCCGTCTGGTACACGGCTGCCAGGCAGCCGCCGACATGGCCGGCGGCTGCGTCCTGGCCTACGGCACCGACCTGAGCGCCTTCCGCACCGAACTGGACAGCCTGCGCCACGACTGGATGGACCGCGTCGCGGCCATGGCCAGCTGACCTCGCACGCCATCCAACACGCGGGGCCGTCTCACGCAGGCGGCCCCGCGCCCGAACCCGAGGGAGACCGCCATGCACAGCACCACTCACACCGGCGTGGACGCGGCAGTGAACATCCGCGCCTGGGACAGCATCGCCAGCCGGGACCAGACTCACGGTCAACCACAAGACCCGCCTCCCGACATCGCCTGGACTCCGTGGCCCGGCCGAGGCCCCGGCGCCGAACTCCTCGGCGACCTGGTAGGAAAATCCGTCGCCGAGATGGGCTGTGGCACCGGCGAGCACGTCGGGTACACCGCCCTGCACGGCGCACGCCTCGCGATCGGCATCGACGCCTCACTCCGGCGTCTGACCCAGGCCCGCGCCCGCTTCGGCCACCTGCCCGCCACCGACTGGCACCTCGGGGATGCTGCCGCCGTGCTCACCACCCTGCCGATCCTGGACGTCTGCTACTCGATCTTCGGGGCGCTCTGGTACGCCGACCCGGCCCAGCTGCTGCCCGCTGTGGCCGGACGGCTGCGTGCGGGCGGACGACTCGTCTTCTCGGTCAACGCCCCACGGCAGGGCGAGCTCTCCGGCCGGCGCGTGGACAACCTGACCTCGACCGGTGGAGCTCGGCTGCCGGTCATCCACTACGCCTTCGACGCCGCGGACTGGTCCGCGCTACTGGTGGCGCACGGCTTCCGCCCGGTGGAGGTCCAGCCGGTCAGCGGCCCGCACACAAGCCCGCACCACACACTCGTCGTATCCGCCCGCCGCGCGCCCCTCAGCGCCGGGCCAGGTCCTCTGGGCCGCCCAACGCGGGAATCGATGCCGCCGATGGTGGAGCGGCGGTCGGCGGCAGGCTGACGAAGCGGCCGATCAGCGGGGCCGTCAGCGCCGTCCCGACCAGCAGCACACCACAGGCGAGGAAGGCACGTGCCGGGGCCGCAGCAACGAGCGCGGGCAGCACGGCCATCCCGGCCATGCTCGCCACGTGCAGGCCCGTGCTGTCAACGGTCATCAGTCGCAGACGCTCGGCCTGGGGGAGCCGGGACAGCTCCGTGGTGAGGTTGACCGCTCCCAGTGGCACGGTCAAGCTCGCTGCGCCCGTCAGGAGCAGGACGGTCACCAGGGCGTCGGCGAAGGTGAACGCGACCAGGACCATGCCACGCAAGGCCCATGCCGTGCAGTACACCGTCAGGAACCGTCCCGGCAGGGCGATATTGCCGACCAGGAGGTTCCCGATGACCGAACCGATCCCCATGCACATGACGACCATCGCGTATGCGTCGGCCTCCGCCTGAAGCCGGGCCGTCAGCAGCACGGGAATCCCGACGGTGGTGATCGCGTACAAGAACTCGCCGACGCCGTGCAGAGCGACAGCGGAGGCGAGCGCGGTGTGATGGCGCAGCAGTGGCCAAGCCCGCGGCACCGGTGCCTTCGCCGAGTCCGGCTCGTCTAGGTCACCGGCCGCCGGAGTCGGAGCGCCTTGATCAGCGTGGCGCGCCAGCCAGAGCAGCGCCAGCGCCGAGACCGCGAAGGTCGCGGCATCCACCAGGAACAGCTTCTCCGGTTCCATGGCCGCCAGCAGGACCGCCGCCGAGCCTGGACCGAGCACCCAGGTGAACCGGCCGGTGAGATCCATCAATCCGTTGACCTGCCGGACCTGGTCAGCTTCGACCAGGTCTGGGGTGATGGCGCTTCGGGTGGGTTCGGTGATCGCGTCGCAGAGACCGATCAGCACGATGACGGCGAGCACGCCGGCGAGCCCGACGAGGTCCCACAGCCACGGCATGGCGCCCACGACCAGGATCTGCGCGGCGTCGACTCCGGCGAGCGCCCTGAACGAGGCGAACCGCGCCAGCAGGCGCCGTCCGAACGCGCCGACGAGAAGGTGCGGAACGGACTCGACGATGACGACGACTCCCATGGTCACCGCGCCTTCGCGCTGCCAGGCCGTCCACATCAGTGCCAGGGTGAAGAAGCGGTCTCCGAAGACGCTCAGAGTTTCGGCGAGCCACAGCACAAGAATGTGTCGCTGCCGCAGCAGCCGCAGGTACCCCACGGCACGACACCCTAGAGAGCCCGCCGGCTGCCTACGACCAGAACACGTAGGAACCACACTCTGGACGCTCTGGACGCCGCGCACGGCTCGGGGCGGGCGGGCGCCGCCGGATCGCCGGTGCCCAAGTGATGCACCGGTCCGAGAGGCGGCCAAAACGGCACGCTGCAGAGCCGGGCGGTGAAGATGAAGCACGCCTGTGACTGCAGTCCTGGCGGGGCGCCGACGCTCAAGAACGGGTTCTCTTACGAACTACGACATCCGCGAGACGGGTGACCAACCTCGGGCGGTCAGGGTGCCAGGGGCACCGCGTCGCCATACAACTGCACGCGGACGCCATCCTCGCCCGGCACGCGGTAGGGCTCGGAGGCGCCGGTTAGGTTGTGACAGGCGATGAGCCGCCCGGCGACCGCGAGCACGGTGTCTTCATCAGTGGCCTCCACGGTCAGGCGGGCCAAGCCGGGCTGGGTGAGGTGGGCGGGCAGACGGTTCATGCCGGTGAGGACGCGGGCGGGCGGGCGGTGCGTTCGCGGCCGTGGACGAATTCACCCTTCCGAGGAGGCGGTGAGGTTCGCGGCGACCCGGGACTTCGCGCGTTCGGAGGCGGCCTGGGCAGGCGTGAGCCGGTGGCGGCGTGCTGCGTGGAGGGCCTGCTGCGCGGCCTGGTAGCGGTAGCGGTGTTCATCGCCGTCGAGCAGGTAGGGGGTCCGGGCGGGGTCGGCCTCGGCCCGGTGGTGCTTGGCTAGGGGCTCGGGCCGGATGGTTCCCCATGCCTTCAGGGCTCGCTTGCCGTCGCGGGTGGGAATGACCTTTCCCCCGCGGGTGGCGAGGAGACCAGCGGCCAGCAGGGCCTGGACGCGGCCGGCGGCGACAGTGCGGCCTTCACGGCCGAGGCGGCCGGTCCAGTGGTCGCGCATCTGATAGAAGCCGCTTCCGTCGTGGTGGAGTTCGCCGTGGTCGGCCATGTACATCGTGTTCGCCTGACGAGTGGACCACTGCAAGGCACCGGCCTGCTTCTCCAGGCGCTCCCGCTCGGCGCCATCGTAGGCGGCTGTCCTCCGCCGCCGGTGGTCGTCGGCGTGGTCCCATGCGGCCCGGTCCGCCGCGTATGCGGCATCCGGGCCCCACTTGAGGGTGATCAGGCCCATGTCGTCCAGGCCATGTCCCTGCGCGCGGCAGCGCTCACACCTGACGGCCGTTTCGCTCATACGGCGGCCGTCCTTGATGTGGCGGCTGACCGTGATGAACGAGGGCAGCCGATCGTGCTGGTCGAGCTCCGGGTCGGGCGCAGGTTCGGTCTTGACCGGCTCCGGCTCGGGGGCCTCGACCCGGGGAACCTCATCCTCCTCGGGGATGCTCAAGTCGACGCCCATGGGCGGGCTTTCACGGACGCGGTCCGCGGCGCCGGTCGCAACGCGAGTGACCGGACGGCCGTCGTCGGCAAAGCGCACGCTCACGGTGAGCCGCCACCCGCCGTCGGCGAGGACGGCGGCCTCGATGGCGTCGGCGTTGCGGGCGATAACGCGCTCGGCGCGGCAGGTGGACGTACGGACGACCGTGGCGGTGCGCTCCCTGCCACGGGCGGTGCGCTGGTAGAGGCCGCGCACGGCGAAGTCGCGGCCCTGGCCTTGGGCCAGGCCCAGGGCGCGCAGAGCGCGGCCGATGGCGACCGCCGGGGTCCTGGCTGGGGTTCTGGTCAAGGTCACGGGTCCCTTTCCGGTCGGCGTTTCTTCGTACAGGAGAGAGGGGGCGATCGGGCTCAAGCCGGTGGGTGGTCTGGAGCTGTGGCGCGGCGAGCGCGCTACCGAGTTGTGCCGGGGTGGGCCTCATCGAAGAGCTCGGCGGCACGTCCCCACCACGCCGCGCGCAGGCTGGGGTCGGCGCTGACCTGCACGCACAGCCGTTTGTGGCTTCCGATGCCGCCGCTCAGCGGGGTGAGGAGGTGGGGAATGGAAGGCGTGAGCTTCAGGGCGTAGCCCGCGCCGCCGAGGAAGATCACGTGCGCGTCGTCCAAGCCGAGCTCGGCCGTGTGACTGGCCAACCTCTGGGAGGAGATGGCCTGTTCATCACCGGGCCTCACGTCGTAGGGGTGCAGCTTGCGGGTGAGGGGGACAAGTCCGTGCAACGCGGAGTTGATGAAGATCAAGGACTGGTCGGTGAGCGCGTCGGCGGCCTGACGCAGGTGCCTGTGGTATCCGCCGGTGTAGAGTTCCCCGGCCGGATAGCCGGGCCCGCCTCCGAGGGCCGGGCGCTTGGTGGAGCCGCAGGCGATGATGACGACGCGGCGCGGGCCGATGGCCAGATTTCCCTGGAGGCGGATGTAGTTCCGGCCGGCCGGTGTGAGGTAGAGGGACCTGCCGGTCTGTTCCCAGGTCATCGGTACCTTGTCCTCGGGTGCGGGGCGGATGTCGGCGTATCCGGCCTGGTAAATGGCGCGCAGGGTCGACTGACGGAACCAGGGCTGCCCGCTGCGGTACACGTCGCTGTCGTCCCGCCCGGGTACGCGGTGGTCGGGGCGGTGTGCGGCGGTCATCAGGGCCTCGTGCTGTCTGCCGGGCAGCTTGCGCGGTATCGCCCTGTCCGGTGACGGGGTGGTGCCGCCGTGTTCCTCGCGCCAGGTGCGCAAGGCCGCCCGGCCTGCCGGGGTTATACGGTGCGTGCCGTTACGGGTGACGACGAAGCCGTCGCCGCGCAGGCGGGCCATTGCGGCCGGATGGCCGGTGACGACGCCCCGGTCGTTGCGGTCGAGGATTGCGGCGCCCGTGGGGCTGAGTGTCACTGCAGTAACTCCTTCACCAGTGTCGGCTGTTGGCTGTGGTGCGCTGATGCGGCGGTCAGGGCGGAGGGCCGCGGGGCAGGCGCCCGCCCCGCCGGGGGCGGGCGCGGCGCGGCCTGGGCGTCAGCGCAGGGGCAGGTTGACGACGGCGCTCAGCGTGGAGATCGGGGCCCACCAGATCGGCGTGGACAGCCGACAGGACAGCTGCACGGTGTCGGTGTCCGTGTCCAGCAGGTCGTAGATGCCGTCGTCGGTGTAGAAGACGGTGACGGCGGTGGCCTGAGTCGGCTCGGTGGAGCGTGCGCCGCCCCTGCCGCCGAAGACGATGCGGGTGTGGTGCCTGGCGCTGACGCCGGGGACCAGGCGCAGATGCGTCATGGACCACTTGGTGAGATCCGGGACCGGGCTATGTGTGACGGCGCCGAGGTCAGAGAAGACGGTCATCCAGGTGAAGCGCCGGGCCGGATCGGTTCCCGTAGGGCCCACGCACAGCCGGATGCCCTGATCGGTTCCTTTGTCGCGCTGAGCGTCAACCTTCTTGGGCGGGGCGAGCAGGTATCCGGCCCGGGTGACCGTGTAGCCGCGGGTGTCCACGCCGGTAACGGTGATGTGGGCACCGACGGCGAACTCGGTGGGGATGACGGACAGGTCAGCCATGTATGTCTCCTTCATCGGGCAATGGCGAGCGCTGGCTCACGTGGTGGGCTCGGTGCTGCTGGGCATTCGTCGATCACGGGCGATGGCGTTCGTGCAGGTGCTCGCCGGACGCCCGGGTCAGATACAGTCCGGGCGTCCGCCGGTTGCGTGTCAGGCGCCGTCGGCCTGCTCCTCGGCGCGCGGCGGTTCGAGCAGAGTGAGGAAGTACGCCTCGCGGCCCTGATGGGTGCGCAGTCGGCGGTGAAGGCGTGCTTCATCGGCACGCACGCGCTTCAGCTCCCGTGCCAGGGAGTCACGCAGGCGGGCGGCGTTCTGCTTGCCCGCTGCGATGCGCAGTGCGGTCAGATCCGGTCGCGCCAGATAGCGCGTGGCCACGGCGCGCAGGATGGCGTCGGCCCGGACTGCGGTCGGGGTGGAGCCCCGCACGGACGTGGCGGCTGTACGGACGTCGCCGCTGCCGTGGTGCCACCCGCCGCTCATTACCACGCGGTTGATGGCGGGCATGGCGGTGCACTCGTGGGTGAACGCGTCGGGCCTCATCGGCCGCCCCCAGCAGGTGTACAGGCCCTCGGGCACGGGGCTGTTGCTGTGGATGCCGGGGCCGACGGTGATCAGTCCGGGGCTGATGCGCGGACCGCTGATCTCGTAGACGACGCGTCCAGGCGGCACGTTGACCTTGTGCTCGCGGGCGATGAGGTACCCGATCGGCGCTCCGTCCCGGCTGATCAGGGGCAGGCGAGCTGGGATGGGCTCGGGCGGGCGCAGGCCGGGCTGCTGGCGGCGGACGAGTCCCGCCAACTGGTAGCTGCGGCGGCGTACATGTGCGCGCTTGACGCGCACAGCGTCGAGCTGCAGCTGCAGGGCGCGGACCCTGGCCCGTTCGCGGGTGACGTGGTCGGGAGCGGCGTGGCGCAGGGCCGCGTCGATGAGCGCGCCCCGGTCCGGACGCCGCTGCCAGTGCTGGACCAGGGCGGTGACCACTGCCTGCGTGAGCGCACGAGCGCCGTCCGGGATTCTGCGCGTGACGAGATGGTCGATCAGGACAACGGCATGGGAGGTGATCAGGTGCTGCTGACGGTGTATCTGCTGCGGGGAGATCATCTCGGTGGCGCCGTGGATGCGCACCCCGTTCATGACGGGCTCGTCCGCACGCGCGGTGTGGGGCCTTACCGCGTTGGGGCCGTCGCCGAAGCGCACGAGGACGCCGTGCGTGCCGAACGGCAGACTGTGGTTGGTGACCGGAACGACGATGAAGGTACCCCGCATGCGCGGGCCGCGCACGGTGTAGCGCGTCTTGCCGTGTTCCAGCGTGCTGGTCTCCACGGTGAGCGACGGCCGCTTCGGAAGGCCGAGTTCGAGCGTGAACGGGATGGGTGCGGCCGGCACGGTCCTCCTTGGGTGAGGGCTGGGGTGGGTGGGTGTCAGCGGGGCAAGATGCGCAGGTACTCGTAGCTGCTGGGCTCGGCGGCCTCGGCGACCTGCTCCAGGAGGTCGCTGATCTCGGTGCGCTCCAGATGGATCTTGTAGTCGCGCTGGATGCCGCCGTAGTGGAGCACGAGCCGGGTGAGCGACCACGGTGCGGCGTCTTCATCGCTCACCCAGGGGAAGGTCACGGCGTCGGGGAGCGGGTCGAAGCCCTGCTGCCGCAAGTGGGCGGTGACTTCCGTCCGCAGGTTCTCCCACAGTTCGTCCTCGACCGGCCAGCAACCGGGCTGTACGTCGCGCAGGGGGTGTCCGTCGCGGTCGCGGCCGCAGTGCGGGCACAGTTCCGTGGCCTTGATGTTGTACTCGGCGCACAGGCTCCACCGGCACTTCCACATCAGGCCGGCTGCTGCGGCGGTCTCCTGGATGACGCTGCGGGCGGTGGTGTCGGAGTGCTGGAGGAGCAAGGCGAGTTCGCTGGTGGACACACGTCTCCTGTCGGTGGGGGTGCGAACGTGATCGTGAGAGGCGCAGGCCGGGCCCGTGACATTGCTGATCTCTGCCGGGCCGCCACGTTCTGGGCTGGAAGCCTTCGACCATTTGACTCTTAAGACTCTACGTGATGGATATGGTGAGAGGCAACCCTTAAGAGTCATTCCGTGTTGAAGAACTCGGCGGCCGCGCACAGCGGGTCGTCGAGCGATGCCAGGAGCGGCGTGACGAAGGTGCGGGCGACGTCGAGTGCCGGGCGCCGCCAGGCGGGGGAGCGTTCGATGAAGGACCAGACATGATCGTCGACCGGGATGGCCTGCTGGTCCTCGTAGCCGGGCAGGGTGCCGGGCAGGTGTGCGCCGGTGATGTCGACATGGACGCCATCGGGGCGCACGGCGATGAGGTGCTCCAGCTGGCAGGCACAGATGTCGTGGACGAGGTAGTCGCCGCAGGCGTCGGGGTCGGCCACGCAGTGCTGAGCGATCACGACGGCCATCGTCCAGCCTGTGCGCTCGCACAGGGCACGGGCGAGGGCGTGGCACTGGCCGTGGCGGAACGCGGATCGGGCGTTGTCGTCGAGGCGCCCCGTGGTGAGGGTGAAGGTGGCGCAGTCGCTGCCGGGGACAGTGACCGTCAGCCCGTCGGGCAAGGTGAAACGCTCGGTGAGCAGGGGCATGACCCGCTCCAGGAGCGCGCGGGCCTCGACGGCGGCGACGCGCTCGCGCCTGCTGTAGAGGTGGCGCTTGTCGTAGTCGACGTTGCCCTCCAGGTCGAGGCAGGCGTCCAGGGATGCCTTGTGCCGGTCCGCCATCTGCCGGTAGTCGGCCAGCAGGCGCAGGAGCGGGTCGGTGGGATCGAGGTGCTGCGGCATGGGGAACCTTTCGATGACAGAGCGGTGCGAGCGCGTGGGCATGGGCAGGCTGAAGCCGCTGCTTGCGTGCAGGACCGGAGGGGATGGGGCACCGTGGCGGGCGGAACGTGCCCGCCACGGTGGGTGAGCGCGAAGTAGGGGGAGGGTGGGCTATCGGTCGCGGCGCAGCTCGTTGCCGCGCTCGGAGATGTGGGCACCGAGGGTGGTTCCCGTGCTGTCGTCCAGCAGCAGCGGGTAGCCCTCTGCCTGGCGCGTCCGTACCCGCTGCATCAGGTCGGCGAGGTCGTCGAAGGACAGGTCCGGCTGGAGGGCCTCTGCCGCGAGATCGTGGGGCGGCTCGACGGGCTCGCCCTGGTCCAGCCACGCCGTGATACGGGCGGCGAACCGCGCACCGGGCTTCGGCTCGACGGCGCCGGACAGGTCGTCGGTGGGAGCTTTGACAACGACGAGGGTGTGGGTGTGATCCATCGTGGCGGCGATGTCCCAGTCGTACTGCATGCCGTCGCAGCCGACGGGTGCCAGGCCGATGATTCTGCGGTGGAAGCGGCCCGTCTCATCGGGTTCGGTGACGTAGTCGAGCTTGTCGCGGACCGTGGCTACGACGTGCCCGGGGTAGCCGAATACGGCGTCGAGCATGCGCAGCTCGGCGGGCCGGACTTCCCGCCATCCGCTCGCCGGGCTCGTGGACGAGATGCGCTTCGCGGCGCGGTCGGCCTGGGCACGCACACCGCCGCGTCCGGTCCAGAAGTGCGACAGGGTGGCGATGACCACGGTGTCGTAGCGCTGGGCCGCGCAATGGGCGAGGGCGGTGATCAGGGTGCCGGGGGAGTAGTAGCTCAGCGGCGGGCACGTGTCGAACTGGAAGGTGCCCGCGTACGTGCTCGCCCGGCCGCGCTGCGTGTCGATGACGGCGACACGGCTGCCGATGGAGGTCGCCAGTGCCAGAGAGGTGTACAAGGTGCCCGCTCCGGGCGGGCCGTCGAGCAGGATGCGGCCGAAGCGCTGCTGGCGAGCGGCTGAGGTGAAGTGGAAGCGTGAACCGGTGGTTCCGGGCGGGGTGGATGGTTCCGCCGCCGGATGTGTGGGGCTATCAGGCAAAGTGCCTCCGGGGGGGGCGATGGGTTGAGGGCGTGGATAGTCCGCTGCGCCAGCGGGAGTGGACTCCCGAACCCTTGCGACTCTTAAGACTATACCATGTTTGGGGTGCGCAGCTCAACGCGCATCAGGAGTGATCCGGCGGTGTACCCGGCCGGGTTGCGCGGACGAGGAGAGGCAGGCCCTGGCCAAGGTGCCAGCCCCTCGCCGCGGCGCCTGCCGGCGCGGGGCGTCGCCGTGCTGTGCCTCGTTCGGGGGATCCTTGCCCACTCGCCTGCACGCGCCCTGTGAAGCCGGACATGCTGGAAGCGGCCACCGCTACGGGGCATCCCTGCGGAGGAAGACGAGAGGGGAAGGCAGCCGGTGGAGCTGGCGCAGTACGCGGCCGGACTGGACGCGGCGGACCCGCCGCGCCGGAGCCAGGTGGTGTTCTGGCGACCGAGTACAACCACAAGCACTGCCGCCGACCTGGCCCTGCCCGCCTCGGCGCAGGCGGGACGGGCCGCGGTCGTCCGTCGGCACGGCGCGGGCGTACGGCGAGCCGAGGTGGCGTGCTGGCGGCTGCCCATCCTGGACGCGGTTCCGTACTTGGCGCGCGCCCGGGTGCACGGCGACGGACATCCGGCGACGGTGTTCTGGGGAGCGGCTGCCCTGTTCGGGCTGCGCCTGCTTGGAGAGGGGCGGCTGCTTCCGGACCTGACACCTAGCGGATACGACACCTGGCGCCTGGCCCCGCTCACCGAGGCTGACCAGGAGTACCTGACCCAACTCGCCGAGGCGATGCCACCGGAGGCACGCGCGCTGGTCCAGAACGCGCGGCCCCCCTACCTCCTGCCGCGCCGCGCCGCACTGGTTACGGCCTTCACCGATGCGCTCGCCGATGCCTGGCCGCGCACCGCCGCAGCGACCGCGTTCTCGACGTGCCCTGCGTTCGCCACCACCGAGCCGGTGCACGCACCACACCTTGCCCCCTGGGTCCGAGCGCTGGCCGCCGGGCAGGATGAGGTGCGGGTGAGTCTGCAGGTCGACCTGGAGCACCCGCCGGCAGACGAGGAGGACCTCGTTCGCGTCACCATTGCCGTCCGGGCCAGTGGTGACACCCACACGGTCGCCGCGGCCGACGTGTGGCGTGCCGACAACGGCAGCCCGAACTCGTCGCTCAGCAGGGTTCAGGACCTGGTGCTGCTCACCCTGCGGCGCGGCGGGCGCATGTGGCCGCCGCTGCTGCGGGCCCTGGACGCCGACGTCCCCGGCGAGCTCCTGATCGACGCGGACGAGGTACGCCAGCTGCTGGGCGACGCCCTTTCCGGACTGACCGCGGCCGGGATCAACGTGCTGTGGCCGTCCGAGGTCGTCAGATCCCTCACCGCGCGCCTCGTGCTGTCGGCGCCGAGGCCGCCGTCCAGCACGCCGTCCCTGCTCACCCTGGACTGCCTGATGACCCTGCGATGGCGCGCAGACCTGGAGGGACAGGAGCTGACACAGGCCGAACTGGCCGAACTTGCCGCCACTCGACGGCCCGTGGTGCGCCTGCGCGAGCGGTGGGTCCTCGTGGACGAGAAACTCGCCGCAGCCATCCGCCGCACGGACGGCCAGCCCGTCTCGGCGGCCGAGGCACTGCGGATCACCCTGGAGGGCTCGGCGGACGTTGACGGTGCCCGCCATGCCGCGGACATCCCTGACTGGCTCACCTCCGTGCGCCGCGCGCTCACCAACTCCTGCCCGCCCCCGACTGCCGCGGCGCCTGCTGGGCTGAAGGCGACACTGCGGCACTACCAGCTGGCCGCGCTCGGCTGGCTGGACCGCCTCACCTCACTCGGCCTGGGTGCCTGTCTCGCCGACGACATGGGCCTGGGCAAGACCATCACCCTGATCAGCCTGTGCCTGCGCAGGCTTGAGGACCCCCGCCTGGCCGGACCGACCCTGGTGGTGTGCCCGGCCTCGATGCTCGGCGGATGGGAGCGTGAGATCCGTCGCTTCGCCCCCGGACTGCAGGTGCGCCGCTTCCACGGCCCCGGCCGCCACCTCGATGCGCTCTCCCCGGCAACCGTCGTCATCACCACCTACGCCACCGCACGCCTCGACCGCGAACAACTCACCCAGACGCCCTGGTCACTGGTGTGCGCGGACGAGGCCCAGCACCTGAAGAACCCCTACTCGGCTACCGCACGGGCACTGCGCGCACTGCCGGCCCAAGCACGGGTAGCGCTCACCGGCACGCCCATGGAGAACAACCTGTCGGAGCTCTGGTCCATCCTGGACTTCGCGCTCCCCGGACTCCTGGGCCCGCTGGCACAGTTCCGCACCCGCTACGCGCGCCCCGTGGAATCCCGGGGCGACCCGCACGCTGCCCAGAAGCTGGCCACGCTCATCGGCCCCTTCCTTCTGCGCCGCCTCAAAACGGACCCCGGGATCGCGCCGGAGCTGCCGCCCAAGACGATCACCGACCACGTCGTCGCGCTCACCCGCGAGCAGGCCGGGCTGTATGCGGCAGCCGCTGCCGAGACCCTGGACGCGATCGCACGCAGCCACGGCATCGCCCGCCGCGGTCTCGTACTGAAGCTGCTCACCACCCTCAAGCAGATCTGCAACCACCCCGCCCACTACCTCAAGGAAGGCCACACCCAGCTCTCCGGCCGCTCGGGCAAGTTCACCCTCCTCGACGACCTGCTGGACGTCATCCTTGCCGAGGACGGCGCCGTGCTGATCTTCACGCAGTACACCGCCATGGCCCGCCTGATCGAAGCACACCTCCAACAACGCGCCATCGCCAGCCAGTTCCTGCACGGAGCCACCCCCGTCGCCGCACGCGAGACCATGGTGCAGCGCTTCCAGGACGGCGAGGTCCCCGTCTTCCTGCTCTCCCTGAAAGCCGCCGGCACGGGGCTTACCCTCACCCGCGCCGGACACGTCATCCACTTCGACCGCTGGTGGAATCCAGCTGTCGAGGAACAGGCCACCGACCGCGCCTACCGCATCGGCCAGACCCAGCCCGTCATGGTCCACCGCCTGCTCACCGAGGGAACCATCGAGGACCACATTGCTGACCTCCTGGAGTCCAAACGCCAGCTCGCCGACGCGGTCCTCGACTCCGGCGAGGCCGCTCTGACTGAGCTCAGCGACGCCGAACTTGCCGACCTTGTCGCCCTGCGGAGCCCGAGATGACACCCCGCAGCACCGCCCCCAGTGCTCACGCCACGCCGACAGCACACACCGCCGAGCAGCTGGCCGGGACCTGGCTGCGCACAGTCCTCGAACACGGTGACCCCGCACGCACACGCCGCGGACTGGCCCTTGCCCGCAGCGGAGCGGTCCAGGAAGTCCATCCTCACTGGGCCGAGCAGCACGTTGACGTCGTCATTGAGGCCCGGGTACAGGGCTCAGCGCCCGCGCCGTACGACGTCACCCTCGCCTTCGCCCCGCTCGACGAGGAGGAGTGGCCGCTGCTGCGCCGCTCCATCCGGCCCCGACTCGCCGCGGGTGCCTTCCACGCCAACCCGGCCGCGCTCGTGGAGGCCCTCAACGAACTCTCCGAGGCACAAGGCAGTCCGCTGCTGCCCGGCCCCGCCGACACAGAAACGTGGTGCACCTGCCCCGACGATGCCGATCCGTGCAAACACGCCGTCGCCGTCGTCCATGCCCTGGCGTCCATGATCGAATCCGATCCGCTCGTCGTGCTGCTGCTCCGCGGACACGACCCCGCCAGTGCACGCTCCTGGGCGCGGGCTGCTCACCGTGTCGTATCCCCGCGGGCAGCCCCGACGGCGCAGCCCCCCGACGAGCTCCGCGGCCATACCCCGGCCACCGTGGCCTTTGCCCGCCCTGCCGGACAGCTCCCGGCACTGCCCGGTCCCTTCCCGCAGCACGCCGTGCTTCAGCCTGCGCTGCGGGCGGCCGACCCATCGGTGGCACATCAGGCCCCCGCGCCCGATGTGGACACCCTCCTCTTGCTGAGCACAGACGCCGCGCTGCGCGCCCGGATGCTCCTGAACCGCCTGCTCGCCCGGGCCCATGACGGTCCCGTGCCGACCGATGAGAGTGTTGGTCTTGCCGTGATGGCCGACGCGGTGCGATGGGCGGCCACCCATCCGCTCTCCCCGGCACAACGCCTGGCGGTGCGGCGGATCCTGCGCTGCCGGGCCGGCGAGTTGGAGAACTTCGTCACCGCTTGGCGGTTCGCCGGCATCGACGGACTGAAGACCCTGATGAGCCGCTGGGACCCACCGCCCGACATCATGCGGGCCGCCGAGCAGCAGGTCCTCGTACAGCTACGCGCAGCCCATGACCGCCCGAGACTTCAGCGCGATGCCAACCGCCTCCTGGGACACGACCCGGCCCTGCACCTGCGCTATGGCCCCGATGACCAGTGGCACCCCTACCACCCGAACGGCGCCAGGCCGGCGGGACCGCCGCACGCCGACGCCGTCGCAGCCATGCACTACCTGCTCGCCCCAAACCCGGCACAGTCTGGAGCGCCAGAAACCCGAGGCCGACCCCCGGGAAGCCCGTGGCGATGAGCTCAGCACTCGCCTTCGGGAGCGTTGCGGCAGACACGCCGAGGAGAAGTCGGCGAGCGAGGGACACGCACAACGCGCAGTGCCAGCCGGGCTCCTCTGCTCCGCGCCGATGTGCGCACCCTAGGCCTGAGCTTCCTCCGTGGAGCCTCCGGGATCGAACCCCTCGGTGATGTTCCGCTCCTTGAGGATCTGGTTCGCGGTCGGCACCCACCAGAAGGCCCGGCCGATCTCGTCGAAGCCGTCGGGGCGGGTGAACCGCTCGCGGTGGAGCTGCACCTCGATCGACTCGGTGTTGATCCGCATCTTCTCGGCTAGGTGGTTGATGTAGACCCGCGGCCTCTGCGAGCGCGGGTCGATTGTTGGCGCCACAGGTAGCCAGCGGCCGCGGCCCTTGTTGCGGATCTCTTCGACGATCCGGCCCTCGGCATCGAGATAGCCGAGCGCCTTCCCCAGAGCAAGCACAACCTGCGGCGGATACGTCGGCCGGGAGCTCTCCAGCGTCTCCTTGCTGACCGTGATGCCCGCTGCCTTCAACTGCTCGGACATGGCCGAGACCACGGCGTGCAGCGCCGGCGTGTTGGCCGGCGCCTTGCCTTCCATCACCTTCTGCATCGGAGGCTTGTGCCACTTCTGAGCATTGCCGCGGGACTTCAGCCCCAGGGCCCGGCTGATCTCGCTGAGGCTTAGCGGTTCCTCCCGCGTGGTCAGATCGATGAAGGTCTCGTCGCTGCTGGTCATCTCGAAATCCTGTCTCTTATGGCTTTCGTTGGTCGAGGATACGTCAGGAGCCGGGATGCACCTGCCGACCGGAACCGCGCGGCGCGGATGAGGGCGGTCGTGCGCTGCTGGCCGGCCTGCCCGTGTGCCGGCAGAAGGTGGCCAGCTGAGCCGCCGCGGGCGCCTTCTCCGCCCCGCTCCGGCCGTGTCTCGTGGCGCGGTGCCTGTAGCCAGAGCTGGTCGGCGGCGGTCACGCACCCGGTGCTCGCTCGGGCCGGGCCTGCCGGCGAAGAGCCGCCGTGGCGCGATCGGCGCAGCTGTGAGGAACCGGCCGCAGAGGGTCGGAGTGAGGCCGCGATGCGGCTCGCGTCGCTCGATCCAGCCGCGCGGAGAGACTGCGGCGGCAACGGGAGCGTGCGCGAGTCGGCTTGCCGCCACCGTGGAGCCAGCCGAGTCCGGCGGCGGCTGTACCGGCCAGGAGGAGATGGCCGACGCCGGACCGGACAGCCGAGCCAGAGTGCCCGCGGTCTGGTGAACGTGCTCATCTGGTGGCAATCTCCGCTTCGAGGACAGGGGCTGGGGAGCGTGGGTGGCGGTGGGCGTTCGGCAGGGAGCCGGGGGCACCGGGCTGGCGTTCGTGATTCCGTCCCGGGACCTCCGGGTTGCTACCGAGTGGTGAGGTCGAGTTCCTCGTCCTCGGCGTAGGACTCGGCGCTCTCCAGCGCTGCGTCCCAGTCCATCGCTCGGCTCCGGCACCACAGCATCAGGTCGGCGAGCAGGTCCTGGAGGGCGACGTCCTCTTCCTCGTTGTTCCGGTTGGCGGCACGGTAGTCGTCGACGGCGGCCTGGCCGCGTGCTACGGCAGATGACATGTTCCTCCAGTGGCTCCACGGATGTGATTCTTAAGACTGTACTCAGCGAGTCACTGAAAGTAAAGCCTTAAGAGTCGCAGGTGTGGGTGGCGACTCAGGCGTCAGGCTCGTCGAACAAGCCGGGGCTTGCTGCAGCCGGTCTCTGGGCGACCCAGCCGGAGCCGTAGGCGTCAGGGGTGTGCACGGTCCTGACATGGGTGAAGCCCCGTGCGCGGTAGTAAGCGTGGAGCTTGGTGTTGCTGGTCCAGGCGTCGAGCCGCAGCCACAGCGCCCCGGCCCGGGCGGCGCGGTCGCCGCACCAGTCCAGGATGCGGCCGCCAAGGCCGCCTTGCCCGCCCGGGCGGGCAAGGGCGAGCTTGTGTACGTACAGGGCCGGTTGCCGGGCTTCGTCGTCCCGCCACAGAACGGGGTCGGCCACGGCGTCCAATGTCACAGTGGCCACGGGCTCTGCGCCGTCGGCTTCACGGAAGAGGAAGACGTCCTCGGCCTTGATGCTGCGCAGGAGCAGATCGTCGGGGTAGGGCGTCGACCACTGGTCGCTGCCGCGCGCGGCCAGCCATGCCGCGGCGTCGGTGCGGAACCGCTGGAGGCGGGGGACGTCGTCCAGCGTGGCGAGGGTGACCTTCACTCGGTGCCCTCGCGCCGGGGCCGGCGGCGCCTGTACGCCACGGTGTTGCGTGGGCCCGGCAGGGTCAGGACCGTGACCTGGATCGGCATGTCCTGCTGGTCGAAGGCCGTGCTGACGAGCTCGATGGTGTGCACTGGGCCTGCTCCCAGACCCAGGCGTTCGTTCTCCCAGGGAGTCGTGAACCGGGGGCGCAGCTCGTCGATGGCGAAGTCGAGCTCGTAACCGAGCTCGGCGAGCACCGCGTTGGTCCCCCGGGCGACGCTTCCCTTGCGCATCCAGTCGCTGCCCTCGACGAGGCGCCAGGGCACATAAGAGTCATCGAGCAGGGCCGGCACCCCGTCGACGATGCTGGTGCGGCGGCGCACCGCGACGTCGTCGTGGGGGCCCAACTGCAGCTTCTTGCGGATACGGTCTTCGACCGCTTCGACGGAGATGGAGTCGATGCGTGACTCGCCCTTGCGGGCGTCTGCTTCGACAAGCCGGGTCAGGAGGTCGGCGTCGGGCCCTGTGGTCGCCTCGAACTCCTGCTGCGGCAGAAAGGCCAACGGCTCCCAGTCCCGCACCGTGGCCCCCCGCGCACCGGACTGCGTTTCGATCAGGCCCTCGCGCCGCAGCTCGCCGAGCACCTTGTTCATGGCGTTGCGGCTCAGGCCGTACTGCTTGCCCAGGGCGCTGGCCGACGGCAGCTTCTTCGACTCCTGGAACTCGCCGGCCTGGATCCGTGACCTCAGGTCGCGGATGGCGGCCTCCACCGTCCACCCGTCTTCGCGCGAGCTCATTGTCGTCATGGGCGCACCCTACAACCTGACAGGTCAGGTCAGATCCCGCACTTGGTCCTGAGGGTAGGCAGGCGCAGGCCGCGGCCGGATCCGGGTGCAGGGCTCACCTTCTCAACTCAACCTGACATGTCAGCTCTTGACGGGGTGGCAGGTGGAACCCTACGGTCGTGATCACCCAAGCTGACATGTCAGCTTGGGGGTGGCTCTGGTGTCCCGCTGAACGACGCGGAGTGCCGGCCGCCAAGAACTCCACAGCGTGATCCACCGCCGAACGCGACCGTGACCACACCGGCCGGGGCGAGTGGAGACCAGCCGGCCGAGAAAGGGCCCTCGCCCACGACGTACCGCGCAACCGGCTTCACAGAACGGCACGGCAACCTTGCGCCGCCATCACCGCCCGGGATTGATCTCCCTGGGCGCGAGCGGTCCGTGCCGAATGAGATCAGCGCGCGGTGGAACCGCGCATCCACCCGGTTACCAGTAACCGCGGTCGCCGACGCCCCCGTTGGGGAGCGCCGACGGCCGCGGCCACTCGTGATCTCCCGGCGGGCGGCCGGGCCCTGCAGACCGCACGCCATGACCTCCGGGCCCCTCCCGGGGGTCATGGCGTGCGGTATCCCACGCGAGAGGAAGGCAGCCGTGAAGCCCATGATGACGTTCCGTGCCGACGGGGGCAGCGACCCCACCATCGAGGAGGCGCTCCGCCGGGTGCGCCGCCGCGAGGCCGGGAGCGGATCCCGGTGACCGGCGCTGCCGCCCGGGAAGCGCGAGTCCATGCCGCCGCAGGCGGATGCCAGGCGCCCGAACTCCCGGCCCCGGAGGCGGGCCTGTATATGCGCCACCGCAATCAGGGATTTGTCGCGCACCTGACATCATCCTCGGTTCGATTGAGGCTGGTCCGGCAGCTGACCACGAAGGTCTTAGCCGCGTACGGAGTCGGGGACGACACCGCCGGAACCGCCCAGTGGGTTGTCTCCGAACTGGCCGCCAACGCGGTCAGGGCCTGCGGGGAGCACACTCCGCTGGTGGTCGAGGTGTACGCCACCTCGGCCGCGGTCACGGTGAACGTGCACGACCCGGATCCGTTGGCGCTGCCGCGCCGCCAAGCGGTCGCCCTGGACAGCGCCGACGCCGAGTCCGGTCGTGGGCTCGCTCTGCTCGATGCCCTCGCGCCGGGCTGGACGGTGCGCCGCTCACCTGTCGGCAAACAGATCCGATGCCGCATCGCCCTCGCGTGACGGCCCGCCCCCGGGCGGCGGACGGAGAAGGTCAGCCCCCGCGGCGGGGCCGGAGATCACTTCGTACCAGCCCGCCCCGCTCCCGGGCGTCTACCTGCATGCCCGGGCATCTCTTCAACTCGACTTTCCTGGAGGTTCGATGACCATCACCACCGGCGGCGACGACGTTCGCCCGGACTGGAGACATCAGGCTCTGTGCCGAAAGGAGGACCCTGAGCTGTTCTTCCCGATCGGCACCACGGGCCCGGCTCTGCTGCAGATCGAGGAGGCCAAGGCGGTCTGCCGCAGCGGCTGCCCGGTGGTCGAGCAGTGCCTGCAGTGGGCGTTCGAGTTCGGTCAGGAAGAGGGAGTCTGGGGTGGCCTGTCGGAAGACGAGCGCCGCGCGATGAGGCCCCGCCCCGTCCGCAACCGAACGCCGCAGGCGGGAGCGAAGACGGCCACCGGGGCCCGCTGACCTCGACCCCCGCCCGGCCACCACCGGGCTGGCTCGGCTCTCGCTGCCGTAGCTCAGAACGGCCTCGGACCCCGGCATTGCAGCTGCCGGGGTCCGAGGCCTGCCACGACCCTATCCGCCCCCGCAGAACGACGGCGCCCGCAGGCGCCGGATCCGTACGAGAGGACTCCCGTGTCCACGAAGACCTCCCACCGGCGGAGGCGCCAGCCGTCACCGGCCGCGAAGCCCCGCACCGCCGGGCGGGACGGGCCGCCCTCCCTCCCGGCTCGCGACCTTGCCGTACCGACGGCCGCGCGGATCACGCCGCAGCATCCGCAGGTGGCCGAAGTCCTGGCCGATGCCCTCGACCGTGCCGCCGACCTGCGCGACGCGGCCGCCGAGGCAGCCGCGCGAGAGCTTGACGAGAGTCGGGCCCGCGCCCACGAGCTGGTGTCCGCAGCGCACGCGGAAGCCGTTGCGGTGACGGCCCGCGCCTCCACCGCCGCAGAGCGGACTCAGGATCAGGCACGCCGCACGGCGCAGGCCATGGTCGCCTCGGCGTCCGCGGACGCCGAGCAGGTCCTGGCTGACGCCGAGCGGACTGCGGCGGCCACCCGCACCGGCGCCGCACGGGATGCCGAGCGGACACTGGAGCAGGCGCGCGCGGAAGCCGCCGGGGTGCGCGAAGCAGCGGATACGCATGCCCGCCAGGTACGCACCGCTGCCCAGGAAGCGGCCGCAGATGCCCGCCAGGATGCCGACCGCGTCCTGGCCGAGGCCCGGGTCCGCACCGCGGAACTGCAGGCGGCGGCCGAGGAGATCGCCGCGCAGCGCGAGCAGGCCGCGGCCAACCTGACGCAGACCCAACGGGCCCTGCGGGAGGCCCGCGAGCACCAGGACGCTGCCGCCCGGGCCCGCGAGGAGGGCGAACGGATCCTGGACAACTCCACGCGCCGCTCCGCCCGGCGGGCCAAACGCCGTGAGATCCGCGCCGCCTCACGGGCCGCATGCCGCGCAGCCCGGCAGACGGCGGTCGGCACCACCGGCATTCCGGACCTGTCGCGACCGGAGCTGGCCGGCGTGCTAGCCGTGATCGTCGCTGCCGCCACCGTCTCCACTCTGGGCCTGCTCTCCTCCTACACCGCCCTGGAGACCGCCGCCGAAGGCTGGGGCTGGTCCTGGCCGTGGCTGCTCCCGGTCGGCATTGACGTCTCGGTTCCCGCCTTCACCGGCGCCCACCTGGTCCTGATCCGCCTCGACATGGAACTGCGCTGGATCCGCTGGGTCCCCCGGACCCTGACCGCAGTGAGCGTCTACCTGAACTGGTCCGCCTCCCACAGCGTCACCGGCCGTCTCGGGCATGCGGCCCTCACCCTGCTGTGGGTGGTCTTCTCCGAGATCGCCGCGCACGTGTACGCCACGAAGATCGGGGCGGTTACCGGCAAGCAGCGTATGGAGACGGTCCGCCGCTCTCGCTGGCTGCTCGCTCCGCTCTCGACCGCGAGGCTGCGCCGCCGCATGATCCTGTGGGAAGTCACCTCGTACCAGGCGGCGCTCACACGCCTGCAGGAGCAGACGTGGCGGCGAGCGCGGCTCAGGGAACAGTACGGGAGGCGGTGGCGCCGCACGGCACCGCTCGCCGAGCGCATGGCGCTCAAGCTCGACACCGTGCCCACCGCGCTCGCGGACACGCTCACTTCTGGGGGCGCTCACGGAGCCGAGCGGGAGGAGGACGAGCGCGCTCACCCCGACGTGAGCGCGCGCGCCGACGGCGACGTGCACAGGGAGCACGAGCGCGCAGCGCTCACCACCGGCGCTCACGACAGTGAGCGCGCCCCAGACGATGAGAACGCTCAGCGAGCGGGCGGTGGCCTTACGCGCGGCGAGAGCGACGCGCTCACCAAGCGCCGCCTTGAGTGCATACGCCGCCTCTACACCGAGCTCGGGTTCCGGCCGGAGTGGAAGGAGATCCGCACCGCGCTCACCGACGCGGGCTTGTCCGACAGGCCCGTCTCCCGCCCGACTGCTCAACGTCTGCGCACCCAGGCTGAGCGAGCGTGGCCGGCACTGTGCAGCACCCCTCGGCGAGCGCGTCGGTGAGCGCCCGCCCATTCGGTGAGCGCGCTCACCGAACATGTACTGACCATTGGCCGGTCTGCGCTCACGCTCGTGAGCGCGGACTAAGCGCAGCTCCGCCTCGCCGCGCTCGCACGGAGCACCGCTTCCCGAGCGTGAGCCCTGCCGCTCATGCGCACCGCGGTGCCCGAGCGTCCTAGCGCTCGCCCCCGGCCCGCGCTCACCGCCGGAGGCGCAGGATGCCCGCTCGCGCACGCGGCAGCTGGTCGCCCGCAGGTCACATCCTGCCTCCCTTCTTGCGCCGCGCCTTGGCAGCGGCAGCCGCCGACCTCCGTGCACGGTCGGCCGACCGCAGTGGTTCGTGGGCGAAGACCCGGTCCGCCATCCCTGTTCGCTCACCTCGGTCAGGTCTGGGCGGCAGTGCACCACTGCGGCGTGTGCCGCCTGCGGCGCCGTTCACGGACGGCAGGGGCCGAGGACGAAGAACCCCTGGCCGCGGCCACCCGGCTCGCCCGACAGAACGGAGAGCAAGAAATGCCCGGCAATGATGAGGTTGAATTCCAGAAAATTATGGCGAATAACGGCATGGCGAATGAACCGGACTGCGAGCGGCAGGGGCCGTACGGGCTTCCTCTGCAGCGCAGAAGGAGCCTGACGAGGAGAGGGCGAGTCGCTCTCATCGCTGGCGCCGCAGTGATATGCAGCGGTGGCGCCGTCTGCTTTCAGGTGGATTCATCAAATGAGCGGAAGGCGCAGGAGATTGAACTGAAGGCCGAGCGCCTGAAGCTGGAGAAGATGAGGGAGGAAAACCGTGCCAGGGAGAACAATAGAAAGGTCAGCACGGCAGCGGAAAAGGATCGCCAGACCCACGTGGACACCTGCGTGAAGGGAAACGCCCGCAAAGTAGGTAAAGGGTATGGCGCCCCGTCCATGCGGCAGGTGGTGGAGGACTGCCAGGCCCAGTACGCGAGCAGTTCCGACGGCTCGGACATGGGAGCAGCGGGCTCATCAACGGACACCGGATCCAGCAGCCTCCAACTGCCGGTGAACGGAACGCTGGTGACCATCGCGGCCGGCGCCCTGGGCCTGTACGCCATCACCCGTCGGCACACCAAGCGCGACCGCGCGTAGCTACTACTTCCTACCTACTTCCCGGCCTGAGAGCACCGGCCCGCACGCCCATGAGGGGGTTTCACCTGGGCTTTCGAGTCGGGAGGTAGGTAGGAAGTAACTGCAGAGAGTGAGGAGTCGATGGCGGCCGACACGGCCCACGCGGACGGGCCCGACCCGTCCCCTACCCCTGACGCGAACCTCCCCGGCGGCCCGATCCGGGGGTTCATCGCCGAGGCGCTGGCAGCCGAGGGCATCGCCCGGCCCACCCCGTTGCACGACGCCGGGGAGGCTACCGACGACGCTCCCGTGACCGGCGCCTCCGGTGCCTCCAGCGCTGCCTATCACGGCACAGGAGAAGAACCCGAGAACGCGGGGAGCACGCCCTACAAGGAGCAAGACGAGGGAATATGGAAGACATTCCTGCGGGCCGCTGCCATCCGCTGGGCCAAAGGTGGAGGAACCGCGAACAAGCGTCTGGAAGTCGCGAAAGCGCAGGCTATGGCCAACCAGTCGAAGACGGTTCGCACCGTATCGGTGAATCGGTCGGGAGCCGCAGGGCCCAGCACTGGAGTGGGGTCCGGGGCAAGCTCAAAACCGGCGCCAGAGAAGAAGAGTGATGCAAATCGCCCGGTGAAAGGAGAGAAGAACTCCCCCGTGGGAGTACGAGGCCCTGCTGAAGGGGCGCGTACCGCAGTCGGTGGAAGCGGCGTCCGCGGACCGGGCAACAACTCCTCCGGTGGCAAAGCCGGCAGCGTGACCACCCCACGAGGTGGCCGGAACAAGGGCGACACGGACAAGGACGTCGGCGGTGCCGCGGACACTCCGCGCCGCGCCCCGAAGAAGACGGCCGAGGCCAGCGCCGACACCGACACCGGCACGGGCTCGAAGACGAAGGCCAGCAAGGCCAAACAGCCCAAGCACAAGGACACGCCGCCGACGCAACCGAAAGCCAGTGGCCCGGCCGCCTCACCCAAGACCGCCGGCGAGGACCAGCCGGTGGTGGCACCGGACGGCAAGCCGTACGACACCCGGACCTCGCGCGCTGCCGGGCGCCGAAATGGCGTCCGCGTCGGCAAAGTCCTCGGCCACGCCCGCGCTTACAAGGACGGCGCCAAGGACGGTCTCGGCGAGATGAAGGACGTGGCCGACAAGGAGAAGGACCGCAACGACCAGGCCTACGCCGCGTGGAAAGACCGGCACGCACCCAAGGAGCAGCAGGTGAGCGGAAACGCTACGAGCACCGACTTCCACACGCAGCCGACCCCGATCGAAGCCCGCTGGGACGAGGGCAAGGTCCTGCTCGGCTCCGGCGCATCCAGGCCGTCGCTCGAACGCGGGGAGGTCAAGAACCTGCGCGGCTACCAGAGCCGCTTCGAGAAGAAGACGGACTCGATGCAGAAGATCGCCGAGAACACCAGAGGGCTGGAGGAACGGGCCCGCGAGCGGGCAAAGCAGATCACGTTCCTGCGGGAGCGGGCCAAGGGTGTCGAAGGCGGCGAGAAGCTCATGGCCCGGCTCGCCCGGCTGGAGGAGTCAGCCAAGGTCCAGATCCAGGAGGCGAAAGAGGTCCACAAGCGGGCCGTGAGGGCGGCCGACGGATGCCAGGCACTGCTCCACAACGTGGATGTCCGGTACGGGCTGATCTACCAGGCGGTGGTCGACTCCGGCCTCCTCGCGCCTGCCGAACTGCGCTTCTACATGAAGGGGACCTCCCGTGGCTGACCTGACCCTCGACGAACTGGTGGCCGAGGCTGCCGAGTTGGAAGAGTCCCTCGCGCGCGACGCGGACAACGTCGCCGCCGACACCAAGGCGATCGAGGACGAGGCCGACGACACCACGCGCACGGCCGAGAGCATCGCCCGCATGCGTGTCGACCCCGAGACCGTGAGCGAGACCCATGCCGTCGCCAAGCTGATGAAAGGCATCAGCGAGGGCGCCAACAGCTACGCCTCGGCGTCGAAGGACTCCGCCACACACGCCAAGGCCGTGGCTGACCAGGCCCGCCAGACCCACGGCGGGATCCAGGAAGCCATCAGCCGCTCCCCCGCACAGGGCATCTACGAGGTCGACCGGGCCTGGCTGACCGTTCTGTAGCCACCGGGCGGGACCGCAGGAACGACCCCGGTCCCGCCCGCACCGCCGCTTCTCGCCAACCATTTCCTGTTCACCCCCAAGGAGTTGGAACGTGCCCCGCAACCCGACGACCTCGGCGCGCGCCGAAGGACCGGAGCGCGCCGTCGCCCTATCCGCCTGCGCCGCACCACCCGCTGTCGGCATGCTGGCACCCCTGCTCGACGGCAGCGCGGCCACGCTCGGCCCGCTGGCCTACGCCATCGGCGGCACCTTCCTGGCCGCGAACTACATGCGCCGCATCCCCCCGGAGATCCTGAACCGGCTGCCCGCTGGCGACCTGCTGCGCGCCCACCGCTCCACCTTGTTCATCTCCACCCTGACCAGCGGCATGGCCCTGGGCAGCGGGATGGCCATGGGCCCGCAGGGAGCCGACGCCCTGATGGCCGGCTGGCTCGCGCTTCCCTCCGTCCCGGGCATCGTGTCCCTGGGCTGGTGGGCGGCCGTCGCTCTGGTGCCCATCAAACTGCGCAACGTCCTGGGCCGAAGGCGGCCCACCACGCAGTCCGCGCCGGTGAACACGCCGCCGCTGCCGCCCACCGAACCCGAGGCCATCATGAAGTTGTGGGGCCGGTACATCTCCGACCCCCGCAACGGCACCCACAAGCACCAAGTCCTGTCCGACGTCGTGGTGCGCCCGCGCGTGTGGACCGGCGTGATCACCGCTCCGGCGGGCGCGGCGGTCACCGTGACCGAGGCAGCGGTCTCCAGCGTCTTTCGCATCCCCGCACCCCAGGTGAAGATCACTGATGGGTATCACGCCGGCGACCGCCGCATCACCGTGCACCGCCAAGCCCCAGCCGAGCTGGACCCCAGCACGCTGGCCGGAGCCTGGCGCAAGTGGGTGGCCTCGTCCGTGATGCCCGGCTCCCACCTCGTGGACGTCCAGCAGGACCCGTTCACCGGCGGTGAAGTCGCCTACGTGGTCGCCGACGAAGACACCCCCCGCCTGATCATTCCGTCCCAGAGCGACCTGGCCGGCGCCCTGCGCACCACCACCCTCCTGTGCTCCTACACTCCCGTCCCCGGCAACCCGCGACGCGGCGTCATCCGCACCATGAAGGACAACCCCCTGGAGCAGGGAGTGCCCTTCCCCGGCCGGGACGTGCTGGTCGCCTCTGAGGGCGGCTACGTCCAGATCGGCCGCCATGTCTCCGGCCGGCCCGCCCGCCTGCAGTTCAAGGACCCCAAGCTCGGCGCCCGGCACATCTTCATCGCTGGCGTCACCGGCTCCGGCAAGGGCGGCATCGTCCAACTGGTCGCCCTGGCCGACCACGTCAACGGCCACGGCATCATCTACTCCGACCCCAAGGGCTCCTCCAATCCCGACGTCGAGACCATGTCCGCCTACTCCGGCCTCGGCGAGGCCGGGTGCATCGGTGGCATGCGCGTGGCCTACGCGCTGATGAAGTGGCGGATCCAGCAGTCCGCCCGCCTGGGCATGAAGAACTTCATCGCCACCCCGGACCGCCCGTGGATGCGCTACATCCTCGACGAGGCCCACGTGCCCCTCGCCGAGCTGGAGGAGCACAAGAAGGAAGCCAAGATCATGCTGGAGGCCCTCGCCGCGAAAGCACGCTCCCTGGGCATGCCCCTGTGCATCGTGAACCAAGCCGTCAACGCGGACAAACTGGGCGGATCCACAACGCTGCGCACCAACGTCATCCAGGGCGGATCGCTGGTCATGCTCCGCACCGACACCGACCAGCGGAACCTGACCACCACCGGATTCGAGGGCGTCGACCCCGGCGCCATCCCGGCCACCTGGGACCTGTCCGAACAGCCCTTGGTCTTCGACGAGTCCACCGTCCTGGCCGACCCCGTGTCCACCTACAGCCTGGGCTACACCCTCGGCCCCGGCGGCACCGCGGAGATGATGCGCGGCTTCATCCTCGAATCCGCTGGACCGCACATCCACCACGACGAGATCGTCCTGCCCCACGACTGGCCCGACTGGCAATACCGCGAGGAGATCGCCGCGACCTCCATCCCTCACTGACGGCGACGAGGAGGAGCACACCTCAGCCACCTTCTACGGCGGAGCCGACCTGGCCAAGCCGAAACCGGCCACGGCCGCCGACAAGATCGTCCAAGCCATCGAGGAAATGGGCGGCGCCTTCTCCTACGTCGACCGGTCCTCCATTGCCGACCTGCTTGGCCTGGAGGACTCCACTCTGAGCAACACCCTGACCGCCCTGAAGAAGAAGGGGCGAATCCACCTGGAGATCGTCGACGGGAAAGAGGTGCGCGCCCGCTACGCCCTGGGTCCCGACCCCACCGCGCTTACCGCGGACGAAGAACCGACCACCTGACCTCCGCCGGGCCGTTTGGCGGCCCGGCGGCGCAGTCTGTCCACAGCACACCTCACCTAACGTCGTTCCCGACGCCCCCGTGCTCGCGCGCCTTACCGCCGATCACTGTCCCGGGACCGGGCCTTCGCGGGCCCGGCCTCCACCACCACGACTCGCGGCGGGCGCACGGCAACCCGCCCGGGAAGGGAGGAACCCATGTGCTTCATCTGCCGCGTCCTGATCGCGGTGGCCCTCGCACGCATCACCGCCCGCCTCCTGCTGTACGCGCTGGCCGCCGCGCTGCTGATGGCCCTGACCGTTCCCGTCCGGGCCTTCGTGCTCACGACGTGGGACACCCTGACCGCACCCGCCATCAGCGGCCTCGTCGCTGCCCTCGCGGCCGCGGTCCTTGTGTCACGCCGCCTGGCAGACCGCGCGGCCCGGAAAGCCGCACCCTTTGACTCTTAAGACGTGCGGCGACCTCTGGTGCGGAGTAGCGTCTTAAGAGGCGTAATCGTTGCTCTGAGGGAGCTCTGTGCCCACCGACATCCGCGACGAGGCGTCCATCGCCTTCGGCAGCCACGTGCCCGAGCACATCGACACGTCCTGCCTGGCGCTGATCACCGTCACCCTCGTCATCGCCTGCCTCGCCATCGCCATCGCCATGAAGCGATGACCCAGCATCGCCGACCGGCGCGGACCACCCAACTGCACACCCACACCCCCGGCTGGGGGCGCCTGCCCCGTGCTCGGCAGGCGGCCCTACCCTTTCCCGGGCCCGATGCCGCGCATCCAGCGACCGCTCTGCGACCTCCGGCACCGCCGCCCCGAACCCAGAGGAGGAGAACGACCATGAGACCTCACCCCTCCATGCGGTGCCAGTGCGGCGCCGCCAGCCTGGTAGCCGTGCCCCACCGCCAAGCCGACGGCGGCACCGGCATCACGATGGTGACCTGTACTTCCTGCGGCCTCGCCTGGGATCGCGACATGACTCCCACGGGCCACGGGCCGAACTACGCGCAGGCCTACGGCGACGGCAGCCCGTCCCTCCTCGACGAGGAACTGGCCCTGCTGCTCCTGGCCGAGGACATCAAGGAGCGCGCCACGGCAGCACTCGCCGGCCGCGGCCCCGGCATCGAGGGCAGTGAGCATCGCGACTTCCTTCTGCGCAAGGCCGCCTACCTGGACCGGGCCGCGCGCGAGCTCGAACTCGGGTGGTTCACGCGCACCCTCGACGACACCAGCGTCACGAGGGCCAGCCAACAAGCACGCGATGCCGCCGACGAGTTCTTGGCCTTCGAGCTTCGCCACCGCAGTGGCTTCGCTCTCGGGCGGATCGGGGCCGACGCGCCGGGCTGGTGCGGTGTGGACGGGACACGCGGCTACGTTCGCCAGGAGTACCTTGCCTGGCGGCAGGCCGAGGAGGATGAGGCGGACCAGGACCAGGTCCTGCCGCGCCGCGCCAGTGCCGGTGAGCTCTTCGACGCGGACGGAAGGCCCTTGTGAGATGAGGTGCGACGGCAGTCAACAAGGCGGCCATCTGGCGGGCCGTCGCCTGCCAGCCGGTCACGCCTTCGACTTGATCATCATGCCGCGCATGCACGGACTAGACCCGGCTGGCGGTGCCCACCGTGCCGTCTGTCACCTGACGGCCGGGCGGAGCTGATGCAGTCCGTCAACGACCGCTACGTCGCGAGCGCCCGGACCCCGCCGGGGCGGGCCCTGCGTCGTTGGGCGGTGGCACGAGGCCCCTACGTGCGCGCCGTCGATGAAGCACTGGCCCATGCGCGAGCCCGCGCCGCTGGCCTGCCGGAACCCTCCTTCCCGCGGCTCTACGCGCGCGGGGCGCTGCCGCTCATCCACCGGCACACCGGCGACCGCCGCCTCCTGGACGAGGAGTCCGGTGTCAGCATCCGCACAACCGCCTCCGAAGTACGGGGCGAGCTTCCCAACTCCCATTTCCTGTAGCGCATGTGGCGACCGTCTCGCCATGACAGGCATGCCGCCCACGACAGCCCCGGTCGTAGGGAGCTTCGGGTGGGCGCCGAGAAATGGGCAGATCGTGGCGCGCTGCTCCTGCGCGAAGATCAAAGAGCAGCGCCATACCCCGCAACCTCAGACAGCCGAACTCGCAAAATCTGTCCACAGGATCGTCCTTGCAGAATATGGCTGTACCCCAAGGGCGTCCTTAACGGGCCATGGAGAAGGAGGCGAATTGCGTGCTGAAAACGCTCAGTGCGAGTCTGCGTGAGAGACGGCAGGGCGGAGACCTGACGTCCTTTCCGGACGGTGTGATCCGATTGGACCTCAGTATCTGCTCCAACACCCTGGGGCCGCCGCCGAGCGCGGTGAGAGCGGTCCACAACCTCGTCACCGCGCGCCCGGAGAGCCTCGTCCCCCCTCCCTACGCCGCCGAGCGCACGTACGCGCAGCACTACGCCGCGTACCTCGGCGTGAAACCCAAGCATCTGATATGCGGGCGGGGCGTCACCGAGTTCCTCTTCAGGCTCTCCAAGCTGCTGTACTTCGAGAAGGTGGCCCTCGTCGTCCCCGAGTACACCGAGACGATGAACCGCTTCCACTACGCAGCCTTCTACGCACCCCAGCCCGGCCAGCAGGACACCGCCGAGGATCGGCTGGAGCGGATCCGGCAAGCCATGCAGCGGCACCAATTCGTCGTCATCTCCAACCCCAGCAACCCGCTGGGCCTGAGCGCCACACGCCAGCAGCTGGTGGCCGTAGCCGGACAGAACCCGGGCAGCACGCTCATCGTGGACGAGGAGTATGTGCACCTGGGCCCGCCGGGCGTGAGCGTCGTCGGAGCGCCCGGGAACATCGTGGTCCTGCAGTCCACCGGCAAGACGTTCGGGCTCACCGGTACGCGCGCCGGTGTGCTGTGGACCCGGAACAGCCAGCTGCGCGAGGCCGTCGCCCGGGAGATTCCCAGCTGGCCGCTGTCCTTGCTCGACGTCGCCGCGACAACGGCGGCGCTGCGCGACACGGAGTGGATCGAGAACACCGTGCTGCGCGTGCGCCGCAATGCGCAGCGGCTGGAAAGGCTTCTCGCTGCGTACTTCGGAGCGGCTGTTGTTCCTTCGCAGATCCACTACCGGTTCGTGTACCTGGACAGCCCGGAGCCCGTAGCTGCCCACCTTGAGGAACACGGTATCGCTGTCCGAAGTTTCGACGGTGACATTCGCGGAAGGGCTTCCGGGATACGCGTGATGACGCCCCAGACGGACGAAGACTTCGTCTTGCTGGAACAGGCGCTGCATTCCCTTCCCTGATAGGTTACGAGGCTCACCATGCGCATCACGTTCGACTCGGAAACTGACTCCTACGAACACGTCGTACGCGTCCTGCAGGCCGCCTTCGGCAAAGCTCAACCGGCCGGGCCCTCCCCGGTGGCCCCCTATGCGGGGAAGTTCGTCCTAGAGCCCCTCCCACCGGGAAATACCACGCCTGAACCGCGCCCAGCCCTGTCCGAGCCCGGCCGGAGGCATCCCTGACGAAAGCCGTGTCGGTCCAGGGCGTTGTCCTCCACCACACACCGTCGAAGGGCGCCGCCGAATCCCGGCGGCGCCCTTCAACGCTTCCTGGGAGCTCAATGATCCATCCCGTAGGGGCCGATAACGGAACACAGTCCTCCGAGGCCACCATTCCGGCGCGCTTGTCCCTTGAGGACCGTTTGACCCTCTGCGATGCGGTGATGAGCGTGCGGCTGGACCAGGCCCACGTGGCGTACGAGGTCAACACCGCGCACATCCTCACCCAGTCCTCGGACCTGGCCGACATCATCACCGTGCCCTTGACCCCGGAAGCCCCAACAGGTCCGGACTACCCGACGCCGATTGCGGCGTTGCTGCACCGCGCCTGGCACCGCCTCCTCACCGGCGGCTGGTGCAGCGACACTCTCGTTGATGCACAGGGGGCCCGGTGCATGGCGGGGGCCATTCGAGCCGAGGCCCGCGGCGATCGTGCTCTGGAGAGCCGTGCTGTCGCCGTCCTTCTGGAAGCCATCCAGCGGGTGTTCGGCGAGGCTGAGTCCGTGCCTTCCTTCAACGACACCTTCGCCAGTGCGCGCGTGCCGCTACGTATGGTCGCCCAGGCGGTCGACCTCGCCAGCGCCCGCGGCCTGTAGCTCGCCCCGAGGAGGATGCACCCCCGCTAGCCGGTGCACAGGGCTGCTGATCATGAAGGATCTGCGCATCGACAGGCCGCGTCCTGTCACGAGCGCGGCAAGGGCATCGGGCAGGGGCGGCACGGGCCGTCCGCGATGTCGGCGGGCGCCGCGTGCTGGACCGCCACCTGCTCCAGCACCGCGTACAGCGCCTGAGCACGCTGGCTGCGCGGGCTGCCGAAAGTCCTCCGGCCGGTGGTGAGCAGTAGGAGCCAGTGTGCACCGGTCATCCGCATCCCGGCGGCAGCCCTCACCGCACCGCGGACAGCAGACGCCGGTTCCCCCGCGCCGCCAGCGACCCTCGTGCGGGCGACACCAGCGAAGCGCGAGTTCGTGCTCCTGATCCAGCCCAGGTTTGGGTGAGGAGAGGGACTGGCCGCCGCCCGAGGTGTCGGTGCATGTGTGGCTGGCCGACGGCCCGACATACGCGCACCCTGGACAGCGCACCCAGCCCGCCTCCCGGACAGCCGCCTCGATCACCGAGTGCTCCGGGCCGAAACCCACCGCGACCAGATGGTGCGGCAGGCGCAGTTCCTCCACAGCACGCAGGGCCGCGGCCGCGGTGACATCGTGGTGGCTAGGGCGGCCGTCAGCGGCTCCGGCGAGGCGAGCCGAATTGGCCCCATTTGGAGGGGTGTTCGGGAGCACTGAAGGGTAGTGGCGAGGCGAAGTGGGGCCCCGGCTTGGGCCTTGCGGTGGGACGGTGGTTGTGGTCCGCCGAGGGTGGGTGCTGTGGATGGCCTTGTCGAAGCAGGAGCTGTTCGACCGGATTCGCCGGGACAGCTGGCAGTTGAAGCTGTCGATCCGGGCGTTGTCGAGGAAGTACGGGGTGCACCGGCGTTTGGTGCGGGAGGCGTTGGCCTCGCCGGTGGCAAAGCCGCGCAAGGTGCCGGTGCGGGTCTCGCCGCGGATGGAGCCGTACAAGAAGACCGTCGACGGGTGGCTGCGGGCTGATCTGGAGGCACCGCGCAAGCAGCGGCACACCGCGAAGCGGATCGGGACTCGGCTGGAGGAGGAGTTCGGGGTCACGCTTCCGTACACCACGGTGCGCGACTTCGTCGCCGCCCGGCGCCGGGTGATCGCCGAGGAAGAAGCGGTGCCCGCCGAGGGGTATCTGACCCGGCACAACGCGCCGGGAGCGGACGCCGAAGTCGACTTCGGGGAGGTCTGGGTCGACCTGGCCGGTGAGCGGGTCAAGTGCTTCCTGTTCTCGTTCCGGCTGGCCTACTCGGGCCGGGCGGTGCACCGGATCTCCCGCTCATCGGGGCAGCAGGCGTTCTTCGAAGGCCACGTGCACGCCTTGGCCGTGCTGGGCGGGGTGCCGTCCGGGCAGGTGCGCTACGACAACCTCACCCCGGCGGTCCACAAGGTCATGTTCCGCAGCAGGCTGCGGGAGGAGAACCCGAAGTGGACGGCGCTGCGGGAGTTTTACGGGTTCACGGCGTTTTACTGCGAGCCGGGTCTGCGCGGGGCCCATGAGAAGGGTGGGGTTGAGGGGCAGGTTGGTTACTTCCGCCGCAACTACCTCACCCCGGTCCCGATCGTGGCGACGCTGGAGGACCTCAACCGCCGGGTCGCCGGGTTCGAAGAGCGCGAACTGGAGCGCCGGATCGGGTCGAGGATCCGTACGATCGGCCAGGACTTCGCCCGTGAGGCCCCGCATCTGCTGCCGCTGTCGGCCGATCCGTTCGAGACGGCGATGACCTTCCAGCCCCGGGTCGACCGCTACAGCCGGATCACCGTGAAGATGTGCTCGTACTCCGTTCCGGTCCGGTTCATCGACCGCAAGGTCACCGTCCATCTGACCGGCGACACGCTCGTCGTCTTCGACAACCGGCGGGAGATCGCCCGGCACCCGCGGCTCGCCGGGCGGGGTCTGGAGCACCTGGTCCTGGACCACTATCTGGAGGTGCTGTTACGTAAACCCGGTGCACTGGACCGCTCCGAGGCCCTACACCAGGCACGTCACCAGGGCTCCTTTACCGCTGAGCACGAGGCGTTCTGGGCCATGGCCAAGCGGCAGCTGGGCGACGGCGAGGGCACCACGGCCCTGGTCAAGGTTCTGCTGCTGCACCGTCACCAGCAGCATGCCGACGTGCTCGCGGGACTTCGCGCCGCCGTCGAGCTGGGCTCCTGCAGCGAGGACATCGTCGCACTCGAAGCCCGCAAAGCCGCCCAGACAGCCGGCCGGGCTCCCACCGTCACCGCGACCACACCGTCCCCGGGCCCGCCGGAGCCGCTCGGGCCCGAGCTGCCGCAGGTCAGTCACCTCACCTCGCGCCGCCTGGCCCAGCCCCTGCCCACGGACGGCCGTCCCCCGCCCCGTCTGGAGCAGTGGGACGAACTGCTCCACCTCCGCCGGAAGGATTCGCCATGACCACCGCCCACCACACGCTTACCGCCCAGGCATCCGACGCGGCGATCGACACCGCTTGCCGGGTGCTGCGGCTGCCCACCATGCGGGCCCAGGCCACCGAGACCATCGCCCGCGCGGAACGCGAAGGGCTCTCTTACGCCGGATTCCTCGCCGAGCTGCTGATGGCCGAGTGCGAGGACCGCGACCGTCGCAGGGCCGAACGGCGCATCCGGGCCGCCCACTTCCCCCGCGAGAAGTCGCTGCGCGAGTTCGACTACACCGCCAACCCCAACGTCACCCCGGCCACCATCAACAGCCTCGCCACCTGCGAGTGGATCGCCAAGGGGTACCCGCTCTGCCTCATCGGGGACTCCGGCACCGGCAAGTCCCACCTGCTGATCGCGCTGGGCACCACGGCCGCGATGGCCGGCTACCGCGTCCGCTACACCACCGCCGCGGCCCTGGTCAACGAGCTGGTTGAGGCCGCCGACGACAAGCAGCTCGGCAAGACCATCGCCCGCTACGGACGCGTCGACCTCCTCGAAATCGACGAGCTCGGCTACCTCGAACTCGACCGCCGCGGCGCCGAAATGCTCTTCCAGGTTCTGACGGAAAGGGAGGAAAAGAACAGTATCGCGATCGCCTCCAACGAAGCGTTCACCGGCTGGTCAAAGACCTTCACCGACCCGAGGCTCTGCGCGGCCATCGTGGACCGGCTCACCTTCAACGCCACCCTCATCGAGACCGGCACCCAGTCCTACCGCCTGGCCCGCACCAAGGCCAAGAACAGCGAGTCGGCATAGCCGCTCACGCGGGCGGAGGGACCTCCCGCAGCGTTCCCACGGCAGCTCCGAGCCGCAGGGCGAGCGACCGGTGCCCATAGGTGTCCGCGAAGCCGCGGCAGATCGCCGGAGCGACGTCGGCGGGCGCGGAACCGGGAAGCGTCGAGTGACACGTCACATGCCCTCCCTCCGCCACCGCGTCAGCGACCATGTCCCGGATCCTCGAAGGCATCGTCGTCCTGAACGGGTTGCCCGGACGGAAGATGCACGTCGAACACCGCTCGGACAGCACCCGCACCTCGCCCGTCGACTCATCGGCAACCGGCACGCAAGCCGCGGCGTCGTCCGCAAGGAAGTCCTCGGTGGTCGTTGACATAAGGACCATCATGCCAACGCCGTCGCACGCCCACCGGTGATTCCCGGCATTCGCCACCAGCTCCGCTGGTCCCAACTCAAGCCGCCCCACGGGACCGCGTCACCACGCCTGATCTTCACCAACCACCCGCGAAATGGGACCAACTCGGCTCGCCTCGCCGGAGCCGCTGACGGCCGCCCTAGCCAATCGTGGCCCGGCACGAACCACTTGCCCACCTCCGCGTTCTCGCCGCACCCGCATAAACAGCCCCGTTCCCTCGTCTCCGTCACGACCTGGTCTCCTTCCTCGCGTTCGCGTGAGGATCTTGGCGCATGCGAAACGTCGGTTGCCGCAGGGCGGCAGCCCGCGCGATCGCATCACTCGATGAGCGGATACTGAGTCGGAGCCGAGCAAGTCTGGTCGGTTCAGCGCGTGCGCCCGACGGGTTATAGATGAAGCCAGAGTCGGATCGAGGCCACGGTGACGGTGCCCTGGAAGGTGTAGGCGCGCTTGTCGTATCTCGACGCCATGGCGCGGGAGTTCTTGAGGACGTTGATCGTCCGCTCGAAGTCTCGTTCCTCCTTAGTCCGCCGCCGGTCCGGCCACCGCGTCGTGCATCTGCGCGGCCATGTCGCTGATGAAGGCCACGAGCTCCGCCCGCGCCGCCGCAGGCAGCTCACCCTGGTCCTGCGGAGCTGTCGTACTCGCGTAGCGGTCGCGTACGGCGCGGGCCGACACCACCAGGCGTGCGATGTGCGGATCTCGCGTGCGGAAGTACACCGGCGGTACGCCGTAGGCGAGGGCTAGGGCGTCGAGCGTTTCCACGGAGGCTGTCTGCGTTCCCTCGCGCAGCGTGCGCACGACGTGCGCGGTGAGCACTGGACGTTCGAACGCGCTGTTGCCGGCCTCCGCCAGCTCGGCGTCCGTCGCCGGCGCCAGCGGGAGCTCCTCGCGCAGGAATGCCAGTTTCGCCGCCACCGTGCTCGGCGGCGGCGTGCTGGACCTCGGCGCGATGGCGGGCACGTCGTGCCCGAAGCTGCGCTTCTGCGCGGCGCGGAGCTCGGCGAGCGAGACGCCGTAGGCCGCGGCCAGTGCCACCTCGGCCGGAGCTGACAGCGGCCGTTTGCCGGTCTCGGCGGCGCGCAGGGGCATCGCGGACTTGGTGCCCAGGTGCACGATCGTGTCGGCGCGGATCATGCCGGCGTCGCACCGCAGATCGGTCAGGTCAGGCAGGCCGGGCCGGGGGAACAGGACGTCCAGGTCGGCTTCGAGGGCTCGGGCGATGCGCGGCAGCTTCTCGGGAGGCGGAACGGCTTCGCCGGCCTCCCACCGGGCGACGGCGTTCGCCCCCACGCCCACAGCGTCCGCCAGCTCTCTTCGCGACATGCGCTTCAGCTCGCGCTGGGTGCGCAGGCTGCTCGCGTTGAATGTGCGCTCGGGCATGCAGGGCTCCAACAGGTCGGCGGGCGTGCGCTTTAGCCACTTGATCGAATCACTAGAAGAGGATAGTTTCACCTTCTGGTGATCGGCGCATGGTTTCGGACGATCGACCTCACCCACCCTGTCGCGGGCCCCTGGCCTTTCGCGGTGCAGCGGCCGTTCCGCCGACTGTGCCTCCCAGTCCACCACACCGACTTCGCGGCGCTCACTCCACCCGCGCGCCGGACGTGGATCCGCGCCGGGACGCCGCGCCCTTCGCCGCCAACAGCCCGCTGACGAGCACCTCAAGGCGGTACGAGATGACCGACAACCACCCCACGAACAGCACGACGATCCGGCCGGCGGCGGCCTGGCCCACCTTCGAAGCCGACCACGCTCGGGCCGAGCTGGAAGCCATGAAGCTGCTGTGCGCCCGCGTTCCGATGCGGAACGTGACGGTGCGCACCGGACTGCGCATGGCTCACGTGCGGTGGCTGGCGAAGCTGGTCGCCGAGGACGCCACGACACCTGCGCCGCGCAACGTCCTGAGACACCCGCGCCGCCCGCGCGCCGCGCGCATCCGCGTGATCGACCTTTCCGGTCAGCCGCCGCTCCCACAAGCAGGCCAACCCGGGGGCGGCGAGCAGTTGGCCCTCGGGCCCGAAGCCGACGACGGGGCCTCGGCACAGCGGGCCGCCGGATCCCACCAGCCCTGACCGTCGCGAACTGACCGTAGCCCCGCGGTCCCTGACCTGGCCCTCCGATCCGCAGCTCCCACGCTGCGGGTCGCTCTGCGCTTCCCGGAAACGGAATCAGGTGCCCTCTCCTCGCACTCCGCACGCAGCTCCACTGCCCATACCCACATCCCCCGTACGTGTCGCGCCCGCCGAGCAGTGGGTCTCCACGACCCGGGGCCGGATCGCGCCCGACGGCTTCTCCTGGATGCAGGCCGTCTGCTGGGTCCACCACGCCGACACCTACCGCCCCGCGCGGGACCACGGCCCGCGCAAGGTCGGCGACACCACCTTGCGTGTCGCCGTGGAACTCGCGCGCCTCGCGCCGTGCCGCCCCGGCGTCGACTACCTCGCGCGCGTGCTCCGCCTCTCCCGCCGCACAGTCCAGTACCACTTGGGGATCCTGCGGGAGACCGGACTGCTCGCGTACCGCCTCAAGGGCACCCGCGTACGCGGGGCGGGCAGACGCGCTTCGGAGTTCGTGTGGACCATCCCGCCGTCCTTCGACACCGCCCTGCACCTGCGCACCCGCCCCCACGGGCAGCTCATCCGCTCCCTGTGCGGCATAGGGGAACAGGGCCGCCGACCGATGAAGCGACTCGCGGCGATGGCCCAGAAGCTGATGCGCCGCGGCCGCCGCCCAGGACCACGCTCACGTTCCTCGCGTTGCACCCCAATGGGGGGTACTTCTACCGGCCCTTCACCTGCGGGTAGTTCCTCTAACCCCCCTGAGAGCAAGCTCGCGCGCGGGCAGCACGCATCCCCCCGCCCCACCGCACAGACCCGCCGACCGCTGAACACGACAGGGCGCCGCTTCCAGCTCGCCGGCCAGATCGTCACCCGAGTCGCCTGGCTGCGCGGCAGCGCGGTGCCCCGGATCGCCTGGGTGATCCGGGACCTGGCCGATGCCGGTTGGAGCGTGGATGAGGTCTGCGCGTGGCTGCACCTGCGCGGCCGCTCGACCAACGTCCACCGCCCCTCAGGCCTGTTGGCAGTACTGCTGCGCGGCGCCGCCGACGTCCTCGACACCCCGGCCAAACGCGAACACGCCGTGGCCCAGTGGCACGCCGCCGTCGAAGCCGCGCGCCGTCACCGCATCCAGGACGTTCGTGCACGCCAGGAACGTTTCGAGGGGCCCTGGCGCGCGCCGCGCAGCGCGGCCGTCCGCCGCCAGGTCACCGAGGCGGTCTCCTCGATACACGTCGCGGCTCCGCGCGGCGAGACGGTTCCGGCCCTCACCGGCCCGCAGGACCTGACCCACGAGGACCTGCAGGTGATGAGGCAGAGCGCCTGGGCGGAGGTCATGCAGGGGCAGAGCGCACTCGTGCTGGCCGCCATCGAGGCATTCGGGCGCCCCACCGCGCAGTCGATGTACGGGCGCGTCCTGGTCGACCGCGTGCTCACGCTCGCTGCCCGGCGTCCACTGGAGCCCACGCACGCCGGGCAGGTGGCTGCATGAACGACCGGCAGGAACAACCCGCCTCCGGTGTCGACCTGGCCCGCGTCGCCCTGCGCTCCGCGAGGGAGGCCGCACGCCGAAGCGGCCGGACCACCGAGGCGCCCGCGCGGCGCCCGCGCGGCCGGTCGGGGCCGGGGCGAGGCGCCGAGGGGCGCGAACCGCGAGGGCTGGCCGCGGTCCTCCTGGGCCTGGTGGCCGACCGGGCCTGGGAGGCCCCCGCTGCTGGGGGCAGCATCGTCGACCACTGGCCCACGGTCGCCGGCCCGCGGCTCGCGGCCCACGTGCGGGCCGTGACGTTCCGTTCGGCCGAGGGCGTCCTCGAAGTCCAAGTCGACTCGCCCGCCTGGTTCACCCAGCTGCGCCTGTCGAAGCCGCAGCTCCTCGCCCGGTTCCGCGAGATGTGCGGCCCGGGCATGGTGAAGGACATCGCCCGCACTCGCTCGGCCCCCGCACAGGCCGCCGCCGCGGGGGAGCCGTCGATCTCGGCGACGACGTCCGCGGAGGACCCGCAGGCGGCACCCTCCCCCGGATACCGCGCGGCCCTGGCCTCGCACCAGGCCGTCACGCGCACCCGGTCCCGTCCCGGCCAAGCACCGTCCCGGCGGTCCTGGGCACGCGAGCCGGAGAGGGGCTCCGACCACGGCACGGCAGACCAGCCGGTGCGTGACCTGGCCGCGGTCACCCGCGCCCGGGCCCTTGCGCGGGCGCGGCACGAGCGGGCCCAACGCGCCGCCGATGACCGATTGGACCCTCCTAGCAGCCCGGCGCCGCCGACCCCGGAGGGCGGCGGACGTCCCCCGTCTCCCTCGACTTGAGGTACTGCTGCTTTCGTTCTTCGCGTTCGCGCTCGGTGAGGATGTGGCAGCCGCAGACGGCTTCGGGGATGAGTTCCGAGTCGGGGTTCTCGCACCACGGATCAAGGCAGTAGTGGCGGTCGGTTGGAGCGACGAAGACCATGCGCTCAGCTTCGCCGGCCCTGACGGCGCCAGCGGACTGACACGCTCTTGCCGCGCCCATGTGCCACTGGTACCGCGTACACCGCTGCCCCGGCTGAGCGGCTCTGGAGCCGGACAGCGCGTCACGGCGCCCGGCGAGGGACAACGATCCGCAGCCGGTTGAACTCTTGCGAAAGGTGTTGCGGAAGTATTCTTAGGAATTCTAGAGTTGGGGCACACACAGAGTGAGGGGGCGGCATGACGGAACGGCACGCCGACCAGAACCAGGTCCTGGCCGTCAACGTCACGCGGAGATGGGGCGAAGTCGAACGCGGCATAACACCAGAGGGTGACGTCGTCCTCGGTGCCTGGTCGCCATGGGCGGGCAGATCGACCACGGTCCAGCTCTTCGACCCCGACCGCATCGCTGTCGTCATGGCCTGCCGCCGCGGAGAGACCATGGCCGTCTACGACGTGGACGGATGGCACTGGACGGACGATCACCCCCGCCGGCGGATCGTCTTCCACGGCCAGCCCTCAACCACCTACGCCGCACACCTGAACGCCCCCGCCCCCACCTGGAAGGTCGGCGAGGGCATTCCCGTGAAGCTGCTCCCCCTGAACGCCCTCGCCCAGGGAGACCCGTCCCGACCGGGCAGCGAACCGGCGCACCACGCCGTGGTCGGCCAGGCAGTGATCGTCCTCAACGAGGACCACCTCACCGTTTCCGTCCCGCCCCACTACACGGTCACCCTCACGACCCGCCCACAGCACCGAGTGGAGTAGCAGAGCCCATGGACAGCAAGAAATACAACGCGGGCCTCGCCGAACTGCGCGGTCTGCGGGACGACATCAAGAAGGCCCAGGCGGCGCTGCGCAAGCTCGAAGACCGCCGCGACCGGACCCTCAAGGCGGTGGCCGGCTACTCCAAGGCCAAGGCCGACAGGATCGCCCCGGCTGCCGGCCTTTCCGTGCACGAGGTCGTTGAGCGCGCCCCGCACCTGGGCCCCGACTCCCCGGCCTCCCAGCCCTCGCCGGCCGCCGTTCCCGCTCCGCACGCCACCCCGGCCCCGGGCCCGGGTGCGGCAGCACCGGCGATGACGCCGGTGCCCGTACACGACGAGCGCGACACGGCCGCGCCCGAGCCCGGAGCCGTCGAGCCTGCCGCGGCCCCCGACGAAGGCCCCGCGCTGAGCCCGGTACCGCCGTCTCCCGCAGCGCCAGCCCCCGCGTCGGCGGCCGTCGAGGCCGAGCCGACTGGGGCCGCTCCTGTCCCTCGGGAGCTGCCGACGATCCCCGAGGGGGAGAGCGGCGACCGCTGGCTCCAGTTCGCCCGCAACCTCGTCTCCGAGCGGCCCACGTTCACTCAGCAGGTGCGGCCCACCGTCTTTCTGGATGCCAGCACCGGCGACCTGATCCACCGCGACCAGCGCATCCGCCTCGACCTCGGCCACGCCAGCGCCGACGAGATCCTCACCGCTGTCTTCGCACACGTCCCCGACACCATCGAGCGCATCTACATCACCGCCGGTGACCCCTGGCACCGCGACGCTGACCGCTACCCCTACCTCAAGGACGCGGTCCACCACTGGCTCGATGCACCCATGCCGGGAGGCTGGACGGTCGAATCCCGGCGCGGGAAGGACGCCATGGCCGGCCACTTCCTCCACGAACGCAACCCCGTCGGGCGCTGGGAACGCGGCCAGCAGCATGTCGAAATCCGCAGCATCCGTGAATGGTTCGACCCGGAGGACACCGACGTCGCCACCATCCGCCACGCCTTCACCCTGCTCTGGCAGGCCCTCAAGCGCAGCTGGCCCGACGTCGTCCTCATGGGCTCGCCCAGCCAGACCGGCCGCGACCTGTGGAGCCGCACCATCCCCACCAAGGAGGGCGCCCGCTGGGCCGACGGCTACCCCGTCCTGTCCGACGAAATCCGCCAGCTCCTCCACGCCACCTCCGGCCAGGGACGCACCGAGCTCATCACCCCACCCCGCGTCCCCGAACAGCTTCCCGAGCTTTACGAGTTCGACCGCACCCTGGCCTACGGCAAGCACACCTGGGCCTCGGGCGTCGGCATTCCCCAGCGCGTCACCGCCCGCACGTTTGCCTCCTGGACGCAGAAGCAGCAGACCGACGCGCTCTTCAGCCCCTCCCACTGGCGGGTGAAGGTCACCATCCCGGACGGCTGGGAACACGTGGGCATCCTGCCCTTCGCCATCGAGGGCGAGCGCGCATGGATGTACCCGCACGAAGCCGGCCGCACCTTCGTCACCTGGGCGGGCGGCGCCGAGGTCAACCTCGCGCTGCGCAACCCGATCACGCCCTGGCACGTCGAGGTCCTCGACGGCCTCGTCTGGGAGAGCGGCACCCCGCTCAAGGAATGGTCCGAGCGCCTGAAGCAGGCATGGGCCGAGCTCGGCGCGATGGCCGAAGCCGCCGGCACCGAGGACCTGCGGCGAGCCTACAAACTGGCCTCCCGCGCCGTACGCAGCATCCTGCTCTACGGCATCGGCGGCTTCGCCCAGCGGCCCACCATCACCACCGGCACCGTCCCGCGCGACCGCGAGAACCAGATCCCCAAGGGCGCACGCATCAAGACCGTCGACTCCACGAGCATCACCTGGGAGCAGGCCAAGATGAGCCGCAACCCCAACGCCCACCCCGAATGGGCCGCCGGAGTCTGGTCCGCCGCCCGCGCCGCACTGCTCTCCACCCGAGCCAAGACCACCGAAGGCCAGACCACCCACGTCGGAGCCCTGCACCTGCCGCCGCACACCGTCGTCGCCCTGCGCACGGACGCCATCTACACCACCGTCAACCCGAGCTGGCCCTACCACGGCAAGCCCGGCGACTACCTCCTCAAAGGCTTCATCCCCAACCCGGCGCCCGCCCCCACCAGCGACAGCGACTTCTACACCCTCCAGGTCCTGGGCCGGGCCTACCTGGAAGAGCAGCAGACCTCCACCATCTGACACCCTCCGAGGACCAGCCGATGCCACCGCGCCGCCGAGCCAGACCACAACCCCCCAACGAGGCCGCACGCCTGACCAACGTGCTCCTGGACGAGGGCTTCAACAAACGGCAGGTCGCCGAGATCCTCAGCCGTAACTCCGCGATCGTGTCGCACTTCTACACCCGCGGCCCCGGCGCCGGGCAGGCCTACGTCGAGGCCCTGCGCGCCGTCGTCCAGGAGGTACAGGCCGGCGGCCCGCGCGATGTCACGGCACTCAAGACACTCGCCGGCCGGTACATCCAGCCCCGCCGCACCAAAGCCGGCCGACTCGCCCGCGTCCGGCAGAAGGACACCCTGCAACACGCCCCCCACGACCAGTGGACATCCGGCTACGCACGCGCCGGGCGTCAGCACGTCGCGGCCGGCGCCTCCCGACTGAAGCCCATCGTCGACGCGGCCGCCGAGTCCGATGGCGCCATCGCCTTCACCGTGCGCGCCTCTAAGGGCCGCTTCCTCATCGACTCCGGCCGCGACGACGACAGCCCCCGCGTCCGCGACCACGTCGTCCAGCGCCGCGACGGCACAGAAGAACGCCGCTACGGGCACTCCGGCACCGGCTTCGATGCCCGCGAATGGCAGCAGCGCGTCACCCGCGCCCACGGCGACGTGACCACAGCCATCACCGACTGGATGGTGGAAACCGGCCGACTCGCAGAGGGAGCCAAAATCTCCCACATCGAGCTCCGCGGCTGGAAGCCAGGCGTCTGAGGGCGGAGAACGCAGGGGCGGCGATCTTCGCGGTAGGCTCCTGTACGGCGATCTCGGCCGCGACGACCCGGGTGTGCGGATGCTTGGCCATGGTGGTGGCACGGAACGCGGACTCATCGGTCACATGCTGATCTCCCATGAAGAACCGGGGCCCACTCCAGGCATTTCCTACACGAGCGCGCGCCAGGACTGAGAACCGTTACGTCAACCCTTCCCCACTGCCGACGGGTCGGCGTGCGGGACTCCAAGGTCAGAAGCGGCCCCGCCTTCGTCGTCAGCAGCAGCACCTGGAACTCCTTTGTGAGCCACGTCGGCCGCGATACCAATTGGGGCGTGGCCTGCTCAGTCGCGTAATCGAGGCAGCTGGGTAGCTCCTCGCTGAACCGGCCCCACAACGAGGGTTCGCCTCCCCAGGCCAGGCCATTGCCAGGGGAGGCGAACCCGTCGCGCCCTTGACGGGTAACAAGCAGAGTCGGGCGTTCATGGCCGCGCTGGCGCCCAGCGCGGCCGGGTGGCGGGCCTGCCGCCATACGCACCGGGTGCGGGAGTGGTTCCCGGGGGGATCTCGTCGTAGACGAGGAACGTGATGCTGTTGTCGAGATCAGGGTTCGACGGTCGCTCGCGGCGCCGGATCACGTAGTCCGCGTCCACGAGCGTTCTGGTCAGGTGGGCGATGCCCTGCGCCCAGTGCGCGTACGCTCCTTGGTGCTTCAGCGGCCGGTTGGGGTTTCGCCGGTATGGTGGGTCCGGCTCCCATGTGACCAGGTGGCAGTCGGTCGTGCCGGGGGGCCACAGGTTCTCATCCACGGCGTACACGAGGCACCGCCCAGTCCCTGTCGCCGTATCGGCGGCCTGATTGTCGCGCCACAGGGGCGGTTCAGCTCTGGAGAGTACCGAGTGCAGCTTCCACAACGCGGTCTTGGATCCTTCTGACCTGAAGTTGGGGCGCGGGGGGTGTGCGTAGAGCAGGTCAGCGGGAGACCGGGGGGCCGGTGCGATACCAGGTGGAAGCCGGTAGGCGATGAGGTCGGCACCCGAGTGGAGCTCTGGGGTCATGGGGACCCCCCACTCCTCGATGACGAACCCGCGGGTGGCGAGCGCGGTGGCGCAGGCATCCAGCCGCTGCGTCCAGTGCTGCACCGCACCGGCCGGTACAGCCTGGGTTTTCGGGTTGCGGCGGAAGAGAGGGTCCGGGTGGAAGTGCACGATCACAGCCAGCTCCGCACGGGCGGGCCACAGCTCTTCGGGCAGGGGCCTGGCACGGCACCAGCCGAGGCCCTCCGGGATGGATCGGGGCACCTTGGTGAAGTCGAGATACAGACCCCCCAGGTGGAGCTGCTCCAGGTGCCAGTTGACGAGAGCACACCCGCTCCTGGAGGGGGCCGTGCGGTCGTAGGGGGGCGGGTTCATCGTGCCGCCGGGGAGGTGGATCACGACGAGTCCTTTGCTGAGCGCCGGAATCGGTCTCGGAAGGCGGTGAGGCGGGCGATGGTGCCCGTGGGTCGGGCCTGGGCGGACGGCTCGTTGGGGTCGGCGGCCGCGGCTTGCACACGCTTGCCGATCTTGTCGAGCAGGATGCCCGCCGAGATGGCGATCAGCACCTGGACGACTATCGGCAGGGGCTTCTGGAGCCCGGCGCCCACATCAAGAACCAGATGGCCGATGATCAGCGGCACGACACGGCCGTGGCGCAGGAAGATACGGAGACGTCCAGCGGCGAAGAGCACAAACCCGATAGCGGGCGCCCCGAAGTACCCGTGGAGGAGGACCTCCACCACGCAGACCACGGTGTAGATCTGCCAGACCGGCCGCCCCGCGGCCTGCATCAGAGCAGCGGTCGCCGCGACGACCACGATGTCCTCGATGACCACGACCAGCACGACCCCGACGAGCAGGTCGGCGGGGCCAGTAACGCCGACGGTCTCCAGTTGGCTACCTGCCATGACCGGCAGAGCACCCACGTCCAGGAAACGCAGCGCCTGTAAAAGCGCCATGGCCGCGAGCCCGCCCGCGCAGCATGCAACGAACGCCTGCTCGCTGAGGGCCCACGTCTGGGCTCGCCTTCGCTGCGGATCCGGCTCGGCGGAGGCCCGCTCCAGGGTGATGCCGTGCCACCGGCACACCTCCACTGTGAGCCACGTGAGCGCCCACGCGGATACCAGCGTCTCCGCATGGTCATAGGTGTCGTACCTGGCCACGAAGAGCGATGCGCAACCGCAGACGAGGGCTGCCGTGCGCTGCACGATTCGCTGGCGTGGTGAGACCCGGTCGAGGGTGGTGCGGCCTATCACCAACCGGGCCAGCCAGGAGTAGATCCCAACTGCCACGACGATGTTGATCAGGTCGTAGTAGCGGACGACGACCGGCGACCAGCGCACCCCGTACAAGGCGCCGATTTCGAGCACGGTGATGTACAGCGGTGTGGCGGTAGCGAGCAGGAGCAGGGCGATGGCGTGGCCCAGGGCACGGCGTGATGCCACACGGCACAGCCGGCACAGCGGGGCGGGCTTCGCGTTGGTCGAGTTGGTCACGCGGCCACGCTCGCGGGGGGCCGGGCGGTGGGGGGCGATGGTCTCGCCGCTCGGCAGCAGCTCACCGGTGTCCTCGAAGAGGACGACGCCGTTACACAGCCGACTCCAGCCCTGTTCCGGGTGGTGCTCCACGAGGGCCGCGGCCACCCGGTCGGCGGAGTCTGCTGGCGGGCACGGCGGTTTGTGCTGACACATCGTAGTTGCCTACCTGGAAAGTTGGGACGGTTTCTATCGATTTCGCAAGGAGGACGGCGCGCTCTACGAGCGGGTCGCGCGTTGTGCCGGGGGCCGGCGTGATGGTGCGCGAGGTGTGCCGGTCAGGGCGTGGCGAAGGCGGGCCCCATCCAGGGGCCGGTGTGCGTACGGTGGGGTGAGCCAGTGGATATCGGGGCCGCGCACGGCGCAGACGGGCGGGACCTCCACCGTGACGCCGTCGCGTAGGAATCGGGTTCCCGGCACATCCCACTGGTCCGGCCGGGTGCCGGGAGGCAGCAGGAAGATCATGTGGCCGTTGCCGTTGCCGCAGATCACCGGCCCTTCCCGCAGGTCCGGGTCGGCCTTCAGGGCCCGTTGGGCGTCGCCGAAGGCGACACGGACTGCCTGGAAATGCTCGCCGTTGGCGACGCGGAGCACCGTGGTGGGCAGTATCCAGTGCCGGTGGGTGAGGCGGCGCCGGGGGCGGGCCAGGGTGGGGTTCTTGGCGGCGGCGGTGCTGATGCCGGTCCTCGGCATGGTCAGGCCACCTTCTCGTCGTGTGGGCCTTCGACGTCCGCGTAGGCGTCGTCGAGGATCTGGGCGAGAGCGGGGTCGCTGCTGTGGGGGCGGGCCTGCGCCGCGCGTTGCGTCCGCGTCAGGCGCCGCATCGTCCTGGCGAGAGGGGCGGTCATGAACGCTGCGGCGTTGCGCCTGATCTGGACGGCCGTGTGCACGCCGACGTTGAGGCCGACCCGCCAGTGCTCCACCCATGCCTGGAGCAGCAGTAGCGCTCCGGACTGCTGCCTTTCGACGTCGTCGGGGTGGGCGGTCTCCCAGAGCGGGTCCAGCTCGGGGTGGGCCACGGCGGTGCTCAGGATGGCGAGGCGGGCTCGGTGAATCCCCACCTCCAGGAGAGTTTTGTGCAGGCGGTGCAGGGCGTAGACAGCGGCCGCGCCGGTGAGGGCGGCGCTCACGACGAGCAAGGGGTGACGCATGTCGCTTTCCGTTACTGGTAGGCAGGAGGGGGCGGCCGGTTCGGGGGCCGCCGGTGGCGGACTAGGCGAGGGTGGTGATCCGTTGGGTCAGCCGTGCCGTGTCGTGGGTGTTCAGCGGCTGGTAGAGATCCCGGGCCCGCGTGAAGTGCGCACGCGCCGTCTCACGGTCGCCGTCGAGCTGCGCGGCTTCACCCAGCCACTCCTCGGTGCGTGCCACCCAGTGGTGAGCCCCTACCTGGTCGAACTCCTGCTGCGCGACCCGCAGCGTGATCGGCGCGTCGGCGAAGTTGCCGCTGTGCGCGCTGTTGCGGCCGCACCACGCCAGCGCGCGGGCGGCGTCATACCGATCGCCTTCGGCGAGCAGCGTGGTGCGTGCTGTGTCCAGCAGGGCCGCGGCTTTCGGGTGGTTGTGCAGGAGGAAGTGCGCCTGGGCGCTGACGATGTCGGTCAGTGCCACCCCGCGGGTGTAGGCGAGCTGCGTGCGGATCTCGCGGGCCCGGCGCAGGAAGTCGAGTGCCTGATGCAGGAGGTCCTCGGGCTGGCCGGGGTCTTCCTCTTTGGTCTCGACGTGGGTGGCGCCCAGCTCGTGCAGGGCCTGGCCTTGCATGCGGTTGTTGCCCTGGCGGCCAGCCAGGTAGAGGACTTGGGTGAACGTCCTGATAGCGTCGGTCAGTTGACGGGCGCCGCGCTGGCCGATGCCAAGGGTGTTGAGCAGCCGCAGCTCTACCTCCGGTTCGCAGACCTCGTCCTGGCAGTGCCGCGCGGCGTCGAGGGCGAGTTCGTGGAGCTCCATCCAGATGGGATACGGGCGCGTCGAGCGCAGCCAGGGCCACAGAGCCAGCGTCAGATAGCAGGTGACCGCGTACTCCTGCTCGGCGTGTGCGGCGCGGATCAGCGCGATCAGGTTCTCGGCCTGTGCGGTCAGCCACGCCATCGCGAGGTCGGCGCTGGCGGTGAACTCGTCGCTGTCCTGGTGGTGGCGGGTCAGGGGCGGGGGAAGGGGCAGGTGATGGCTGGGGGTGATGATCGCCTCAGCGGCGTTGGCGCCGTTTACGGCCCACAGCAGGGCCCTGCGCAGTACCTGCGGAGGCCGGTCAGTGGCGGCACGCCGACGGGCGTGGTCGCGGACCGCGGCGGAGGGCCAGCGGTAGAAGGTCTCGCGCACGGCGTGGCCCGGCCCGGTGGTCAACAGCCCGGCGCGGCCCAGGTCATCGAGCATCCCCGCCGCCTGCCCGGGCTGGACCTCCAGCACGGCCGACACCAGCGAGGTGCCGATCTCCACCACGGGCACCAAGGCGAGGTCCCGGTAGGCGGCTGAGGCTGAGGGTGTCAGGTTGCGGTAGGCGGCATCGAGGTCGAAGTCGGCCATGAGGGAGGCTCCCAAGTCGTCGGTGGGCACGGGATCAGGGACGGGGCGGGCCAGGAAGGGCGCGGCGAGCTGTGCCAGGGAGGCATGGTCACCGCAGCGGGTGAGCGCGGCGGCCTGCAGCGTCAAGGCGCGCGGCACGCCCCCGGAGCAGTCGACGAGACGCTCGGTCAGCTCGGGCTCGGCCGTCAGCCGCTGCTGCGTGCACCGGGTCAGGTAGGCCCAGGCCGCTGCGCGCGGCAACGGGCCCACCTGGCGCAGCACGGCGCCCTCGGCGACCAGGTCCGCCAGCGGCTGCTGGCTGGTGACCACGATCAGGTGCCCGCTGCCGCCCGGCAACAGCTCCATGACGGCCTGGGCGGACGCGGCGTTGTCGAAGAGCACACACAGCCGGTCGCGGGCGGCGCTCACCGAACGCCAGCCTGCGGCCAGCTGCTCGGGCGCTGCGGGCACCGGGCCCGCCCACACCGCGCCCATCAGCAGCGCGAGCGTGTCGGTCAGCGGGCGCGGCCCCTCAGGGGCGTACCCACGCAAGTCCACATACAGCTGGCCTCCGGGATAGGCCGCGCCCAGCTCGGCCAAGGCCCGTATGGCCAGTGCCGTCTTGCCGATGCCCGCGCGGCCGTGGAGGACCACGATCTGGTGTGCGCCCGCGACCGGCTTCTGGCGGGCGAGCTCGCCCAGCCACGTCAGATCCGGTACGCGGTCGACCCAGGCCGCCGTGACCGGGGGGAGCTGGCGGGGCAGGGGCGGCCCGTAGCGGGCTGCCGCTTGGAAAATCACATCGCCCGTGATGGTGCCCGCCTGGACGACAGCTCCGGTCTGCGCCCCGGCGAGGTAGTTGGCGGTTCCACGGTGGTCGGGGTCGTGCCCCGTGCGAGGCAAGGGCGGCGTCGGGAGCGGGTGTTGCGACGGGTGCGGCGTCGGGCCGGGCGAGGGGTGTGCGGGCATGAGCTGGATCCAGACGGTCAGGGGGTGGTTTCGGCGCGCTGCAAGGACAAGAAGCCGTCAGCGCCGTGCAGCACGTGCAGGAAGGCGACGTAGAGGGCGCCGCTGGAGGAGATGTCGGTGCGTGAGACACAGACCAGGCCATCGGCCTCGCGGCGCCGTATCGCAGCCAGTGCCCCGGCCAGGCCAGGACGGAGCAGCGGGTCGGTGCGCCAGTGCTCCTCGACGACGGTGCGCACCACATGCAGCCCCTGGCCCTCCGCGTGCCGCCGGGCCAGGGCGAGCCGACCGCTAAAGTCCTGGGCGGACCTGACCAGGACGTAGGCGAGCACCCTGGACTGAGTGGGAGTGCGGGTGAGGCGGTGCTGCTGCGCCTGGCGCCACGCGCACAGCCTGCGCGGGTCCTCGGCGGTGTTCGCGAGGGCCGTGCCCGTGGCGATGTGTCCGGCCGCCGCCCCACCGGCGCGGGGCAGGGACACCCGGCATGCCTGGGGCGGCCAGGGGCGGGTCATGACCACCCACCCCGGCACATCAACCGGTCGGCCAGCCGGTTAGGGCGGGCCGCCCATCGCGCGGACGCAGGAACACCACAGGCGCGGGGGGCGGGGGAGAAGGTGGCGAAGGGGCCGTAGAGAGCCTGTTGGTGCTGCCACCAGGCCTGCCCCGGGGCCAGCCGGAGCAGGAAGGACAGCAGGCTCTGGAGGGCGGCCGCCCGGGGGACGGTAGGCGTCATCGGCTCTCACCACCCTCGCAGTAGCCGTCGGCGTGATTGAGGGCCAGCGCGGCCTCGATGAGCGGGCCGTGGCTGAAGGCCTGGGGGAAGTTGCCGACCTGGCGCTGCAGGCGCGGGTCCCACTCCTCGGCGAGCAGGCCGAGGTCGTTGCGCAGGGTGAGCAGCTTCTCGAAGAGCTTGCGGGCCTCGTCCACGCGGCCGATCAGCGTCAGGGCCTGGGCCAGCCAGAACGAGCAGGCGAGGAACGCGCCCTCGTCGCCCTGAAGGCCGTCCACGCCCGCGTCGTCACCGGAGGTCGGGTAGCGCAGGATGAAGCCGTCGGGCGTGGACAGCTCGCGCTGGATGGCCTCGATGGTGCCGATGACGCGCTTGTCGTCCGGGGGCAGGAAGCCCACCTGCGGGATCAGCAGCAGCGAGGCGTCCAGCTCCTTGGAGCCGTACGACTGCGTGAAGGTGTTGCGCCCCTTGTCGTAGCCCTTCTCGCAGATCTCCCGGTGGATGTCGTCGCGCAGGTCGCGCCAGCGGTCCAGGGGGCCGTCGGCGTCGCCGGACTCGATGAGCTTGATGGTGCGGTCGACGGCGACCCAGGCCATCACCTTGGAGTGCACGAAGTGGCGGCGCGGGCCGCGCACCTCCCAGATGCCCTCATCCGGCTCCTGCCACCGCTCCTGGACGGTCTGCACCAGCTGGACCAGCAGCCCGCGGAGCGGCGCATCCAGTATCAGACCGCGGCGCGCGCTGAGGTAGAGGGCCTCGATCACCTCGCCGTACACATCCAGCTGCCACTGCGTGGCGGCGGCATTGCCGATCCGCACCGGCCCCGAGCCCTCATAGCCCGCCAGCCACGGCAGTTCCCGCTCGGGCAGCTCGCGCTCCCCGGCGACGCCGTACATGATCTGGAGGTTCTCCGGGTCGCCCGCGACCGCGCGCAGCAGCCACTCGCGCCAGGCGCGGGCCTCCTCGCGGTAGCCGCAGCGCAGCAGCGAGACCAGCGTGATGGCGGCGTCGCGCAGCCAGGTGAAGCGGTAGTCCCAGTTGCGGCAGCCGCCGATGTCCTCGGGCAGCGAGGTGGTCGGCGCCGCGACGATCCCGCCGGTGGGCGCGTACGTCAGGGCCTTCAGCGTGAGCAGCGAGCGGATTACGGCGGCCGGGTAGGGGCCGTCATGGGTGCAGGCCGATATCCACTGAGCCCAGAATTCCTCGGTGGCCTCCAGCGCCTCCAGCGCCGCTGTGAGGTCCAGCCGCCGCGGCGGCGGGGCGTGGGAGGGCCCCCAGCTCAGGGTGAGGGTCACCCGCTGCCCGGCGGTCAGGGAGAACTGCGCGTGCTGGGTGGGGGCTTGGGCGTCGGTGTCCAGCCACACCGCGTCCGATCCGGCGACCGCCCGCATCCGCCCGTCCTCGGTGGTCACCAGGGGCGCGGTGCGGCCGTAGTGGAAGCGCGGGTTCATCGTGGAGGTCACCGACACCCTGCCGGTGACCGCCTGGGCGATGCGCACCAGGCACGGTGGCCCCTCCTTTGGGGGCATGAAGTCGGTGACCCGCAGGAGGCCGTGCGGGGTTTCCCACCACGAGTCCAGGATCAGCGACTCCCCGCGGTAGCCGCGCCAGGTCGCGGGGGGCGGCGCCTGCCCGGCGTCGGGGGTCGGCCCGAGCCGCCAGAAGCCGTTGTCGGCCGTGCCCAAGAGCCCGGCGAACACGGCGGGGGAGTCAAAGCGCGGCAGGCACATCCAGTCGACCGTGCCGTCCAGGCGCACCAGCGCGGCCGTCTGTAAGCCGCCGATGAGTGCGTACTGCTCAAGTGGAGCCATGAGATCCGTCCTGGCAGGGAGGCTTCGAGCCGAAGCCACGGGTGGGAAGAGAGCCTGGGGTGCGGGTGCGGGTGCGGGTGCGGGTGCGGTGGCAGGTGGCCTCCACGCGGGCGCAGCAATGCGCCCGACAAGGCGGCAGAGCGCTCAGCGCGCCGCGGGCGCGTCAGCGGGCGGTGCGGGCACGGGCACGCTGCTGGCGACCAGAGCGGGCAGGCTGGGCAGCACCTCTGCCGAGGTCTGCAGCATCACGACCGAACCCCCTCCACGGCACGTGCGCGTGCCCGCGCGCTGCCACCCGCAGGTGCCCATGAGGTAGGCGAACTTGCTGCTGTGCCTGCCGTTCAGCTCGTCGCCGCTGGGAACCTCACACCGCACCCACCGGCGCCCCAGACAACTGGTGTAGTGGCGGGCCCACAGCGTCAGCAGCCTGCCCGGGCGATCCGAGCGGCCGGGCAGGGTACAGGCCGCGGAGATCAGCACGCTGGTCTGCGCCCGCTGCTCCGCAGTCCACCAGGACAGGTCGGGGGCCAGCTCCACGCGCATCACGCCCAGGGGCTGGCTGTCCTCGGTGAGGACCACGGCCCCCGGTCCGTCACCGAGCGCGGACCACACGGGCTCAAGGTCGCCGGGCAGGCCGCTCTGTTCGAGCCAGCGCTGACGAGCCTTCACCATGCGGAGGACGGCAGGCCGATGGGCTGGCGACACAGGACAGACCTGGTAGGGAGCAGGGAGCATCAACGCATCCAGAAGCGGGAGACGGGGGCGGGGGGGGCGGGGTCGAGGGCCACGCGGCGGCGCGGCTAGGCGGGGGTGGTGAGGGCCTTTGGCGCGACCCGGCCGCACCGGAGGGCCTCGATGGCGTCGACCGTGGTGGTGGTCGTGTGTGTCGGCGCCGGGTCCTGGGCGGTCCGCGTGCGCTGCCCGGAAACCCAGATCGTGTTCATCCCCGCCGCGGTGCCGCCCTTGATGTCGGTCCTGAGGTCGTCTCCGACCATGACCGCCATCGAGGCGTCCGCGTCCAGGGCGTCCAGCGCCAGCTCGAAGATCGCCCGGTGCGGTTTGCGTAGCCCGCACGCACCCGAGATGACGATCACGTCGAAGCAGTCGCTCAGCTCGGCGACTTCGAGCTTGAGTCGCTGCGGGCCGGGGGCGCCGTTGGTGACGACACCGAGCCGCCACCCGGCATCGGCGAGCTGCCGCAGGGCAGCACACACCTTCGGCCGGACCGGCACGAGCTCAGCCGAGCGCATCCGGTATTCCTGCAGGAGGTCGAGCACCGAGGTCGAGAGGCGGAGTTCGTCGCGCAGCGCGCGCAGAACGTCGTGCCGGTAGGCGTACTGCTCTGCGATTCCCCTGATCCGGGAGACGGGGATGCCGTGCTTGGCGGCGAACTCCGCCGACCACTGTGCGAGCGCCGCCGCATGGTCGGTGAGCGTGCCGTCCAGGTCCATCAAGGCGACGGGTGCAACGGCGGGCATGGCGGGCATGAAGGCGGCTCCAGGGCGTATACGCGGTGAGCGGGGCGGGCGATGGCGTGGTGGGAGGCGGAGGAAGGGGCGTTGTGCCCTCAGGGGGCGGGGGGGAGTTCTCGCGCGGGGCTGGGGCGGGGCCTGGTGTGGGGTGGGGGGTCAGGTGAGTGCGCCGCGCGGCCTGGCTGGTGCTGGCACTGGCACGCGGCAGTGGACCTGGTGGGCCAGGGTGGGATCGGCCCGGGCGGTGCACACCAAGAGCGTGTATCGGTGGCCGGTGCCTGCCGCGGCGGCGAACTCCCAGCCGCAGAGCGTCGTCAGGTGGGTGACCAGCCGCGTGTGCGCACCGCAGGTGTCCACCGGAATCTCGTGGCAGAGCTGTTCCAGGCCCGCGCGGGCAGCGAAGTCGCGGGCCCACCTGGTCATCAGCGCGCCGGATACCGGTGCTTGGCCGACTCGGGTGCACGCGGACACGATGCGCAGGCTGGGCACGGCGCGGTGGGCGTCGGGCCAGTGGCCGGGCAGCGGGCCGTGGTCCAGGTGCAGCAGGCCGTCCAGCACCCCCTCTGCGCAGAACCCCACCATTCCGGTACCGGCGTGGATGGCGGCGCTCAGATCGCGGGTGTTGCACGGCTGGCGGTGCCGCATGGACCAGCGCACTCGCTCCTCCACGAGGTGGAGGGCTGCGACCTGGTCGTCGCAGGTCAGGGGGCGTATCTCGTAGACGACAGTCACGGGGCGTTCCCTTTCAGCAGAGCAGTCGTCCGCTACGGTCAGGCTGCGGGGGCGCAGTGCGGGGTGAGGCGGGCGAAGCGGCCGGACCAGGAACCGCGGTGCACTCCGCGGACGCTTTCGCCGATCCGGTGGCGCTGGATGTCGTCGGGGCCTGCGGGGGCGTGAGTGTGACGGATGTCGCGGGCCGTGCGGGCCAGGGGAGAGTCGGCGAGGATCGCGTAGCCCCCGAAGAGCGCCTCAGCGAGTTGCGTGTTGGCGCTGGCCATCTGGCTGCTGTGGAGTTTGGTGTGGAACAGCTGGGTGTCGCACGCCTTGGCGTGGTCCAGGAGGCGGGCGGCATCCAGCACGGACGACTCGGCGGACATCAGCCGGGACTCCATGTCCGCGAGGTGGTGGGAGACCACCGGGTGATCGGCCAGCCTGGCTCCCTTGCGGGCCCGGGCCGTCAGGAAGGCGACGGTGTCATCGCGCAGCCGGTGGTGCAGGCCGAGCATGACGGCTGCGAGGTTCAGCCGCCCGCACACCACAGATGCCCCGGTGGCTGCGGCGAACCCGTCGCCTTCGTGTCCGAGCAGCCGGTCGGCGGGAACCCGCACATCGCGCAGCTCCAGCTCGCCGAGGGTGAAGCCGTGCAGGCCGACCAGGCGCGGCTGGGTGACGGTGAGTCCGGGCTGGCCCGCGTCGACGAGGAAGGCGGACAGCGCGTGCGGGGAGCGGTCCTCGGGAGCGCTGGTGCGGGCCACGATGAGGTGGACGCCCGCGATGCCGGAGTTCCCGGTGAAGCACTTGCGGCCATCCAGCCGGTAGGAGCCATCGGCCTGCCGCCGGGCGGTGGTCTCTATGGCCAGGATGTCGCTGCCGCCGTCCGGCTCGGTGACCGCGATCGTCGCCCACAGACCCGCACAGATCCGCTCCAGCCACTCCCGGCGCTGCTCGTCACGGCCCAGGTGACGGATCGCGAAGGTGGGTATGAGGGACGCCTGGTAGATCGCGGCGGCCGCGCCGTTGGCGTATCCGAGCGCGGCGCACACCAGCGCGCGGGACACATGGCCCAGATCCAGGCCCCCGTACTCGCGGTCGACGAACACCCCAAGCCAGCCCAACTCGCCCATCAGGCGCGGCAGGCCGGTGTCGGCGTGTGTGCCCTTGGACTCCATGTCGGCAACGCGCGGCACGAGTTCGCGCTCGATGAAGTCCCCGACTGCGGTGTGCAAGGCGACTTGGCCGGGGGTCAGCGCTATGTCGCTCTTCAGCGCCAGGACCGGTGCGGGCTGGCTACTTCGTGCTGGCAGGGTCATCGGGCACTCCCTCGTAGCGGGTGGCAGGGGACGATGCGAGGCGGAGGTCCTGGGGGTCGCGCGTGATGACCCACGTGTTGAACTGGAGAGCCCGGCCCTTGATGAGGTCGACATGGCTCTTGGTCCAGGCGGTGGGCCGTGTCGCCACGGCGCAGATGGTGCCGAACGGCACGCCGGTATCCGGGTCGACGACGCGCATACCGAGGTAGGCCCTGGCGCCGAGCCTGTAGGTGGCCCGGTTGCCCCCGAAGCGGGGGAATTCGTAGACGTCCCTTAGCGGAAGAGCGGCGTGCCGCTCGATGGTGTGCACGCACCAGCCCTCGTTAAAGTCCATGGTCCGGCTGACGGAACGGGACGCGACGGGCGCTGCCTGGCTGGCGCCCGCGGACAGCCGGGGGACGTGCAGCCCCGCGAAGTACTGGCCCTTGTCACCGATCAAGTTGGCCATGGCGTACAGGCCGTCCACCCCGTCGGGCAGACCCCCCAGCGCCACCAGCTCCTCGGCGACGCTAGTGGCGAACGCGTCCAAGACCTTGTTCGGCTCGTGTCGAGCCAGATCGAGGCGTTCCAGGACCGCGCGCCGCTGCTGGGCACCCTCCGGCATAGCGGTCGGCGCTTTCATGGTCGGGGAGGAGAGGTGCGGGGGGCCAGGCGTGGACATCGAGGGCTCCTAATCAAGGGCGGCTGGACTCAGGCCGGGAGGAGGTTGTGGGCGTACTCGACCAGGCTGATCAGCACGTGGCGGGCCGAGTCCCGTTCGCGGGCGTCGCAGCACACCACCGGCACCCGCGCATCGAGGCTCAGGGCCGAGCTGACCGCCTCGGGGGGATAGCGGCGCGCGCCTTCGAATTCATTGATGGCGACAAGGAAGGGCAGACGGAGGGTCTCGAAGAACTCCACCGCGGGAAAGCAGCCGGTCAGCTTCCGGGTGTCTGCCAGGACCACGGCCCCCAACGCGTTCTTGGCCAGCAGGTCCCACATGAACCAGAAGCGGTCCTGCCCCGGCGTCCCATACAGCAGCAGCTGCACGTTCATGTCGCTCTGGCGCAGGGTGAGGCGCCCGTAGTCCATGGCGACGGTCGTGGTCGTCTTGGGCTCGGCCCCGGTGAAGTGGTCGATGCCCTCACCAGCCGAAGTCAAGGCAGCCTCGGTCTGCAGGGGCTTGATGTCACTGTCACTGGCCGAGCCGACGAACGTGGTCTTGCCGACCATGAAGCCGCCCGCTACCAGCAGCTTCAGGCTCACCTCCGGGACCAGGGCCCGCTCACTGGGCGGCGCGGAGTCCGTCGAGAACACGGTGCAGCAGCTCCTTTTTGGTGTGGGCACCATCGGCGTACTCCTTAGGGGTCGGGCTGATGAGATAGCCGTCGTGCATCAGGTCGGCGAGCCCCATCCCGGCCTGCTGCAAGGTGGTGCCGACGCCGTGCGCGATCTCCGTGACCGACAGCACCACATCCCCGGTGCCCTCCCAGCAGGAGAGCAGTTCGGCGTGGAAGGGCCTCAAGGTGTGGTCCTTGGGCGGCCGGGCGCTGCGTGTCAGGAGGACCCCGGGATCCAGGTACCGGTCGGGCCGGGGCTGCCCGCCCAACAGCGCGTAGGGCCGCACCGGTCCGCGGAGGACGGTGTCCTCAGTCAGGTCCTCCATTTCACTGCGCGCTCCCCTCGGGGGGCAGCGGCTTTGACCGAGAGTCCACCGACAGCGACACGGGCCGCTGCCGCGCCAGCAGGTTCACCGCGTTGGTGACCTGTTCCAGATCGGCGCCCATGGGGACGACCGCCGCTACCACGGTGTTCGCGTGGCCGCGCACCATCACCACCGATTCCCCCGACTCGAAGGCCACCATCTGGTAGGCCACGGCACCCGGGTCTCCCAGAGCCAGCATTCCGACCTGCTGCGTCAGGCTGAACATGGTGCTGACCACGGCGCTGAGCGGCTCGTGCGCTTCGGCGGAGACGCCCGCAAAGCCCAGCGGTAGCCCGTCCTCCGACGCCATGAGGACGGCGTCGACCCCGGCCGTCGCGTTGAGGAAGTCCGCCAGTACCAGGCTCTGGGCATGCGTCGAATGAGGCACGGAGGTCACGAACGCTCTCCTTGACTGGAGTGGGGGGTAGAGGAGTCGATTTCACGTTGCGAGCTACACCAGCCGCGCTGAGCGGCACGCACCGCCGCACCCGGGTTGCTGGCCTGCGGCGGAGGCGCGTCATCCCCGCCAGGGACGGCAGCGCCTCGCAGTTCCGGCGCCATGTACGACGTGCCGCGGCGCCGCGTCGGAAGCCCCGACGCCGTCGCAGCGGGCGCCGGAGGCTCGGCTGGTGCCGAATGGGGTGCAGGGAGCGCTGCCCTGCACGGGTCTTCTGCGGCGACCGGCAGGGACTCGGTGCCGCCCTGGAGGGTGTGGGGGAGCGCCATGTCCTCTTCACAGAGGGCCGAACCGCTGGTGGCGCTGTCGCTGTCCGAGTGCTCTTGGTCCTGTAGGGTCTCGGGCTCCTCGGTGTGGAGCAGATGCTGGGGCACGATGACCACGGCACGGGTGGACCCGAAGACGTTCTCCTGGAGCTCCACGCGCAGGCCACGGCGGGCAGCCAGCTCAGCCACCACACACAGTCCGATACGCCACTCTTTCAGCGACTCACTGCGCTGCCGTGCATCCGGTTCGGCCAGCAGCCGGTTCCACCGCTCCCGCTCGGCGCGCCCGAATCCGATTCCCCGGTCGTCGATCTCGATGGCCACACCCGTGTTGACCGTCGACACGTGGACCTCGACCGGTGTGCCCGGGGGCGAGAACGCCGTGGCGTTCTCCAGGAGTTCCGCCGTGATGTGCACGAGGTCATAGGCGGCATTGCCGGGCAGAACATGCTGCACGTCAGGCGGCACACGCACCTGCTCGTAATTCGTGACCTCCGCCACCGCGTGGGTGAGCACCGTCGACAACGGCATGGGCTTCAGGTTCCGGTGGCCGCGCGCACCGCCGAGCACCGCGGCGGACCGGGCGAACCTCACCGCGCGGGTGACCTGCCCATCAAGCCGCCACAGTCGCGCGAGTTGCTCCGGGTCGTCGGTGTGCTTCTCCGCGGTGTCGAACCCCTCGATAACCTTTGCCAGAACCGCCTCCGAGCGGCGCCCCAGGGTCAGCAGCGCCGCCTGTTCCCCCCGCGCCGTGGCCAGGGACTGAGCCTGGCCCACCGCAGTGCCCAGCAACTGCACCGCGGCGTGCACAGCCTGCAGCGGGTCCCCTCCCCCGTCGAACGCGCTGGGCTGCTCGCTCGATCCGCTGCTGGGTGTATCCGTCAGGGCGGCACGAAGTGCCTCCATCTCCGCCACCACAGCCTGAGCCCACTGGCCAAGTTCGTCCTGGTAGGCGGCCTGGTTCTTCCGCTGGCCAGCCAGCTCCTGCCGGGCCTGCTGCGCCGAAGCCTGGGCCGCCGCCTGGTGCTCTTCCGCGAGCTGCACGGTGCGCTGGTGGAACAAACTCACGAGGCATCCGGCGCGCCACCGCGTGGCCAGGAAGGAACCCGCCACCACGCACACCGAGCAGGTCGTCGCCACCCATCCGGGCAGTCCCACCGAGGCAGACCACACAGGGTCGATGACCACCGCGGACACCGCGACAGCGGCCGGGATCGTTATCGTGCGCGTCAGCTGCCCGCGCAGCCCGGCCAGCGCTCCTGAGGCCGTGGGATCGAATCGGCCGGTGCGCGGTTGGCGGGCGGGCGGGGGTGGGTGCGGCATGGAGTTCCTCAGGAGACGCAGGACGGGTTGGACAGCGACGGACGGATCAGCTAGCGCTCGACAGCGGACGGCACCCCACAAGGAGGGGGGCGGAGTGCGAGCCGGTCTGGCATCGCGACGAGGGCGACAGGTTCAAGCGCAAGACGAGGTCGGCACCCATGGGCGTGGAACATGCTCGCGGTCGTCGATGGGCACGCCGTGCGCGGGCCAGTCCGCCATCGGCTCGTCCTGGGAGAACGATTCCCGGGGCCGAGGCCGGTAAGACATCTGTGCACGGATCGTGCTCAGCCCGTCGAACAGCGACCGGGCAGCATCAGCGGTGAAGGGCACGTCGCAGGGCGGCAAGAGCCAAACACGGCAGCAGGGCTGCGCGGGACCACACTCCGCCAGGTCGGTGCACTGCCACTGCTGTCCGGGGCGGCACTGTGAGTGCGGGGCGCGCCGCCACCAGGCACTCGCCTGGTCGACCACCGGCACGTGCAGCAGCTGGTGACGCGGGCAGATCAGCACCGGCCCCACCATGCCCCTTTCCATGAGCGGAGCCAGTGCGGGACCGCCGAGACCAACACCGACCTGGACCACGTCCATGGCGGCTCTCCCCGGTATCGGGGACGGGCGTTCGGTGAGCTGCATCCGCCATTGCGGCGGCGGGATGAGTAACGCGGTCATCGAGGCTCCCAAGCGCTGCCATCCGACGGCGCCGATTCGGTGGTAGAGGAGGGGCGTGCAGAGTGAGGGAGTGATCGGCAGGCGCATGACCACGTGTCGCGTCCGAGTGGAGAGGCCGCCCAACTGCCCGCTCCCGGACGCGTGCTCGGTCCCTGCCCCGGGGCGGGCATTCCGCCGTAGAACTCGGCGTGTGCGTCGGCGCTGCCCTGGGGAGGCTCGGCCCCCCACCGGACGATGGTCTTGCCGTCGCATGTGGTGCGAAGGCGGAGATCCGGGAATCCGGGACGGCCTGCCAGGGCCGCCATGTACGCCTCACCGACCTCGGGTTGGTCTACGCGCAGGAACCCTCCCCGGCGCCCCTCTCCAACAGGAATGGCAACCAAGGGGGCCCGGAAGGCCGCCAGTGCCACCGCGTGCTTCAGCAACTGAGGGTTTGCTAGATGCATCGCGGCGTACTCGAAGTCATAGGCCTGGCAGGCAGGCAAAACCCGCACCCAGGACGCCTGGCCGTGCCCGGGCGCCACTGCCGCGGAGGAAGCGAGTTCCTCATCGAGGAACGGCCCCAAAGGGCGCCCCTCGTGCCGATCGTCCGGCGCCGCTGAAGCGCTACCGCACGCGAGGTCGCTCCGTGTCACCGGCGAGGCGAGAGAAGGGGCGGCGCTGAGGACACGGCATGGACCCGAAGGGGGCTTCATGCGAGTGCCGTACAGGCTAGGCGCCACTTCACTGGAGAGGTCGGGCAATCTCTTCCACGGCGACCGCGATGCTTGAGCCGTTTTGCCCACTGTGGTCGGACACGCGCTGTGAGCATTGTGGGTTGGCCGAGCGAGTTGGTCCTGTCCCGGGGGCACGGTGCGATCGCCGGTCATTTCCCTGGCAACGCGGGGCACACGCTCCCCAGCCCGCTTGCACCACACCACCTTGCCGGTCCCGCTGCGCCGCCACCCCCACTCGTCGGAAAGGGCATGGACCAGGCGCAAGCCCCGGCCGGAGGCACGACTTGGGTTGAGTTCGCACAGTTTCGGTTCTGCGGGGGACGCGTCCCTGACCTCCAGGTGCACAACCTCATCGCGAATCCTCAGCAGCACGGTGACTGGATCAGCGCCATGCCAGAGGGCGTTGGTGACTAGTTCGGAGGCGAGGAGCACGAGGTCGTCGACCGCCTCTACGCCCCAGCCTCTGAGTGCTTCCCGCACGGCCTTTCGCGTCCGCGAAACCTCTGAGAACTCGTGCTTCAGATGCAGAGCTACCTCTCTGCAGACCGTGACGCGAGTGCCGCTGGGCTCCGCGCCGTTGCCCTTCTCACTCATGCCTGACATACGCTCACCTCGCTGACACCGGGTCGGCAGCGATCGCCCGCCCCAAGACATGGCTCCATTTGGCCGTCGGCAGGCGGTCGCGAAGCTGGTCCCAGCAAGGAGCCGTCGTAGGAACGCAGACGTCCGCGCTGAGGTCGCTCACTGCTCCGGTCAAGCCTTCTGCGGCGATCGGCTTGGAGTATGGCGCGGGATCTCTCGCCATGTAACGCTCATAGCGAGAGTGTCCGCATGACCCGCGGCACGTTCCGCCGTGTAACGTCTCTTCGTGGGCGCCACACGACAGCCAGGACACTGGCCGCACTTAGAGGAGCGCCAGCATGACAAACGAGTCGACAGCGCCAGGCGGGAGGCCTGGTCAGACTGAGGCGGGGCCGACCCAGCGGCGACGGACACTGGGACTCCGCCTCTTCGAGCTCAGAAAAGCGTGCGGCCTTTCAGCCGAGGCAGCTGGCCTGCAAGCCGGGGTATCGAAAGCCACGGTCAGCCGCTACGAAAAAGGCCAAGGGAACGTACGCTGGAACCAAGTTGAAGCGCTTTGCAAAGTCTACAACGCCCCTGATGAGGAAATTGCCGAGCTGATTGAGCTGGCAAAGAACAGCAAGCTCACCGACAGTTGGTGGATTCCCCTCGCGGGCAAACTTTCCAACCCCATGCGGGTTCTGCTAGGTGTCGAGAACGAGGCTCCCTTCATCTGGCAGTTTGCTGCTGGTGCAGTGATCCCGGGACTCCTGCAAACGAAACGGTACGCCGCAGCGATTCAGTCAACACCCGGGAACTCTCTGGAGCCCGAAGCCGTCACCGAATTTCTCGACATGAGGATGCAGCGCCAGAAGATCCTCGCGCGTACGTCCCCACCGAGCTACCACGCCATCCTGGATGAGAGCGTGCTCCGCCGCAGGGTGGGTGGCGTGGATGTCATGGCTGAACAGCTAGACCTCCTGCTAGAACGGCGGCAGGAGCGGAACATCACCATCCAGGTAGTCCCGTTCGACGCAGGGGCGTACAGCGCTGCGCTGACGAGCTTCATCATCTACGGCGGAACCGAGCCGTCCCTGGACGTCATCTTCGTTGAGACCGCCGTCGGCTCCCTGTTTCTTGAGGAAGGAGGGGCACGCCATGCGTACGAGAACGTCTGGTCCTTCCTGCGCCAGGAGGCGCTGGACACTGATACTTCGGCGCAACTGATCGCCGAGGCCCGCGAGAATCACCTGCGAAACCGAAGGTAAGAGGAATTCTTCCGTGACCGAGAAGCCGCAACAGCCTGTATGGTTCAAGAGTAGCTACAGCGGCAGCCCCCAGGCTGAATGCCTGGAAGGCGCCGACAAATCGAACAGTATTTGGGTGCGCGACTCCAAGAATCCGGACGGCGGGCACATCGTCTTTTCTAGGGCGGCGTGGGAAAGCTTTACCGTGCACCTGCAAAAGGGCCAAGTCTTCCCCTGAGCTCGAAGCGCCCGGCCAAGTTAGCGCAGCCCGGGGCCTTGCGTGGCCCCGGGCACACACTTTACGCAAGTCGGACATTCGGCCTGTTTAGCACATGAGGTGTTACTTCGTGCTGCTGAAGCGCCGAGTAGTCCGACGGAAAGCCTGTGCAGTGGACTGTCGATGCGGACAATGAGAGGACTGCAGCGTTGTCCGCGTCAGGGCACCGAAGGGGAAGTCATGCCGCAGAAGCCCAAGCACCTGGACGCGACCCTGTCGGCTCGCGCCTGGTGGGGCTTAGAACTCCGAAACTGGCGACGGGTCAGACGCCTGTCGTCCAAGGCGCTCGGCGCAAAGGTGCACCTCAGCGGCACAATGATCGAGCGTATCGAGAAGAATGAGCGTTCCTGCAACGCTGCCTTGGCCGCTGCTCTGGACGAGGCCTTGGACGCGGGAGGCGCCCTCGTTCGGCTGTGGAACCTCGTCGCAGAGGAGGAAGCGGAAGCGGACAGGGTGCGTGCTGATGCGGACAACACCCAAACCGAACGCGCGCTCGACGACTCTGGTGCACACGCCACGGGCATCCTTGGGGTGAACCCGCTCACCCTCGCGGATCGGAGTCTGTCAGCCATGCAGCGCCGCGCCCTTCTTGCCCTCGGCGGAATAGCCGCCCTTGCCCCCGGTACATTCACCGCCCTCCTCCCTGAATCGGGGCCAACGGCGCTTCCCAAGGTTGTCCGCCCAGAGGACATCGACCAAGTGCGCACTGCTGCGGATGCACTCGCCGGATGGGACAACCTCTACGGCGGGGGCGGGATCGCACGAAGTTCTGCCGCAGGACTGTTCATCTGGGCGAAGGGGCTGCTCACGGTGAAGACTCCGACCGCCTTGGAGAACGAGCTGTACGGCGCGGTAGGCCGCCTGGCGATCGTGATGGGCGCCTCCGCGTTCGACGCGTACGAGCACGAGGACGCAACCCATCTCCTCCGATTCGGAGCATGGTGCGCGGAGCAATCCGGCAACTGGCACCTCCGGGCCTCAGCGCTCAACTGGCAGGCCCGCCACGAGATCTGGTGCGGCCGACCTGATGCGGGCCTTACCCACGCTGAGAACGGTCTCCTGCGCTCCGACCGCCTTACACCCCGTGAGCAGGCCATGCTCCACAACGCCAGGGCTAGGGCCTGGGCGAAGATGGAGAACGCCCGGGAGACCCTGGCCGCCATCAGCCAGTCGGACGATGCATTCGCGCACGCTGAGAAGGACCAAGACGTCGCGTGGATGGCCTACTACGATCAAGCTCAGCATCACGGGGACACCGGACACGCAGCGTTCGACATCGCCATGCTGCCGGGGCAGTCACCCGTGATGGCTGCACGCCGCTTGCAGGCTGCGACCGCGGGGCACACAGATGCCTACGTGCGCTCTCGGGCACTCTCGGGCACCAAACTCGCCACTCTAACCATGGCCACAGGCGACCCGCAGCACGCTGTAGCTATCGCCCACCGTGCGCTGAACGAAGTGGGGCGCCTACGCTCCAAGCGTGCTGCGTCCGACGTCCAGGATTTGGCCAAGGCATCGATGAGACACGCCCGGAAGCCGGAGGTGGCCGAGCTCTGCGAACGAATCAACACCACGGTCCTCGCATGACCGCGCGCACCGAGGAGTCCAACGCCGCGCTCCAGCAGGCCCTATCCGCCGCCGGGCTACCCCAGGACGGAGCTGAGCCGATTCGGCTCGCCGAGAACGATCTATGGAAGCTCCCTGGCGGCATCGTCGTTCGGATAGCCCGACCCGGCCAGGAGGAAGCGGCAGCCCGCGAGGTAGCTGTGGCCCGCTGGTTGGCCCAGAACAACATCCCAGCTGTACGACCCATGCCGTGGGACCAGCCTGTGCACGCTGGTGGCCGCGCAGCAACGTTCTGGGAGCTCCTCCCGCGCCACCGGCATGGCACAGAAGCTGACCTCGCCCCGCTCCTGCGCCAAATGCACTCGCTACCCAGGCCTTCATTCCCTATCGGCCAAGTTCAGCCCTTCGTCCGCATCACCGAGCGGCTTTCCGCAGCTCGATCGGTGAGCGCGGACGACCGGCGGTGGCTCCTCAACCACCTCCGCGAGCTCAAGCAGCAGTGGTCCTGCCTCCCAACAGGTCAACCGCAGTGTGTGATCCACGGCGACGCCTGGGGAGGCAACTGTGCTGTGCCCGAGGAAGGCGCAGCGCTGCTCTTGGACTTTGAGCGCACATCGATCGGGCCCCCTGAGTGGGACTTGACATCGACCGCCGTCGCGCACGACACCTTCGGCTCGCTCTCTACAGACCGGTACGCCGCCTACTGCAAGTTGTACGGCCGTGATGTCAAGGACTGGGCAGGGTACCCAACGCTTCGCGGGATCCGGGAGCTTCGACTTGTGACTTTCGCACTCCAGATCGCGGACCGTGATCCCATGGCTCTCAAGCAGGCCCACTACCGTGTCGCGTGTCTTCGAGGCATGCACGGGCCGCGTCCCTGGCACTGGCAACCCGTGGGCTGACGGAGGCCCCCTACCGGGCGACAGCGCGGAACTGCGCCGTCTCTGGCCTCCAGAGCCGGGCCGCCCGTATGAGGCGGTCTGGGCTTCGTCAGCCCTGCGCCGCTCTTCGGCTGTCAGTGCGAGCCGTTGGCAGCTTGGCTCCTCCCCACTGACCGGTTCACTCCCCCCCCGGCAGTGAGGGTGAGTGATGGCATGCTCTGCTCTGACCACCCGGTGTTGGAGCGAGAGGAGCGCGGTGCCCTCGGTAAGGCGTCCCACGCTCAAGCCGCCCCGCCAAGTAAACCGAGCGCGGCGTCGTCAAGCAGGGCTGCGGGCAAGGCGCGGGTCGAGCGCGTACCAACGCCCGTGGACAGTACCGAGGGTCCTCGCACGGGGCTTTGTGCCGCTACGCGGACACCCGGGACGGCGGCTCACGAAGCGGGTCCGGAGCGTCTTGAGCGGGCCGAGGAGTCCGGGGGTGGCCCAGTTCAGCACCGCCCACAGTTCGCAGAGGTCGTTCCCGACCGGCGTGCCGGTGAGCGCGACGCGACCGCGGGAGGGGATGTTCCGCAGGGCGCGGGCCGTGGAAGCGGCGCACGCTCGTCGAGGGGCGAAGCGGCCGATCTCACGTTCCCAGTTGAGGAGACCCGAATAGGTGATAGAACGCTCCTGCTTGTCCCGCACGGCGGTGGAGCTGTGGTCACGGGTGGCTGGGTGCTGGCGGGGCGGATTCCAGGAAGCGGTTGATAGTGGTGCGGGCGATGCCCGAGACCCGGTGTAGTTCGGCCTTTGAGATGCCGGAGGCGATGGCCCAGTGGACAAGGGAGCCACGGCGGAGGCCTTCGTCGCTGTTCTGCCAGCGCTGGACGACCAGCGGAAGGATCGGGCCGTGCCAGGGCTGCTGGGTACGGGGGAGACGCGGGCCGTCTGCGCGCTCCCAGGTGCTGGTGAGCGGCGGTAGGGGTTCGTCTGCGAGGGGCAGCGCACTGGCGGCGGCTTTGCGTGCTGCAATGCGTTCGCGTTCGAGGCGGGCCGTGATGGCGGCGCCGAGGTGGTCGCCGGTCAGGTTCGTGGGGTCGTCGTCGGTGGCGAACCGGTTGATCTTCTCGGTCCACGCCGTGGGGTCCCATTCGCGCCGCACCTCGAACTCGTCTTCGCGGTAGACGTCGATGTACCCACGGGTGCGCAGGAGGTTGGCCAGGGCGTCCTGACGGTCTGCGAGGTGCCAGGAGTGGACGAGGTGGGCGATGGTCTGCGCCCAGGGGGCGATCTCGGCGATCGCGGCCGCTTGGAGGCGTGGCTGGGCGCTGCGGTCGTCGATGAGCTCGGCGACGGCCAGGGTAGTGCCGCCGTCGTGCAGGTACACGGCGGTGCCCGTGTCGATCACCCACTGCGAGTAGCCCGCCCGGGTGTGGAACTCGCCGTACTCGGTGCGCACGATGTGCAGACCGGGCGGGTGGTGCTCGCCGAAGTCGATGATGGGGAGGTCGGGGAGCGTCATGCCGCCTCTTCCAGTCGCTACGTTTTGGCCGTTGAAAACGTAGCGGTGGCGCGCTACGTTTTCAACGGCCAAAACGTAGCGCCTCTGAGGGAGGGCACCTCCGATGACCGTACCCTGCCAGCTCACCGCGCCCGCCGCCGAGTTCATGGGCGACCTCGTGCAGGGCGGCGCCGAGGAGCGCGCCTGGCGCAGCGGCTCGATCTCCCCCAGCGACATCTCCGCCGTCATGGACCGTAGCCCCTACCAGCCCCGCGCGGACCTGCTGCACCGCAAGGCCACCGACGGCAGCCGCCCGCCCCTGCGCAACCCGGACCAGAAGGGCGTGGGGTGGGTGAAGCAGCCCGAACTGGCCGCCGAGTTCGCCGCCCGTCACCCTCAGTACCAGGTCACCACCACTGGCTATTGGCGCAACGTCGAGCGGTCATGGCAGCGGTGCCGGCCCCACCGGGTCTTGATCCCCGCCGCCCACGATCAGGCCTGCGGGCCCGCGCCCATCGTTGCGACGCTGACCCTCCGCACCACCCACGAGACGCTGGATGAAAAGGGGTGGGGCCCGGACGGCGGCACCCAGATCCCGCTGATCCGCTACGACGAGCACCAGTGGCTGCTCGACGCGCTCGGCCTGGACTACGGTCACATCGTCGCCTACAGCCGCCATGATCACGAGACCCGCATGTACCGTATCGACCGCGACGAGGAGCACATCGCCACGCTGCGCGAGGCCGCGCGCGTCTTCCTGGAGGAGGTCGCCGTCGCGAAGGGCCGGTGATGGACGGTCGTCTGCGCGGAGGCTGATGTGCGTGAGCTGCCCGCTGTGCTCTGGCGCAGCGGGCGGGTCCTGTGTCTGGACGGGCCCCTGGTCGGTCCGGTCACCGTCGGCGAAGGGCGCGGTGGGAGCGGGGCGCGGTCGGTGGCGGCCCGGCGGACGTCGATCTTGCTCGGAGGCCGTACCCGTGCTCGTCGTCGAGGCCGGGTGCGGGTACGACGTGAGTGCCGGGGCGGGCCGCGGGGCCACCGGGGGCTGTGGGCCTGGATGGTGCTGGATCGGGCCCGCCCTTATGTCTTGCCCCGGATACCCGATCGTGGTCGTGGTCGACGAGAGCGGGTGTCACCGCCGAGGTCCTGGAGCTGAGCCCTGCTGCGCGCACGCGTAGAAGAGGGGTTCAGCCCAGATACGCCGGAGGGCGTATCTGGGCTGAACCCCTCTTGTGTTAGAGCCTCGTGTTCACAGCCCCCACCGGTCGTTGATCTTCTTCGCCCACTGCTCGGCCTGCTTCCGCGTCCCGAGATAGGTTCCACTGCCGTGCAGATGCACGGCGGCGAGGTGGCCCTCCGCCGAGCGCACCGCCCAGTTGGCGGGCGCCTGGAACCCGTTCTCCTGACGTGCCTGGTAGGGCTCGGTGGGCGCGTCGTGCACCGTGCCGTAAGGGGTTTCCTCGTACCCGCCGTCGTAGCACACGAACTTGTCGTCCCGCTGCTGGGCGGCGCCGCTGCGGTGGCCGGGGGAAAAGTCGGCCTTGCCCCCGTAGATGCCCTCCAGCGGGCCGATCGGGTGAGGCGTCGTGATTCGCTGCATCGATGTCCCCTCAAGTGAAGTGGCGGTCACGCCCAGCCTTGCAGCACATACGCGTCGGCGGACGCGGCGGTGGCAACGGCCGCTAGACGTCGCGGTGTCGCCGCCCATGACGGTACCGGACTGGAACCATTGCTGGCTACCTTGCTACCCGCTTTGTGGTGCGCTACCGTCCATTCTCATGGATCACTGGGACGTGAAAGCGGAAGTGCAGCGGCACCGGGCCGCGATGCACGCACGACAGCGCCGGGTTGCCCTGCTGACCGCGCAGGTGCGCCAGGCCGAGGCCGACCGGGACCAGGCGGTGGCGGCGTTCGTGAAGCTCGGCGAGGAGCACGAGGAAGCGCGGCGCCAGGCCAGCCACCGCAGCATCGGCCGTGAGCTGGGCGTCACCCACCGTGCTGTGGGGGGCATGGTCGAGCGCGCCCGTACCCGCGGCGGCTCTCCGCCTGCCCCGGCGGTCCCGCTCGTGCCCGTGCTCGGCGCCGAGCAGGCCCGCGCCTACGTCGAGTCCGGCGCGCTCGGCGACCTTGCCCGGGTCATCGTCGCGTACAGCCCGGGCGACGTGCTGCTGGAGTGCGGCCTGGACCCCGCCACGCTCATCCACGGCCCCGACGTCGATGTGCCCACCCTGCTCCTGTACGGCACCAACGGCACGGTGATCGGCGTGGAGGAGTGCCTGGCCGGATACCAGGGCACCGGCCCCACCAACTCCCTGCGCCTGCTCAAAAAGCTCGGCGTCGCGGACACCGTGGCCCGCGAGGTCTACTACCATCGGTTCATCGAGCTGAGCCCGCAGCAGGTGATCCGCGCCAGCGCCGAGGGCCTGCACGACGTCGGCGGCGGCCTCCAACTGTCCGCCGACGGCCGCCACTTCGTCGTCCGCGTACGCGGCGAGCGCCCCTACCACAAGGGCGACTGGACGCTGCGCGACACCGTCACCGCCTGGCGCACCGAGGTCATGGACCACCCGGACCGCTACCCGTGGGCGGCCGGGACCCGCCGCGCCCGCGTCTACCTCGACCGCGACGCCGCCGCCCCCCTCCAGGAGCCGAAGAGCCCCTACTGGACGGGAGCGCCCGCTTCCTACTCCGTCATCATCGAGCAGGGGCGCCTGCAACTGTGGGTGTCGGCGATCTACCCGTACAACTTCGCCGACCTGATCAGCACCGAGCAGCTCAGCGTGCTCGACGCCGCCGACCTGCGCCCCGAGGGCATCGAGCCCCGCACGTGGCTGGACCGCTTCCTGCCCCACCGCCGCGAGCGTCCGGATTTCCTGATCATCAGCGACGACCGCCAGGACCTGGTCCACCCGCCCGAGGGGACGCAATGAGGCGCGCGTTCTGCCGTCCCGCCCCGCTGCTCTGCCTGCCCGGAGTCCTGGGCGTGACCGAGCGTCACCAGTGTTTGATACGGACGCCGCCCGCCAGCACGACCCTTGCCTTGCCCGGAGTCGACACCTGAGGAGAACTGTGCTTGAGAACGCCACTACCCCTGCCCAGCCGGATGCCGAGCAACTTCGGGTATGGCTGGCCGAGCAAGACCCGAACCGCCAGTGGGCTGCCGAGGCGATGCCCGATGGGGGGCGCGTGTGGATCGACGGCCTGCCGGATGTGTCCAGCCCGAGGGCTCTGTGGATGGCCCTGACGCGGGCCGCCGACCTGCTTGAGGGAGCGGCGAGTCCGTGGCCCTTGGAGGTTGAGCTTGACGGCGCCGCGCTGATCGTGCGGACCGTCACGCAGGAGGAAACCGGGCAGCGGCGTGCCTCGCGCCACGCAGAGCGCGGGGCACAGCCAGCCCGAAGCGGCGGGACGGCAGCGCGACTCCAGCAGGAGGCGCGAAAGCGGCAGCGCGCCTATCAAGGGCTCTTGGCGGATCGGCGGCGCGAGGTGGAGCAGTGGAGGCAACGGCACGCCACCAACCGATACGTACAGCGCGTTGACCTGGCCGAACTGCCCGACCTTGCCTACTCGCACGGCCCCGGCCGCTACCGCGGGTGGAGCGAGCCGCGGACGTTTCGGCCGCCGGGGCGGGTCCCGTTGACCCGCGGTGCCATGCCGCAGCGCGGCACGGGCCTGTGGACTTCTCCGGTTCGGCAGACCAACGCCGCCACCGGCGCGGTGCTGAGCACCGTGTGGTCGAGCCACTGGGAGCAGGCGGGCCGGGATCCGGAGCGCTTCAGCCAGCACGTGCGGATCGTGCCGGAGCCGTACGCGCGCATCGTGCGGGTGGACGACCTTGAGGATCTGCGCGCGCTGGTGCGGGCCTACCCCAATCCCGTCGGCCTGGATGAGGACCAGCACCGCTTTCCCGACTGGCCGCGGCTCGCGCAGGACTGGGACGCGGTGTATCTGACGGCCAACGGCGCGGCGGAGACCGCCCGTACCCCCGACAGTGACGGGCCGCACCTGGAAGGCTGGAAGTGCGAGGCCGTGCTGTGGTTGCAGCGCGCCTACACCGTTGCCGAGGGCCTGTGACGTGGCGGACTCAACTACGCCCGGCGGCGGCGAGGCCGCTCGCGGGGACGCACACTGCGGCCGCCTGGCGCCCGCAGCGCAAACTGACAATCGAGAGGGGATGGGGCCAGTGAACCAGGACCGTATCGAGGGGCAGAGCAGGCCGCTGCCCGCGCCTGAGGACCTGAAGGAGGCCTTGCGGGTGCTCGGCTTCGACGCCCGCGAAGACGGGCTGGAGGGGCCGTGGAAGATGCTGGGGGTGCTCAGGGCCCTGGTGGAGCAGTTCGAGGCGGCCATGTACAGCGACAGCAAGGTGGGGGTCGATGAGTGGAACGAAGCCGAACTCGGCTACGCGCACGGGTACGCGCGCGATATGCGCTCCATCCTGCTGAACAGGAGCCTTCTGCTTCAGCACGAAGGGATGTACATGGAAAACGCCGCGGATTTCCTCCTGGCTCCCGATCAGGCGGTGATCGCCGGTTTGTCGATGCTGGCGGCATCAAGGGCGCTGCTCGCGGCGGGCCTGCTGGGGGCGGCCGACTACGGCAGCAGGGAGGAGCAAGTTGGCTGGGAATGCGCGCAGGAGGCGGCGAAGGCCGTCGACGAGCTGAACACGCACATCAGCAACATGCGGGCGCCACACGCGGACTTGTGAAGCAGGCCGCCGCGGACGGTGCTCGCGGCCCGCTCGACGAGGAGGCCCTGGCTCCCGGCGGCGCCGGGGCACCCGCCCGCCACCCAGACCTGCCAGGAGGGCAGCATGCTCGACCAGTTCGCCATCGACGATGGCCGTCATCTGCCGGAGGTCGTCGTCGACGAGGACGCCTCTGCCGCCGCCGGTAGGGCCCGCTTCCGGGCCACGTGCTCCTGCGGCCGGATGCCCCGACAGCGGGCGGGAACCCGCGAGCAGGCCCTGGCCTCGCATATCGCCCACGTCAACACCAAGATCGGCCCGTCCAGGGGGCCAAAGTGGCTTCCCGTGGGCGCCCGCGTCGCCGTCCTGGCGGTGGCCATGCTGATCGTCTGGGGCGCCTGCTACGCCACCGGCCAGTTCGTCATCCACGACCAGGACCTCACCGGCGCCACCGCCAAGACCGTCCTCGGCGGCTCGCACCTCACCGGTCTTGCCCTGGCCTTCGGCCTGATGGTCGCGGTGCGGCGCTACATCGCGCCCACCCGCGCCTGACACCGCACCACGAAAAGCGGCGCCCGAAGCCATAAGAACCCATCTCTGAACCTCTGTTGATCTTGCGCCCGCAGGAACCGTGGTGCGCACGACCGGGCCAACCTGGTCTATCAGGACGCCGAGCAGGATGACGTCCTCCTCTCAGGTGCGGCAGCCGGTCTCTTCGTGGAGTTCGTGCCCCAGGCGGATCACCCCCGCAGGCGCCAGCGCCGCCGCGCAGCGCTGCGCGGCCCGGGCGTAGGGCTCACCCTTGCGCCGCCGCACAGCTGGCAGCCTCCACGGCTCGCCGGCAGCCGACGCCCCGGACCGGACAACCGCGACCCGATGCCACGGGTCGAAACAGGCGAGGAAGACGTCACTACCGACTTCTGGTGCATACATGCGCATGCGGGAAAGGTAGGCCGGGCCGGCCTGCCGCGCGCGTCCACACGCGCGGGCGGGAGAGTCACCGCACCGGGCCGCGGCCGCTACCGGGGCGAGCCGACCGGGGGCAGTGCCCCGGGGCCGGGCCAGAGCTGGAAGCCGAAGACGGCCTCCAGGCGGGCGATGGTGCCAAGGTCACACAGCACCCTGCCGTGCAGGACACGGCTGATGGTGGAGTGCGTGATCCCCGTGGCATCGGCGAGAGTGCGCAGGCTGTACCCGCTGACGGCCAGGGCGTTCTCCAGGTTGCGGGCGAGCGCCTGACCGTAATGAGCGCTCACGGGAGCGTCCGGCACAAGAGCGGCATGCGGCCAGGCGTCATCGGCGACATAGTCGCGCGGCACCTTGTCGTTACTGCTCCGGGGCATGTCCGGATCATCCCACGCACCCGTCATCCGTCGACCTCCTCCTTGCCCCGCACCCGGCGTCCCACCGACCTGACGGTGCATACATACACCACACTCTCCGGCCGTATCGATACCCGTCGATGTGTCGGCGCAACCGCACCCGCAATCCAAGACACGGACGCGGAAGACACCCGGCGCCGATCAGCCCCGGTGCACAGACCGCACCGGGCCCCGCAGGCAGAAGCGGTCAACCGCCGCGGCCCGGCCTGGTATCCCCCACGTCTGCGCGAGCGCCGTTTCACTCCCGTGCGCCCCTCCTTTTCTGCACGGGCCACACTGACGCTGAGTAACTGAGGCCAACGGGAGAAAAGCCAGGCCAGGGCGCGTGCGACCAGGAATCCGCCTTTGTGCGGCGGGCGACTTCCCGTGGCATTTCGGATTGCGTTCGACGCTGCCGTGATTGACCTGCTGGGGCTTCATGGGGGAATTCCGGGAGAAGATCTACCCCACTGAGACGCGGATGGCTGCGCTCACAGGCGTTTTCTGGAACCGGCAATTTGCGGGGTAGGGAGGTTCTTTCATGCAGTCGCACCGGGCACTGGCGGTCCTCAGCGAGCTGAGGGCTCTGGCCGCGCAGGACGGCACCCGGCTCGCTGCGGCGCAGAGCCGCCTTGTGCTGGCGGAGGCGGAAGTGGCCGCCGCCCGCTCGGCATGCGCCTCGGCGAGCATGCGAGCCGAGGTCTCGCAGCGTGTGACGCTGCGCGCCGAGGAGCTTCTCGCCCCGGCCGCCGGCCCCTGCACCGGCCCGCCGCCTCCGCCCCGGGACCAGTCCGGCCCGCACGGCAAGCCGCGGACGATCGCCCAGGAGGTGCTGGACTTCGTCCGGCTGCGCGGGAGCGCCACCCGGGCCGAGATCATCCAGCAGGTGCGCCGCACGCGTCCGGGCACGAATCCCACCAGCGTCGAACGGCGACTGGGCCGACTGGTCAATGCCGGAGAGCTGGTACGAGTGGAGCGCGGACTCTACGCGCTCCCGCCGACAGCCGCAGAGGGTGATGCCTAGCGGACACCATTTCGGCTTCTGAATTACCGCACACGCGTACGTGCCGCCGAGGACAAGTCGGCGACACGAGGACACGCGTTTTCTGGGCTCACGTATCGCTTCGATTCTAGGCGCTTGTCGCGCCGACGCGTGAGCCCGGCTTGAATTCGGCCAGAAATAGGCCGGGAAATGGGCTCACTGTGTCTTCTTCTTCCTCTGCGCAGGCAGATTCCGGCACCGGCCGAAACACGGGCCGTCCGGGCACCTCACAGCGCCGCGAGCGGCGGCGCCGGGCCGCCGCCTCTCGACGCCGTACGCAGCCCAGCTACCGGGCGGCTCCGGGCAAGCAGATCGACATCGTGCTGGCGCTCGACGACCTCACGGTCAACGGCGCCGCGGTGCAGCGGACGGCATTGGCGCAGCGCGTCGGCATCAGCGCAGCCACCATCGGCGACTGCATGGCCTTCCTGGCCGACATCGGACTGCTCACGGCAGGCCGCGGCCAGTACACGATCACCGAGCGAGGGCGGGAGTTCGCCGGCGCATGGCGCAGCGACCGGACGCGGGCGCGACTGGTGCTGCGCCCGCTCCTGCAGGCGCACTGGTCCGCCGCCGCAGCCGCCGATCACCTGGCCGACGGGCCGCTGCCGCAGGAGGAACTGGCCCGCCGGCTACGGGCCGGACTGCCCGGGGTGCCCATGCGCGGCCAGTACATGGTCGAGTGGCTGGACATCGCCCTGGTCGTGGAGCGTGACACCGAGCGGCTCCTGGTCCGCCTGCCCGCCCCGGACACTCCCCCGCCCGGGCGCCCCTGTGGCGCGAAAGGGGAGAACGAGGCGACAAGAGAGCAGGCTCCGGGCCCGGAGGCGGAGGCCGGTACCCCTGGCGCCGAGGGGGGCGAACCGCAAACCGACCGAGCGGCTCCACTGCTCGGAATGTCCCGCTCGGAGATCCAGGACCTGCCCGACGCCCGCTACTCGGCCTTCCTCGAAGCCATTCTGCAGACCCTGATCGCCGTGGCCCCGCGCGCCTGAGCGCCCGCACTGCCAGGGCGCCGGCCCTCACGGGCCGGCGCCCCGCGGGTGGCGTCTGGTGTCCGCGCGAGGCTCTGGAACCTTGGGCGCGGAGGGTTCGATCCCCTCGCCATCCACCACGCATGGCCAGCATGACAGCCCGTCGCCGAAGGGAGCCAGCCGTGATGTTCACCCACCGGGTTTGCCCAGCTTTCTGATCGCACCTCAGCACCCGCACCGAACGGGTGCTCCTGTCACCGGCATGGCCCGCTCCTGTTGCCGGAGCTCCCCGGCCTCCCCACGGTGGTGCATGTTCGCACCACTTGTGTGGAGGTCACACCATGCCCGACGCCGTACACCCATCCCCTGCGCCAGGGCGCCGCGTCCGCCGCGCGGCGAAACCGGGGCCTGCACGTGGCCGCTGACATCACGCTCAGCGCCGCCCTCACCAGCGTCCTGGACGCCTGGCAGGAACTGGTGGCGCGCGGAGCGATGTCGGAGCAGACACTGAGCCGGTTCGGCCAGCTGCTGCGCCGCTTCGAAGCCTTCGCCACGGTCCGCGGCGTGCGGCTGCTCACCGGGGTCGACGCCACCGTGGCCGCGCAGTTCATCGACGCGCACGGCCGCACCCGCCACGGGCGCATTGCCCCGGCGTCGCTGTCCACCCGGCACCTGCGCCGCAGCGTGCTGCGGATGTGCTTCGGCACCGCCCGCCGCCTGGCCCTCACCGACACCGACCCCACCCGCGACATCGACCTGAGCAGGAGGTGCGGGAGCATGCATGGGGGAGGTGGCCGCGCCGGGCTTCGCCGAGTGGTGGCAGCGGGGCATCTGGCTTGGGCGCGACGACGGGGGCAACATCGCCGTCGTTGGCGGGCACGGCATCGGTGAGCGGCAGCGGGAGCAGGAGCGCCTGCTGGCTGGTGGTCAGGTGGTGCGGGTGGGGGCGAGGGTGAGCAGGCCGCAGCCGTAGGCCTTGGCGCGGCCGAGGCCGTGGGTGAGGGTGTGGCGCAGGGTGTCGGGGTCGGCGACGTCGAGGTGTCCTTCGTAGGTGGCGGCGCGGATGTGGACGCGGTCTGTGCGGCCGGTGGGCTGTGTGCGGCTGAAGTTGAGCAGGTGGCTGCTGATGACGGTCGCCTGGTGGTCTTCGGGCTGCTGGGGGTGGGTGATGTGGGGCATCGGGGGGATCTGGAATCCGGCGTTGGGGGCTTGTTGGAGGAGCCAGCGGAGCTGGTGGGTGGGGGTGGTGTGCGCAGTGCGCGCGCCGCGGCCTTCGGGGCGGTAGGCCATGTAGGTGGGGTTGGCCGTGAGGCGGAAGTACAGCCGCAGTCCAGGCTTGAGGCGGTCCAGGAGCACCTGGTAGGGGCGGGTGTTCCAGCCGGGGGCCTCGCGGGTGGCCAGGTGGGGCCATCCGGCCTGTTCGATGACGTGGGTGAGGTCGGGTGGGGTGGCGCTGACGATGAGGAGGGTGGTCTGGCGGTGCGGGCTGGTGGTCTCGTCCAGGCGCCACAGGGCGCGGTGGGCGGGGGAGTGGCTGTGGGTGCCAGCTGGGGGGAAGGCGGAGGCGATGGCGGCGTGGAGGCGCTGGGGGTGGGCGGTGAGGTGATGGGCGCGGGCGGGGTTGAGGTGGCAGCGGGTGAGGTAGGTCATGTGGAGCCGTCCAGGTCGTCCAGGTCGTCCAGGGCGTCGTAGAAGTCGCGGGGTGGTGTGCCGGGGGCGGGGGGCAGGGGGATGGTGGCGACGGGGCGGCTGGTGTGGCGGCGCCGGGCGGTGGGGGAGAAGTCGAGGGGCTGGTCGGGGTGCAGGCGCGCGGCCCGGTCGGCGGGGTGGGCGTCGTGGTGGATGGTCATGCGGTGGCCGGGGCGGGCCCGCTGGTACCAGGCGGAGGCCTGCCAGGGCAGGGTCTGGAGGACGGCGACGGGGTCGCTGGTCTCGGGGTGGAGGCTGTGCAGGGGCGGGCGGGCCGGGGGGCAGGAGCGGCGGCCGAGGAACAGCGGGTGGGCGGGGTTGCGCAGGGCGTGCTGTGCGCGCTGCAGCAGGGGGGCGTCTCCGGCGAGGGCGGCGGTGTAGACGGCGTCGGCGAGGTAGTAGCGCTCGGACAGCGGCATCGCCTTGCCGTGGCGGGTGCGGGTGGTGTGGAAGTCGCGGATGCGGGTGCCGGGCTGGTCGGTGCGCACGGCGAAGGTCAGGGCGGCCAGTTCGGCCAGGGCGTGGGTGTCGGTGCGGGCCAGGCCCAGGGCGGAGGCGAGCAGGCCGGTGACGCCGGACTTGGTGGGGTGGGGGCCGGTGTCGCGCAGGGCGTGGCGGCTGGTGGTGCCCCAGGCCTGCAGGGGGGCGGCCAGGACGAGGACCAGGACGCTCACCGCTGCCCCTGCCCGGCGGTGGGGGTGGTGGCGCGGGTGCGCTCGGTGAGTTCTGCGGCGGCGGCGTCGGCGAGTTCGGTCAGCGACGCGGTCACGGTGGCGGCCTGGTGCAGGGGCGCGGTGGCCTCGGGGTTCAGGGTCAGCAGCCAGGAGCGGGCGGTGGGATCGCCGTAGGCGGTGGTCAGGGCGTGGTGGTGGTCGGCCAGGCGGCGGGCGGCGGCGGGCAGGTGACCGCCGTGGTCGGTGTCGGGGGTGATGGGGGTTTCGAAGGCGCCGATGAGGTTGACGGGCTGGCCGGTGACGGTGGCGAGCAGCAGCGTGGGGCGGGTGGTGTGGGCGTAGGAGGTGATGTGGCCGGTGGGCATCGACTCGGCGAAGGCGCGGATGAACGCGGCGGTGACCTGGGTGAGGTCCATGGCGCCGGCGTAGTCGGCCAGGTTCTTTTCCAGGTCGGGGCCGGTGAGGACGGCGTGGCGGTACAGGGTGGGGGCGAGGAATTCGCTGCGGCCGATGATCCCGGCGCCGGTGTCGGCGGCGAGGTCGTCGACGGCGGCGAAGAAGTCGGTTTCCACGGGGGTGTGGTGGACGGCCAGGGCGTGGGCGACCTGGACGGCGGCGTCCAGGCTCAGGTCGTCCTCGGCGGCGACCATCCGCCCGAACAGGGCGATGTCGACGGCGTCGCGGCTGGCGGCGGCGGTGCGCACGCCGGTGGCGTTGTCCTTCTTCTTCAAGAAGGCGGTGATGTCGTCGGCGCCGTCGGCGGCGAGCTTTGCCAGGCGCTCGATCTGGCGGCGGCCCAGGAAAAGCGTCTCGCGGGTGGCCGGTGCGGCGCCCACGAGGGTCTTGCGGCGGGCGGCGGCGGTGTCGGTGGCGGCGCCGGTGGCGAAGACCAGGACGCGTTCGGCGAGCTGGGAGGCGTCCTCCTCGCTCAGGTCGGGGCGAAGGGGGCGGATCGCGTCGGCGAGCAGGCCGATGCCCTGACGGGTGCGCACGGCCAGGTCCTGCTCGGGGATGAGGCCCGCGGCGGTGAAGTGCTCGCGCATCGCGCGCTTCCAGGCCTGGGAGGAGACCCGGGCGCGGGGCACGCCCCCGTACACGGCGGACTTGGGAGTGCCGAGGTCATCGCGGTTGATGTTGCTGGGGGGCAGGGTTTGCAGGGCGTGCAGGACCAGGTGCACGGTCATGGCGGGGCCTTTCAACTAGAGGTCGGCGTAGCAGAGTTGTTCGTGCTGGTGGTGCGGGCTTTGGCCGTGGTGTAGGCGTGGACCCACAGCTGGCCGACGCGGCGGGGGCCGTCCTGGGTCTGCCAGGTGTAGAGGTCGCGGGCCAGCAGCGCGAAGTCCAAGCGCGCCGGGGCGGCGTGGTGGAGCAGGACCAGCAGGTAGCGCAGGGCTTCGGGCAGGGTGTGGGCGCGCAGGAGGCGGGCCAGGTCGTCTTCCCCGCCGGGCCGCGCGGCCACCGCGGAGGCCAGGGCCTGCCCCAGGACGGTAGGGCGTTGGGCGGTGGTGCGCTGGTGGGTGAGGTCGGTGCGGGCCCACAGCTGCGCGGCGGCGGTGACGGCGGTCGCGGCCCGCCGGTAGGCGTGCTCGGCAAGGTCGGCGCCCGCCGGGTGGAGGCCGGTGAGGTCCAGCAGCAGCCACAACGACGGGTCGTCGGGGGGTGTGCTGCGGATGAGCTGGGCGGGCACGTGCCGGTCACGGCCGTGCGCGAGCCGCCCTTGCAGGCTGGTCAGGCGCGTGTGGGTGGTGGTGAGGACGAGGTGGGCGATCGGCTCGCCCGCGCGCTGGTCGGGGGCCATCAGTGATCTCCTTGCGGGACGGGGGAGGGGGCGCTCTGGGCGAGCGCGGTCCGCGCGGCGGTGGCCACGCGGGCCAAGGCCATCAGCCGCCCGCGGCCAGCGACGGGCCCGGCGGTCTGCTCGACGGCCGCCTCCAGCGCCCGCCGCCAGGCATCCTCGCCACCGGCGGGGTCCTGGGTGAACTCCTGCCAGGCGCCGCCGAGGTGAGCGGCGATCGACAGCTCCGCCCGGCTCTGGGCCGCCTGGAGCAGCAGGTGGAAGGCCTCGGCGGCGGTGCGGGTGAGTGCGCGCTGCACCTGCCCGGGCCAGCGCGCGGCCGCGGCCAGCGCCGCCCGCTGCCGGGGATCGCCCAGGGCTGCGGCCGGACCGATCGGCGCGGCCAGGTGGGTCAGCCCGGACAGCGCGGCCCGGTGGGCGGTGGTGTGCTCGCTGCGCACGAGCGCCGCCTCGATCGCCATATCGGGCGCCAGCGTGCCGCGTTCGGCGGCCGCGACCACGTGGTCCACGACCGCGCACCGTCCGCCGGACACCCCACCCGCCTCAGCCGCCGCGCCCGCCGTGTCCGTGGTGTCTGCGGTGTCTGTGGTGGGCAGGAGGGCGGCGGGCGCCCAGGGCAGCAGGTGCCCGGCGCTGTCGGTGAGCGCGAGCCTGCCGCCGCGGGCGCCCAGGGCCGCGCCGGGGTCCCAGCGCGCCCCGGTGGCGGCCGGATCGGTGAGACGGTCCCCGTCATACACCGCGACCGCGCTCACCCGGCCACTCTCGTCGGGGATCAGCCGCACCCGGCGGGTGGGCCAGGTCCACACATCCAGCGGCCCGGCCGCCTCCCGCACCGCCATCGGCGCGGGAGGAGAGTCGCGCTCCCACACCGGGCTGTCGCCGTCCGCGCGCTCAGCGACGGGCAGGTTGAGCAGCACCTCGTCCTTCAGACTCGCGCCGGTGATCCGCAGATGGGTCAGGGTGCTCAAAAGGCCGGGCTTGCCGCCGTAGACGCGGTTGCCGCGGGTGGCCGGGTCCGTGGGGTGCCCGGACTGGATGCCGCCGGGATGCCACGCCTGCAACAGCAGCAGGCCGATCGCGGCATCCGCCGGATCCATCGGGCCCTGGTCGTGCAGCAGACGGGCGGCGAAGTGCGCCGTGCCCGACCCCCAGGAGGCCAGCTCCAGCACCCGCCCATCGCGGTTGGCGTCCGACGCGGACAGGCCCGCGCTCTGCCCGAAGGGATGCGTGGTGCTGAACAGGTCGAAGCGGTCCGCGTACGCGTCGAGGTAGGCGTCCACGCACGCGGTATCCAGGGCGTCGGCGTGCCAGGCCGCATCCCACTGGGCGCTGTCCGCGGGGCGGGCCGCCGCGCCGTACACGGCCAGCAGCAGCCGCAGCACCACGGTGTGCTCCTCTGGCGGCCCGGACAGGCGCACCTCATGCGCGCGCGTCAGGGCCTCGCGCAGCGACAGACGTACGGGCCCGGCAGCAGTCCAGGCCGGAATCCAGGGGCGGGTGGCCAGAGAGAACGAGGCGAGGCTCACGAAGACCTCTCAGTCAGGTCGGTCAGGAGCGGACGGCGCGGTCGCGGGCTGCGCACGATCGGTCTGGCAGCACGCGATCGACCGAATTTAATCGCAACTCTACACCGATGCGATTTAATAGGAGGTGAGATGGACCCAACTCCCGCTGCCCTCAACCACAACACCAACTGACCTCCAGGAGGACCGTGTTGAACGCCCCGCGCCTGCGCCGCACTAAAGGCCGCCGGGTGCCGGTGCGCGTGCGCACGCTGCTGTGCGCGGGGCCGGGCTACGATCGACCGGTCCGCCGCCCCACCGACCTGTCAGGCCCGATGACCGCCTCCGAGACGCTCCCCGAGCTCATCCACCGCCTCGTCGAGGAGAAGGGCCGCCAGTGGGTGCAGCGGGAACTCGGCTACGGGCCCGACGTGATCGCTCAGCACCTGGCCGCCTACGAACGCGCCCTCGCCCGCCGTGCCCCGCTGAGCGGCCAGCCGACCCCGCCGGAGCGCGTCGAGCGCCAGCCGCAGCGCCTGACCGACCTTGCCCTCTACCTCAGGGTGCGGCGCGACACCCTCTCGCGGGCCCTGCGCCGCGACCCCGCCGCGCCCGCCCCCGTCCCCGGCGGCCCGCCCCACCGCTGGTCCTACGCCGAGGTCTACGCCTGGTGGCCCCAGCGCCGCGGCCGCGGCCGCCCGACGGGCGAACCCGCAGCCCCCCGCACCCCGCAGGATCCGGCATGAGCGCCCACACCACCCCACCCGCCGCACCCGCCGCGGACACCCCCACGGTGCGCGCTGCCGTACCCGCCCTGGGAGCCGGGGCGGCGGGCGGCTGGCGGCGGCTGCTCACCGCCATCGCCCCCACCGCCACAGGCGCCCACGGCCTTGAAGGCCCGTGGCTGCCCGCGGGCGCCACCGCCGCGATACCGGCCGGGGCCCTCATCGTCGCCGTGGACCACCACCCCGGCCCGCCCCGGTGGGACATCACCGCGCTGCGCGCCACCACCCCCAGCGACGACAGCAGCGACGGTGACGGTGTTCTCATCGAGGCCGCCCACTTCAGCAGGCGCAGCCCGCTCGGCCGCCGCGAGATCACCGCGCTGCGCCGCCTGCTGGCCCCCGGCGCCCACCAGCACACCGCCCGCCTGCTCACCGCCCCCAACCGGAAGCCGGGCCGCTGCCGCCACTGCGACCGCCCCGTCGCCACCGGCCAGGGCCTGGTCCGCTACACCCCCACCGGCTCCGTCCTGCTCTGCGCCGCCTGCCCCGACCGCCCCCGCCAGCTGCTTGCCAACCTCACCGCCGGCCGGTGCGCGGTGTGCTCGGGCTGGGTGGCCGCCCGTACCGGCACCGCCCACCTCGTCCACGACCGCTACCAGCCCGCCCACCACACCTGCCCCGACCAGGTCCTGCCCGGCCCGCCGCTGCGCGCCGACGCCTGGTGCAAGGAGTGCCGCACCCCGGTGAAGGCGGGGACCGGCTACTGGCAGCGCGGCCCCCACCACGCCCCCGGCACCTGCCCCACCCCGGCCGACGGCCTGCCCCGCTGGGTCGTGCCCGTGCCCGCCCGCCAGGCCGCCGCCTGGCACGAGGGCCAGATCCGCCGCATCCACCACACCCCCCGCCCCGGCGAACCCCTCCTGCCCGAGGGCCTGCCCGGCGGGCGCATCCTCGCCGAGAGCGGTCACATGAGCGTCCTCGCCCACGTCCTGGCCCTGCGCACCACCCGCCGCGGCCGCACCCTGGCCCTGGTGCGGGCCGCGACCTGGCCCGAGGCCGTCCCGCAGCTTGCCGCCGAGGTCGAACTCGCCCTGGCCGCCCGGCCCGACGGCGCCACCTTCCTGGCCCGCGCGGTCATCGAGCGCATCTGCGGCGACCGCGGCTGGGTCGCCGAGATCACCGGCCACGACCCCCGCTACGGCCTGAGCAGGACCTTCCTGCGCCCGCAGAGCGACTACGACCAGGCCGACGCCCGCGGACACCGCGGCATCTTCGACGCCTGGACGCTGCGCCCGCGCCGCGTCTACGAGCTCTCCCGGCCCATCGGCCCGGCCCGCTCCGACTGGCGCCGGGTCCGCCGCACGTGGGGCCCAGACGCCCGCGTCACCAACGAGGAGCGGGCGTTCGTCCGCGTCAACGCCGACGGCGACATCATCGAGATCACACGAGAGGAGGTCGAGGCATGGCTAAGTACGGCCTTGGAATGGATGTCCTGACCGCTGCCCGCCAGCGCATCCGCCGGATCTTCACCGACTTCCCCGTCGTGTACGTCTCCTTCTCCGGCGGCAAGGACAGTGGGGTGCTGCTGGAGCTCGCCGCGATCGAGGCACGCGCCCGCGGGCGCCGACTCGGCGTGCTCATCGTCGACCTGGAGGCCCAGTACCAGCTCACCGAGGACTACATTCGCCGCGCGCTCCAACGCCACCAGGACGTGCTCGACGTCTACTGGGTAGCCCTGCCGCTGAATCTGCGCAACGCCGTCAGCAGCTTCGAGCCGCAGTGGATGTGCTGGGAGCCGGGCAAGGAAGAGATGTGGGTGCGCCCCCGCCCGGCGGAGGCCATCGGCGACGAGGACTTTTTCGACTTCTTCGAATCCGGCATGGAATTCGAGGACTTCGTGCCGAAATTCGGCGACTGGTACTCCCGCAAGCACAAGGGCCGGATGACCGCGTGCCTGGTCGGCATCCGCGCCCAGGAGTCCCTCAACCGCTACCGGACCATCGCCCGCAAGGACAAGCGGCGCCACGACGGCCTCGCCTGGACCACGATGATCACCCCGACGGTCTTCAACGCCTATCCGATCTACGACTGGCAGGTCGAGGACATCTGGCGGTACAACGGGCGCTTCGACGTGCCCTACAACGAGATCTACGACCACATGCACCAGGCCGGACTGACCCTGCACCAGATGCGCCTGTGCCAGCCCTACGGCGATGACCAAAAGCGCGGCCTGTGGCTCTACCAGCTCATCGAGCCGCACACCTGGGGCATGGTCGCCGCCCGCGTCCAAGGCGCGGAATTCGGCGCCCGCACCGCCCGCGAGATCGGCAATATCTCCGGCCGCATCAAAATCATCAAACCGGATGCGGTCACCTGGGAGGAATTCGCCCAGAACCTGCTGGCGAGCATGCCGCCGTCCACCGCCGAGCACTTCCGCAACAAGATCGCCGTGTTCATCCGCTGGCACCAGAAGAACAACGGCTACACCGACGGCATCATCCCCGACGAGGGGCCCTTCGACTACAAGACCCCCTCGTGGAAACGCGTCGTCAAGGTGCTGCTGTCATACGACTACTGGTGCAAGGGGTTCTCCATGGCGCCGCCCAAGAGCCAGAACTCCTACAAGGCGTACACAGAGCGCACGAAGCAACAGCGCCACGAGTGGGGGCTGCGGGGCACCCTCCAACTACCCCCCACGCCCCAGCCAGACCAACGACGACCCGCCCTCGCCCCCGCGGCGCCCGCACCGGCCGCCGACGGTGCCACCTCCTCACCGGAGCCGACCTCATGACCAGCCACGAGCAGACCGCCCTCGACCTCCCCATCGCCAGCACCGCCCGCGCCAAGCCGCCCCGGCGCACGGGCCGCCCCACCACCAGCGGCCGGGGCGCGGACATCGTGGAGGCCGCCCGGCCCCTGTTCGCCGCCCTCGCCGACCTCCCCCTGGACGAACACGTCGCGGCGCTGAACGAGCTGCGCACCCTCCTGCACGAGCAGTCCCCCTTCCGCGACGAGCCGGTCGACCTCGTGCTATGGGAGAAGGCCAAGGACGTCAAGGGCAACGCCTACAATCCCAACTCCGTCGCCCCCCGGCAGATGGAACTCCTGGAACACTCCATCACCACCGACGGCTTCACCCAGCCGATCGTCGCCTGGCGCCCGCCACCGAGCGACGACACCACAGTGAACTCCGCCCCCATCGAGGTCGTCGACGGATTCCACCGCCACCTCATCGGCAAGAACGCCCCCGAGGTGGCCAGCCGCCTCCACGGCTACCTGCCCATCACCGTCATCAACACCGACCGCGAGGCCCTGGAGGACCGGCAGGCCGCCACCATCCGCCACAACGTGGCCCGCGGCCGCCACATCATCAAGGGCCTCTCCGCGATGGTCCTGCAGCTCAAGCGCGCCGGGAAGTCCTACGACTGGTTCGAAAAGCACCTCGGTATGCAAAAGGACGAAGTCAACCGCCTCGCCACAGTCGACGGGCTGGCCGCGCAGTTCGCCGACCAAGAGTTCTCCGAAGCCTGGAAGGTCAAACCCGAGGCGTGGGCAGCCGACCACGACACCTTCACCGGCGACACCACCAACATCTAGTCACCACGCCCGCCCGCGCCCCGCGCCGCAACCGCAGAGGGGAGCCCCCGTGAACCCGACACCATCCCTGCGCCCCATCCCCGGCGCCCGCGTCCCCGACGGCTGGGTGCGCCTGAACGTGCCCGCCATCCCACCCGGACGGCGCGCCTCGTCCTGGCGACGCACCCTCACCCGCACACTGCCCGGCGCGAGCGGCCTGGACGCCCTGCCCGGCCACTGGCTGAACGCTGGCGACGCCGTCGCCCTCCCGGCAGGCACCCTGCTGCTGACCGCCGACAAGAACGCCACCGGCCACGCCGTCAACACCCGCACCGGCCGCCGCTACACCACCGAGGACGCCCACGTCCGCATCCACCTCCTCCACCCCGACGCCACCCTCACCACCCTGTGGGAACGGCACTACACCCACGCCGCCTCCGCCCTGGGCCGCCAGGTCACCACCAAAGCCACAGCGCTCCTCGCCACCCACCCCGCGCCCGGCGGGCAACCCGTCGTGCTGGCCGTCGCCCAGCGCCCCAACCGGCGCACCGCCCCCTGCCGACACCAGTGCGGCAGCGACGTCGCTCCGCACGACGGCCACCTCACCGGCCACGGCCGCGACACCGAAGTCGAGCACTGGCCCGACTGTTCAGCCCCCGCGCCCGCCTCCGCTCCGCGGCGCGGCTGCGACAACTGCAAGCGGCCCGGGCGCGGGCACCACGCCGTCGACTCCAGCGGCATCGACGGACAGGTCTGCGCCCGCTGCGCACCCCTGCCCTCCTACCTCCTCAGCTTCGCCTAACCCCCCCCGCACCCGGGAGACGCCCGTGTCGTCACACCCCGCCATCGTGCTCATGACCAACACCGACCCCGCCTTCTACCGCACCCTCGGCCCCTACCTAGCCCGGCCCGACGTGCACAAGTACATCGAAGGCGTGCCCTGGGACGAGGACACCAAGACGTGGCTGGTGCTGAACGGCTCCGACGGCCAGATGCGGGGCTTCTGCGCGGTCAACCAGACCACCACACGCACCCGCAGAACCCTCCTGGAAAGCCTCTACGTCCTGCCCGACCATCGCGACTCAAACGCCGTCGACATCCTCGTACAGGCCGCCGTCCGCGAGTTCGGCCACGACCGCGACCTGCACGCCACCGTCCACCACGACATCGCCCCCGCCTACCACAAGGCCGGCTTCCACGAAGTCAAGAAGACCACCAGAATGACCCACCTGGTCCGCCCCGCCACCATCCGCGAGTGAGAAGTTGTTTGCGAAGCTCGGGCTCGTCCGGCCAACCGGCCACCTTCGCTGGCTTCCGGCGAAGGCTCGCCATGGTGCCCGCGGTGATCCAGCGAGCCGGACCCGCACAGCAGGGCCCGGGAACTCCTGGGGCCGTACCGTGTCCGTCCCCGAGGTCTTCGACGCCGCCGCTCTGGCCCAGGCGGCCGCGCTGGCCGAGAGCGGCGACGGGCTGCTGGCCGATGCCCTGACCGCAGCCCCCACGCACTCCCTCCTGAAGAGGTGCGGCCTAGGCGAGGTCGGGGCGGATCCGCCGGACGGTGGTGGCCGCGTGGCGGGTGGTGCCGTGGTCGACCTCCACGGGCAGCGGCTGGGTGAGCGGCCAGTACGCGGTGCCGTCGGCCAGCCGCGCCGCCTGCGGGCGCCCGCTGCTGCTCGCCTGGAGTGCCTGGGCCATCAGGTGGCGCAGCTCGACGGTCAGCGGGGTGGACAGCGCGAGCGTGCCCTGGCCGAGGTCAATGATGAGCCGGGCGGGGGCGAGCGCGCGGCCGGTGTAGCCGACGGCCACGGCGTCCCGCGGCACGGACGGCCGGATCTATAGAAGGTGCCGGCGGGCCCGGCCCCTGCCCGCCGTGCGCGCCGACTCCGGGGGCGGTGGCGTTGTCAGTGTCGCCCGCTACGGTGGCCGACATCTATCCGCGTCTGCTGGCTGCAGCGCAACGTCCCGCCTCGGCGTGATGCACCGCGGCGGGGCGCACTGCTGTCTACTGGAGATCACTTCACGGACGCCCGCAAACTGATCAAGCCACCTCGGAGTGCCGGATGAGCCGCTTGAGCTGCATCTCGACGACGGTACGCGACTGCCCCGCCTCGGCGACGACCTCCGTGATCCGCTCCTGCACCGCCAGCGCGGTCACGCGCCGCTTGGACCGAGATTCAGGCCGGGGCGCTGACCGTGGACGCGCGTTCCAGCTTGATGAGGTCGTCGGGGATGTTGATGTCTGCCACTCGTTGAACCTTAAGCGATCTCCTCGCCGGGACTGCCGCCGTCTCGCCTCCGTGCGCCGGACCGGCTGTGGCCGCGGGCGATCCCTGATACCCGCTCGGGCTTTACGCCGAGGTGTGGGGCCATGTCGGTGTAGCTGATCCTGTCGCGCTCGTGGAGGGTACGGACGACGTGCTTGCGTTGCTCTCGTAGCCACTTCTGCAGGTCGGGGATGGCTGTGAGCGCGGCTGTGAGGGCGACGGCTTGGTCGAGGGACTCGGTGCCGTCGACGAGGCGTGCGAGCTCTTCGAAGGGAGGGGGTGGCTTATCCATGGAACGACGTTAATGGGTACCCAGCAAAGAATCTAGTGGGTACCCCCTTGACTTCGTTGATGGGTACCCACTAAATTCGGAAGCGGTCGAGGCTAGGGCCTTCAGTGCTGGCGCCGAGCCCGCCACTCCCATCACCATCGACCACATCCCGGCAGGACAAGGAGCGACCGTGAAGACGTACACGCTGACGATGAACATCCAGGCGGGCGACGACGTCGACGCCGACAAGATTCGCGACGAGATCTACGAGGCGGCCGGGAACGTCCCCTTTAGCTTCGGCATCGCCAGCATCACCGAGCTGATGCCCGCTGCGTTCCTCGCCGAGCACTGCACGATCAGCTGGCACGGCACCGACTCCGACACCCCAACCGGCCACACCACTGCCATCGGCACCGGCCCCTCCGGCACGCAGTACCTGTGGCTCTTCAAGGGTGACCAGCCCACCGACGACGCGTTCGTCGGATCGGTCACCATCCCGGTACAGCCCCGGCAGATCCCCGACGCCTACGGGCGTGGCGGCGACCTCATCGGCCCCGCACCGGACATGAAGAGTGCCCTGGCGGACCTCGCCGCACGCGCCGCCGCCGAGGAGAAGTGATGGCCGTGAAGAAGCCGACGAAGGCCCAGACGGCCGCGACCGCTAACTTGCTGGTGGGCGCCGGATGGGCTGAGTGGGGCGAGGAAAACGGTCTCAAGCGACCACTGACCATCACCGACACCGGCCGCGCACAGCGCGATCACTCCGGCCCGGCACTCGATCCGGCCACCGTCGTGATGCTGGCCGAGCAACAGCACGAGAGGACGCGACCGTGAGTGACGTGACCGTGAGTTTCTTCGCCCGTACAATTGCGGACGACGAGGCGATTTTCACCCGTGACGTCCGCTCTGCCGCTGAACTGATGGAAAGCATCGCCCGGAATCCCGACGCCGGGCGCGCTGATGGTGAACTCGCCCGCCTCTCCCAGCGAGTAACGGACCTCGTCCGCCTCGCCGCCAAGATCAAGGCCAGCCGGGAAGCCATCGAGCTGATGGGGGCCCAGAGGGATGAGGCCGCAAGGCTCCCCGCCGAGTAGAAGTACCCGCGCAAGCACCGGTGCCCCGCCTGAGGCATGCAGGCGGGGCACCGATGCGTCAGCCTACGCCGCTTCGACGACCTCCAGGCGCCGGGCCTCCACCCACTCCGCCCGCAGCCGCTCTTACCGCTCCCGCGTAGGCTCCCAGAGCCAGCCGCCTGTCGCCTGCATGAGGGCACGGATCTCCGCATCCACGACCTCCGCAGAGCGCACGCCGTCCTGGCACGGGGGAGAAGGGGGCATGGAGGCCCTAAGCGCCGGGTCTGAATCCGTTAGCATCAGGTACCGAGCACATCCATCAGATGATCGTCCAGCCGTGTGCGGGCCGCGGAGGCTGCGAAAGAGCAGCAGTGGGAGCGCAACCGCCATCAGGACGTCCCCCGCACCAAGTGGCGGCGGGAGAAGCTCGCCGAGCGCGACGCCGCGCAGGACAGCTAGGAGACACCCAGGCGTGCGCGCTCACCCGCTGCCGGCTGGCCGACCAGATCCACCTACACCCTGGCCGGCCCTATGCGGCTGACCAGCCCGACGCCGGACTACGGTCCATCAGTGGCTGCTCGGCCGTCACCTCGCAAAGGCCCGCAGGGCCATCACGACCGGCAGCGGGCCCCGCACTGGGAACTCGACGGCGCCCACGCCCCTGGCCGCCATCACCACGCCCGCGCCCGCCACAGGACCAGGACCCCGCTGCCTCGACGTCACTGCCCTGGCGCCGGGGCTGCCGCGAAGACAGCACGACATGCACCTACCGCCAGCACCGCAACGAACAAGCACGCACCGCCCGGCGCCGCCGCACCGAGGATCGCTTCCCCGCCACCGCGCAGCGCACCAAGTAAGCGTCCCGCCCGGGAGAATGAGGAACATGGACGCATCAGAGGTCACGGCTAAACAATTCGTTGCGACGAACTTCCACGACCCCGGACTACCGGAGGGCAGCGTGGGAAGGGTGCTTCACGTCCACACGGACGTGGGCGATGGCGTCGACATCCGACTCGTCGACGGACGAGTCGTCAACATCATGAGCACGGGCCTGGACCCGGCGCCCCAGGGCTGGGGCGACTAACCCCTGCCACACCGTGGCCAGCCCCCACTCCGGCAAGAGTCCTAAACCGCGCCGGACGTCGGTAGCGGCCACGCCCCACACAGGCCCCCGGGCAACCGCACTGTGCTCGTCGGATCGGTCACCATCCCGGCGCAGCCCCGGCAGATCCCCGAAGCCTACGGGTGCGGGGGTGACCTCATCGGCCCCGCGCCGGACGTGAAGCGCACCCTGGCCAAGCTGGCCGCCCACGCCGAAGCAAAGGAGAGCTGAGCATGCCCAGCAGTCACCACCGAATCCAGCAGGAGACCATCGAGCGCCTCGGCCCCAAACCGAACACGCCGCTGGAGCGCCTGCGTCACACCCTGGCCGTCCACGCCGAGACACCCGGCGACCAGGTGGTCGTGGAAGCCACCGACGGCATCTACGGCGACGGCGTCCGCACCGGCCTCACCATGGACGACCTCAGGGCCCTGGCCGCCCAGATCAAGGAGAGGCCCGCGAAGAAACCGTCGAAGGCCCAGATGACCGTGCTCTCCCTGGTCAACTCCGGGCGCGTATACCGATGGGAGCGCGCCGCTTCCTCCTACTTCACCGCCCCGGACGGCTCAAGAATCGCCAAGGCGACCGTGAGCGCGCTCGTGAAGAGCGGCTGGGCGCAGTACGGAGACCTCGAAGGGATCAGGCGACCACTACTGATCACCGACGCGGGCCGCGCGCAGCTCCCTCACTAGCTGTGCTTAATCCCCTGATCTGTGACGCACGGTGATGGTTGGCAGAGTCGTTCAGGTGTGTGTCGGGACTAGGTTCGGGTTCGGGCGGGACTGGGAGGGTTCGTGTACGAAGCGGTGGTCTCCGGTCGTTCGCGGTGACCTTGGGGTGGGCGGCGGACTCTGGCAGTAGCGGGCCGGACTTCCTTCGGCCGGTGGAGCATCGGCCGTTCGGCCCGCCCGGGGAGGGTGCTGTGTCCGAGGTGATCGGCAGTGTGGCGGGCGAGCGGTTCGAGGCTCTGGTGGATCGGTCGGTGGAGCTGGTCCGGGTGATGACGGGGTGCCAGTTCGCGTTAGGGGACATCGCGCTGGAGATAGCCCCGCTGCGCTCGCATGGCGGGGACATGACGCTGGGCGAGGACGAGCTGGGGGTGGAGGGCAGCCTGCGGGAGTTCGCCGAGGCGATCGGGCTGTCCTTCCACACCGTGCGCACGTATCGGTGGGTGGCCGCGCGGTGGCCGAAGGACCAGCGGCAGCAGGGGGTGTCCTTCGAGGTGCACCGGATCCTGGCGTCGGCGCCGGACGCGTACGAGCTCATCAAGAGCCCGCCGGTCAGCGAGCGGACGGGCCGCAGTGAGTGGAACGGGGACGCGGCCAAGCGGGCCGCGGGCTGGGCGAGTGCGACGCCGGTGACGGTGGAGGAGAAGGTCGAGGCGATCCGGGATCTGGCGGCCGACGAGACGGTGGCGGCCCTGGCGGCCTGTGATCTGCTGCGCAGGCCGGAGGTTGCATTCCGTACGATGCGTGACCGCCAGGCCCGGGAGCAGGTGAACCAGGCCCAGTACGAGCAGGCCGAGCTAGTTCGTGGCGCGGCATCGTCGCGTCTTCGCGGGCGGCATGCTCGGTGACCGCGGCCTGGAAGTCCACGGCAGCGTCGCGCCAGGTGCGCCACTGTGCGTCGTACGCCTCGGCTTCCAGCCCGGTTAGCCGCGCGCGAGCCTCCTCGGCGGAACGTTCCAGCTTGATCAGTTCGTCGGGAAGGTCAGTATCAGCCACGTGACCCAATCCTAAGGCGCGGCAGTGCGACTTACGCCCTCACACGGGTGATCCACGCACGGAAGTGTCACCCGCTCCCACCACTCCTCGCTACGAAGATCACGACCCGTTCCGCGATCTTCGGAGGATCCTGTGCGCATCCGCGCCGCAGTCACCCTGGCCGCCCTCACTGCTCTGCTCACCCCCGCCGCCCACGCCGCACCCGACGAGGACATCCATCTGCCTGTCCGCGACGCCCTCGCCGCGCTCACTGTCGCGGACGAATCCCGCGACGGCTACGAGCGTGACAAGTTCCGCCACTGGATCGACGCCGACCGTGACGGCTGCTCCACCCGCAACGAGGTCCTGCTGGAGGAAGCCGTCACCGACCCCGCGCGCAGCGGCCGTTGCACCCTGACCGGCGGCCAGTGGTACTCGCCGTACGACGACCGCTACGTCGACGGCCCGCGCGCCCTGGACATCGACCACCTCGTCCCGCTCGCCGAGAGCTGGGATTCCGGGGCCTCGGCCTGGACGGCCGCCGAACGCGAGGCGTACGCGAACGACCTCGGTGACCGCCGGGCGCTGATCGCGGTCACCGCCGCCAGCAATAGGAGCAAGGCCGACCAGGACCCGAGCACGTGGCTGCCGACCGCTGCGGGCTACCGCTGCCAGTACGCCACCGACTGGGTCGCGGTCAAGACCCGCTGGGGACTCGCCGTCGACCCGGCTGAGGCCGCTGCGCTCACCCGTACCCTCGGCGAATGCCCCAACGTGCCGGTGGAGGTTGAGCTGGCGCGCTAGTCCGCAGCGCTTGAGCACGCGACGAAGCCCAGACCTAGCCGGGGCTTCGTCGCGTGTGTGGCGTGGTCTTCCAGCCGCGCTACCGGCCGTGGTCTGCGACCGCGGCTGGGGCACGGCCTCGGCGTCACTGTGGGCGCCAGCTCACCGATCGTGCTCCGTCTCCGTCTCCGTCACAGGCCCAGGCCGTCGGCGACGGTGTACGCGGGCCGCAGCCACACCACCGTCTCGCACTCCCAGCCCTCCAGGTGCGGCTCGTCGCCGTCGGGGGTACGGGCGGTCTCGCTCGCGCCGTTGGCCGTGAGATACACCGCGTCCCAGTCCTGTGCGAGGCGCGGCCAGTCGGGGAACCGGTGCTGGTCTTCGTCCAGGCCGATGGGATTGGGGTAGGCCTGCACCAGCGCGCGCAGGTCCTCCAGGTCGTTCACCCGCACGATGCGTGCGTCAGGATTCGGCACGATCCGCCGGTGCTCGCTGTAGCGCTCCGGGTCCCGGCCCGCCTGTACCCAGTAGCTCGACCAGACGGTCCTCAGCACCTCACCGGTGGCGGGGTCGCTCTCCAGGACCGGCGACGTCCACAGGCCCGCTCCGCGCTGCGGCATGACGCCCCGCGTCACCGGGTCGGGACCCAGCGGCCGGAACCTCTCCGGCTCGGTCCACCCGTGGTAATGGCCGGGGCTGTGCGCGTAGGCAAGGGCGGGCAGTGCGGCCACGTCGACGCGTTGCGGGGATCGGTCGGTGGCGTGCCGCCCCTTCCACGCCGCCACCTCGATCTCCCGTTCTGCCAAGCCGTCTTGGTGCACGCGCCGCCGTACCCGCGCCTCCTGGTCGAGGAGCGTTGCCGTCTCGGCGGCACGGGCCCGCCTCTCCGCGCGCGCTGCTTGGCGCGCCTCGCGCCGCTGCTCGGCTTCCTCCTCCGAGATGGAGCGCACGACCAGGACGGCGCCGTCACGCTCGACCGCCACGGGCCACGGGCACCTGGCTCCTTCGAGGTTGGTCGCGGCCCACGACGCGGCGATGCGCAGGGCCGATACGCTGGGAATACCGAACCGGTCGGCGGCCTGCAAGCGCACCCCGTCGGCCGTCTGTTCGGCCAACCACGCGCTGTTGGGGTCCTGCTCGCTCAGCCAGGCGACGATCTGCTCGGCGTCTGGCTGAGCAGGGACGGCGTTCTCGGGCATGGCTCTCTCCTTGAGTCGTGGTGTGGCAGGGCATGGGGGCGCGCCTGGGCGGCTCGGCCCGCGTCCCTGCTTCAGCAGGGAGCCAGCCCGCGCGATGGCAGGCGGCGGGCGAAGAAATGGTCTCGCCCGCGGGAAAGGTATCGGGAATATTCAGGTCTTCCCAGGCCCTGCTGTCGGAGTCCAGGTGCACGCGGGGCACAGCCGCACACAAGATCATCTGTTTTATTGGCTTTTGTCTGGCTTCCGGCCGCCGTCGCGCTCCGGGCCTGGAGTGGCCTGTCGTGTGCTGCGTCGTCGAGTCCGGCTTCGCCGCAGCACGTCCTTACGCCCGCACTCACCCCATTAAAGTGGCTTGCCACTAGCCTAGTACCCCTCCTTGAAAGTGGCAAGCCACATGTGGCAGGGTCCTTTCATGAGCAGCCAGCACCGCGAGCCCGCCATGACCGTGCGCCCCCCGGCCCACTTGAAGGCGGCCGCCCAGGCTGCCCTCGGGGGCCGCGAGATGACGGCGTTCGTCGTCGCCTGCCTCACCGCCCTGGTCGCCAATCCGGCGGACTTCCTGGCCCAGCTGGACCAGCACTGGCCAAAGGAGAAGCCCCGCGGCCGCCCCCGACGCACCCCAGACGCCTGAGCGGAGGGTCGTGGTGTCTCGGCGCGAGCGGGCTGCGTTGGAGCCCGAGGTCAGCTTCTACGACGGCCTTCGTCGGCGGCTGCCGACGGGCGAGCCAACAGCATCCCGTTTCTGCGCAGGGTCGGGGCCCGCACGCCGCACCAGCGTGAGCAGAACTCCCGGGGCTGGCGCAGCGGTTCGGGCAGGGGCTGGGCACACACCAGGCAGTGCCCTGGCGCGCTGATGGGCGCCAGGCGCTCCAGAAGGCGCTGGGCTCGCTGTTCGTCCGCAGGTTCGTACGGGACCACGTCGGCCGGACAGCCGCGCAGCAGTTCGGCGAGGACAGCGCGCAGCGCAGGCAGGTCTCTGCGGCAGGCGCCGAGCAGGTCCAGGTACTCCTCCACGGGCCAGGTGACAAGGGCGCCGGATCGGGTCAGGTAGAGGCCGAGCGTGTCGATGCGGTACCGGTCGTGGGTGTCGAGCAGCAGGTAGCCGAGCAGCTGCCAGGCGGTGCGCTTCTCCAGCTGGCCGGGGTTCTTGGTGCTTTTGAAGTCGAGCAGCACTCCGTCCGCGACGAGGTCGGCGTCGGCGGTGATGCCGACGCCTGCGAACGTCGGGCCGCCGGTGCAGTCGCGTGGACGTGTGCGCCGGCGCAGAGCGTCTAGGGGGCCGTCGGCGGCCCGGTAGAGCTGGGTGACGACGTCGCTCACCGTGTCCGGGTGCGGGAGCTCCAGGAGCCGGGCGAGGGTGAAGGTCTCGGGATCCTCCAGGGCGGCCGTGAACAGCGGCGTATAGACGAATCCGATCGTGGTGCGGGCGAGCACCTGGTACCAGGCTGCGGCCAGCAGCATGCGGGCCAGGTCCTCTTCCTCATCGTGGGCGCGGACCATCGGCTCCTGGCGGTTGTCGAGGTTCAGACGGTGTACGGCCTCGGTCAGCCGCGCGATGAGCTCGGTGCCAACGGCGTGCATGCGCGCGCCCAGCTCGTCGTACAGCATGCCGGTGGATGCGATGCCGCAGCGGCTGGCATCGTCCACGGGAGCGGCCGTCGTGAAAGCCAGGCGCAGCCGCTGGTCGATGGCGGTGCCGACGGTGCCAGCTTCGGTGCCGACGCCGGGCGGCGGCAGGAGGATGCGGTCAGCGCGGTGCTGGGCGCGGAAGCTCGCGCGAAGAGGTCTGGGGCCCGCAGACAGCTCACGGTCCAGGAACCGGCGCAGCGGGGTGCGGGGACTGCGCAGTCCCGACGTCAGACTCATCGAGAGGCACCGCCTTCACGTACGGGTGCCGGGGCGTGGTGGATTGCCATGCCATGGACGGTAGGAAGACGGTCTGACAACGCGTCACCCACACGAGGTAGCCATGAGAGGGCGCGGCAGGCCGGTTCACCAGATCGTGTGATCAACGGGAGTGTCAGGGGTGCGGTGGTGCCGGGGCCCTGCACCTTCACGACCTGCTAGCGGTCGTTCGTCCCGACTACGCCCACACCCGCCGCCGCGACATCGAAGCCCGAAAGCGGTTAGACCCGGCCCTGGACGAGATGCCCTGCCCGCCGTCGCGCTGCACGGCCCCGAGAAGGTCACGGTGGCAGGGCAACGCCTGTACGACGCCGCGCTTGCGACCGCGGGACAGACGCTGCGCCTCGACGTCGCCTGTGTCCAGCGATCTCTGTCCACCCACCTGGAGTTCCAGGGCGGAATCTCACGTCAGCGAGCCGACGCGGCCCTTGAGGACCTCGACACCGCATACGCCCGGCTGGCCGCGCCATTTGGATTGCCCGCCTTCGCCAGCGACGTGGCGGAGGGACTCAACGACACTGGACTGGTGGCCGCCTGCATCCGGCTTCTGTCGGACTTCGAGGGCCCCGCGATCGCACCGGGTGCCCTCGCTCGTGCAGCTGACCGGCCGCTGGGCCGGGCGGTCAGCGGCTCAGCCGGAGGTTCCAGCCGCTGGAGCCCTGGTCGTCGTCGTAGCGGACCAGGTGGGAAGTGTAGGTCTCCGGGGCGGGCCGCCCGGCGCCCTCCCATCCGGTGAGCCACGAGCGCAGCGCCTCCAAGGCATGACGGGCTTCTCGGTGACTAGGCCGAGCGCGGCCAGTTGCGAGGAGGGCCCCAACAACTCCCGCAGCACGGGCGCGTTGGAGGTCAGTCCCGCGTACGCGAGGGCGTTGAAGCCGCCCTTGGTGGTGCGGGCGAGCACGAAGTCGGGCACCACGCCGGTGGCGGTGAACGCCGCCTCCAGGAGCGGTTTGTACTGCCCCGGCGCCCCGCGCTGGTCGGCGGGGACCGCGAGGCAGGCCCGGACCACCCCGTTGTCCAGATAGGGGGCGGCCAGCTCGATGCCGTGCTCGGCGAGCGCGAGCGTCCGCCACCCGGCAGTGTTCGCCCCGACCCGGGCCAGGTCCTGGCGGTCCGACCAGTCGGCCAGCCGCGCGGGCGCGTCCGTCACACGGTCAGCAGCCTCGGCGATGGCGTCGGCCAGGCGGCGCCGTGCGTCGGTGGTCATCCAGTCCGCCGCAGCGAGCAACGGGGTCCACTCCGTTGGCCGTTGGGCCTGGGGCATCCAGTCCCGCGCCGGGCCGTGCAGCGTGGCGGCTGTCTGCCGCCACGCCCCCGCCAGGTCGAGCCGGGCGGCCGGCTTCGCGCGGGCGAGCACGGCGAACGCCGAGGTGTGGCGTAGCCGGGCGTGGACATGTGCGTGCCGCCAGGCCCGGCGCCGATGGCCCTCGCGCAGCAGATCCGCGAGGTAGGAGGAGGGGGCCGACAGCACTGCGTCGCCGGCCGCGCCGGTGAAGTGCACCCCCGGCGCGTTGGTCTGGGCGGTGACCGTGTTCAGGACGGCCCGCTTGATGGAGGCGGTGACCGCGTACGCGTTGGGCGCGTCGGTGACCGGCAGGGCCTCAAGGTCGTCGAGTCCGGCGTAGTACACGGCTTCCCGGGCGCCGGGCACGGCGTGGTGCGCCAGAGCCGGCACTGCGGCCGCGGTGCGCTCCGCGAAGGCCGCCCGCGTCGTCACCGAACCCGCCCGCGGCCTGGTGCTCGCTGTGTGTGCGAGAAGGCCAACCGGAAGAGGGTCACAGGTCCAGCAGGGCCCAGCGCCGGGATCCCGCTTCATCACCTTCGATGTCAGCACCGCAGGACCGCACTCCGAGAGCGGCGATCATGGGCAAGAGCGCCTCGACGGGCTCGCCGGGCCCGTCCTGATGGGACATCACCATAATCAATGCGGCGCCGTTCTGATCGGCTACGTGCACCGTGATCCGCTGGCCGCCGTCGGCGAGCGCGGCCCTCGCCAGGTGACGGGTCACCGCGGTGTACGTCTCCTGCTGCGCGGCGCTGGTGAGGTACCCCCAGGAACGCAGCTGCTCGACCACCTTCGTCGCGGCCTTCGCCTCCGACCAGGGGGCGCACTCCAGCGCCCAGTTGGCGGCGCGCCGGTTCGCGATCAGCGCGGCCGGGCGGCGGCGGACAGGCGGCGCGGCCTTCTTCTGCGGCGGAGTCGGCGGGGTGGGAGGAGGCGGCGAAGGGGGCTTCTTCGGTGGTGGCGGCGTCTTGGGCGGGTAGTCGGGCCTCGGCTTCACGGGGGCTTGGGACCGGGTGTCGTCCATGGAGCGACGGTACTCCCGAACCGAACGCCAGGAGCGAGTACTTCACGGATTGCCCCGCCCGCCACCCAGCCAGTGCGCGGCGAGCGCGAACCCTGCCTGCCCGCCGCTACGCCGACCCAGGCCGCCTGGTGGTCCGGACGTCGATCGCCTCCTCCACGAACGCGGCCAGCGTGGTGGCGGCGTACTTGTCCCCACGCAGTGTCAGGCTCTGCGCGGGGCCGCCGTAATGCAGGATGCGCCCGCACACCGCCCCGAAGGAGGGCCGCGCCAGCCGTCGAGGGCCGGGACTGGCTCGTCGGCGAGCGCGGGCGCGCCCGTCAGCTCCGTCATGTACGCGGGTTCGTCCCGGCGCTCCACGAGCAGACTCCTTCTCTCCTCGTCGTTCAAGACGCAGCCTGACCGGGGGGTGCGGCCCGGTTGCGGCCGGGTCCGGGCCGGGACCCCGCGATCCGGGCACCGATCGATCGTCGCATGCGCCCTGCCCCTCCGCGTCTCTGCCTCGACGCCACCCTTGCCCTGCCTCGGGCCGTGCAACCGAGATCTGAGCATCTCAAGAGGCACCGGCGAGTTCGGTGACGGCCTGGCGAGCGGCCTGAGGGATGCCCAGAGTGGCGCGGGCCTGGTGGACCGCCTGGAGCTGCTCGGCGGCGGATGTTCCCCAGTCGAAGAGGTCCCGGGTCTGCTCCGGGGTGGCCAGGACCCGTACGTAAGTACGGCCGGTTGCCGGGTGGACGGGGGCAGGGCCAAGGCCGGTGAGGGCGGCGGCGTAGCGGATGTGCGCACCGGGCACGCCGGTGTCGATCAGGTACCCGAGGTACTGGGCACAGGACAGCTCGGAGGCGGCCTGCTCACGGGCTCCACGCACGGCCGTGGCCATGAGGTTCCCAGCGTCTTCGGGCTGCGGTGTGCCGCCGGGCAGGCAGGCCGTGCCGGTGTCAGGGTCCAGGAGCACGAGGACACGCCCGTCCGGGGCGAACGCCCAGAGCAAGGACTGGCGGACTGCAAGACCGGCGGGGGCCGGGGCGGGGTGGAAGGGGTAGTGATGCCGGGCTCGGGCGGTGCGCAGGACGCCGACCCGGTCCAGGACGGTGGGGGCGATCGGGAGCCCGTCCTCAAGGATCGCGGGACCGGCGCCGTAGACGCGGGCGCGAAGTGCGGACAGGGCGCGGCGGGCATCACCAGGAGCCATCAGAGCGGGCAGCTGCGCTGGTTCGACGAATTCGACGCCTTCGATCTCACCCGGTGCTGGTCGGATCGCAGCTACCTGGTCCTCGTCCCAGACGCCGCCGTCGAAGACGTGCAGGATCTCTCCGGGGAACTGAACGGCCGGGGACGCTGCGCGGCCGGCGGGGGAGACCCAGTCGACAGCCAGCCCGCGGGTGACGGCCGTCGAGATCCCGAGTTCCTCCTCCAGCTCGCGGGCAGCCCCCTGGGCAGGGGACTCGCCCAAGTCGACGGCGCCGCCGGGCAGCAGCCGAGTGGGCCGGTAGCTGACGCGTTGGAGCAAGATACGACCGCGCCGGTCGGTGATCAGCACAGAGGTGCCGACCCACAGGGCGTTCGAGGCGCGCAGCGCCCCGTAGGCCTCCTTGCTCATGGCCACACTGGGAGGTCCATCGGGCACAGAGGTCATGGTCTCTCCAGTTGGTCAGTGCTCGCTCGTGGGCGGCGGCTGGCAGGCGGGGTGTCAGGTGGTCAGCTTGGCTGGCGCGCCTTGCCGAGGATGCCCCCGGCCAGGAGGGACTCGTCGTCCAGATGGGCCAAGACACACGTTCAGAGGTGCGCCGAGCATAGGGATCACGAAGTCAAAGAAGAGCGTCACGCAGGGCCTCCTCCATGTCAGGCAGCCGGGCCAGAAGCATCAGAGCTGCCTCGTGCCGCACCCGCCCGTAGGCCTGCATCGCGGCGTCGACGATGTGCGGTCGTTCCACTGGCACGGACAACGGAAAGGCCGAGCAGAGCATGGCTGCACAGCCGACACGAAGCGAGGACACGAGGTCGTCCGCGGACGCCACAGGGTTGGCGTCCCGGTAGGCCAGGGTGAGCTCGGTGTATCCGGTGAGCCAGCTCTCCACACTGTTGTCCAGCACGCTCTTGGGGTCACAGCCAAGACGAGCGATCTCCCAGGCGAGGTACCCGGGCGCAGGTGGTCGGAAGTCCACGAGCGCGGCTACCTCATCGTGCTTGAACAGAAGGTTGGGGCCGGCGATGTCGCCGTGCAGGACCTGAACGGTCAGCTGTGGAAGCGAAGCGAGGATGCGCTCGACGTCCCCCAGGATGGTTTGACGCTCACGCGCTGCCTGCAGCGCCCACGTCTCGAACTCCCCGAGCCTGGGCATGAGCCGGTACGCATGGATCAGGCGCTCGAAGCGGTCCCGTGAGGCGGCCACATCGCACACCGCCGCACCAGGTTCCAGGGTGGGCGCGACGGCGGGGTGAGCAGCGAGCCGGGCGTGGAGACGGCCCATCTCCGTGCCGACGGCTGCCCACCGCGCACCCCTCAGACCGCCTTCGGCCGTTGCGGTGTGCGGCACGTACGACCACAGGGACATCGGCAGGCGGCCGTGGGCCGCGATGAGTTCGTGCGCGCGCGTGCGGGTCGCCCGCGCGGTCGCGACACCTCCGTCGGCGCAGTACTCGGACAGTTCGACCGACGTCCGCTCCAGATCCAGGTGCTCTCGCGTGCGGTAGACCTTCGCGAAGTGACGCCGGCCCGCCCGGTCCACGACGGCGTAGTTGTCCGTCGCCGTGCCCTCCGGGATGCGCGTGATCTCTGCCGGAAGCAGTCCGTACGCGCGCACCAGCGTGTCGGCGATCGCCCTGATCGGGTCCCCCTCCGCGGTACGGCCGGGTGTGGAAGGCGCGGCGACGGGATGGGGGGCGGGCTGCTCAGATGGGGTGGACATGGTCTCCTCGTCGAAGCACGGCGATTGCGGTCAGATGATGGACGGGCAGGCGGTCGGGACGAGCAGGACGCGGGCATGGACCGTCGCCGCCAGGTGCTCACCGAGCTGCGGCGGGCCGCGCCGGGCGCACGGGGGCAGCAAGAATGCCGTACTCCGACGACGAGAGGCTCCGTCAATGCGGTCATCGGCTTGCGCCTCCCTCGTTCGGGGTGCCGCAGTACCCGAACCCGATCCGGCACCGCCCCAGCTGGCGGCAGGGGACTGGCGCACCAAGCCGACACCGTGGCTCCCCGCCGCGTGACTCGGCTGGTCGAGGCGACGAACGCGGTAACCGACGCGGGTCTTCCTTGGCGAGAAGGGCCGGTTCGGTTTCGCGCAGGCGGGGCGTAGGTCCGCCCGGCGGGCGCCGCTGCAACAGGTAGGGGGCTCTCGTCGCATAGAGTGCGGGCGCGCAGGTGTCCACATCGTTCACCAAAAGATGATCTTGGGTTCCTTCGCTCTCGTCTCCGCAGGCACCCCTCGGGCCGCACCACCAGGAGGAACCCGTGTCGTCCCCGCAAGTGATCACCCCCGAGGAGATGCTCGCCGAGGCAAAGAGGCAGCTGGGCTTCCCGAGAATTGTCGCGATCTGCGGCTCCACTCGTTTCATGGCCGAGATGGCCGAGGTCGATGTGCGGGAGACCAAGGCGGGGAGGATTGTCGTCAAGCCGGGTTGCGACCTGAAGTCGCCGCACGAGCTCTGGTCCGATCCTGTCGAGGCTGAGGCGTTGAAGGTTCGGCTCGACGAGCTGCACCGGTCGAAGATCTTGCTGGCGGATGAGGTGCTCGTGGTCGGCGACTACATCGGTGACAGCACCCGGGCCGAGATCGCCTACGCCCGGTCGCTCGGCAGGCCTGTGCGATTCACCCACCCCGAAGCCGACCCCGACGCCTGAGAGCCCGCACGGGCACTCGCCGCAGGGACACCGTTGCAGTAGGCCATCCAGCGGCTGGTGTGGTGGGGAGACCGCACTCATGCAGCGGCGGAGCGCATCGCGGCCGTGATGGCGGCAGCGAGAGGTCGCCGGTGGCTCGTCAGGTAGAAGTGGTCGCCCTCGTACAGCTTGAGTCCGCGGAAGTGCGTGGTGAACGCTTCCCAGGAGAGCAGACTGTCCTCGTCGGTCAGCTTGTCGCGGCGGCCTCCGAATACCGAGAGCGGAACAGGCAGCGGCTCGGGGGCACGGGGAGGAGCCCAGGTGTCCAGGAGCTTGAAGTCACCACGGAACACCGGGGCGAACTTGTGCCAGACGGTGTCGTCGTCGAGGAGCTGCGGCTGGCTGCCGCCCGCGGTTCGCAGCCAGCCGCGCAGTTCGTCGTCGGACATCAGGTGAGGGCGGTTGTTGGCGCTGACCTCGCCTCGCGGGGCGCCGTAGGCGGACACCCCCAGCCAGGTGGGGAGCGGGGCCCCCTCGTGGTGAAGGCGGCGGGTGAGCTGGTAGGTGATGAGTGCGCCCATGCTGTGGCCGAAGAACCCGAAGGGCCGGTCGAGCAGGGGCGCGATCGCGGTGTGGACGTAGTCGATCAGCTGGTCGCAGTCGTCGATCAGCGGGAGTGTCTGCAGGTGGCCTCGGCCCGGGGCCTCCAGGAGGCAGAGCTCCCAGTCCTGGGGGAAGAGCTCCGCCCAGCCTCGGTAGAGCAGGTGGGAGCCGCCGGCGTGGTGGAACAGGAACAGGCGCGTCGCTGGGTCGTGTAGCGGCCGCGGGCGGATGACCGGCTGTGCCGGCGTCTTGCTGGCGAGGTTCGAGACGACGACGGCGTGCAGTTCAGCGAGTGTCCTGGCACCGCTGATGATCACGGTGTTCTCCGGGACGCCGAACGCGGTCTCGACGCGGGTGGAGATTTCCAGCATCAGCAGCGAGTCGATGTCAAGCTCGTCGGTGAAGTGCGCCTCGTCGGTGACCTCCTCGGGCTCGATCTCCAGGGCTCCGGCTATCAGAGCGCGAAGCTGCTCGATGTTCACGGGCGCAGTGGTCATGGTGTTCCCCTGGCTCCTGTGTGGATGGACGAGTGGTTGGTCAAGGGGCCAGCAGCAGAACGGCTGCCGCGTCGTGGCGAGGGCCTCCGGCCGTGGCGAGCACGTTCCCGGTGGCGCCGCCCTCCAGATAGGCAGCCCCGGCGGCGCACTGCAGGACGCCCAGTGCCCCGGACAGCGGGCCCAGCTGGGCTTCGAGGTCGATCCGGCGCGTGGCTGCGAGCAGACGGCTCGCCTCGGCACCCGGCTCGTCCCCGAGCCACAGTCCGACGGATCTCTCCTCCGTCACACCGGCGGAGGCCAGCGCCACGGCGAGGTCCCTGGCCCGCGCGTACCCGGTGATCGTGGCGCGCGGCCGTGCGCCACGGGAATAGGCTGCGTCCGCCGGTTCGAGGACGACGGCGACCGCCGCGTCGGTGGATTGCTCGCCAAGCAGCTTCGCCGTCACGTCGTTCGCTGGTTCGACGCCGACGACGATGGCTGCGTCGGCGCGCCCGGCCACAATGAGATTCCGGGCCCAGGCGAGGGCGTCCAGACCGCTCGTGGCGCCGTTGCAGACGGTGAGGTTGGGGCCGCGCAGACGGTAGCGGATGGCGACCCAGCCGGCGATGACGTTGCTTGAGGTCTGAGGCAGGCCCAGCGGGCTGAGGCCCCTGCTGCCTTCCCTGGCGATGGTGTCTGCGGCTTCGCAGACGCTGTCCGCGTTGCCCAGGTTGGTGCTGACCACGACGGCGGTCGCATCGGCCGCGCCCGTGAACGTCGCGTGGGTGTCGGTCAGGCTCGCGTCGTGGAGGGCGAACTCGGCGGCCCGCAGGGCGAGCCGGGAGGCGCGGTCCTTGTGGCGCAGGTCGCGTCCACGGAGGTCGGTGGCCGGGTCGAAGCCGCCCTCGCCGGACAGGGGTCCGAGGAGGTCGCTGTACGCCGCGACACCGGGGAGCGCCAGTCCGATGCCCGTGACGACGACCTCCCGGACGTTCGGGTTCCTCCTGCGCGCGGTGCTCGTCGTGCTCATCGAGCTGCTGCCTCCACGATTGCGACGGCGTTGATCCCTCCGAAGCCGAAGGCGTCGATCTGCGCGATGGCCAGGTCGCCGGAGACGGGGGAGCCCTGCACCAGGTCCAGCCCCGTGGCCTCGGGGATCGGGTTGGTGAGTCCCAGGACCGGGGGTACCGTCCCCTTCTTCATGGCGAGCACGGCCACCAGGAGGCTGAGGAGTCCCGAGCCGCCCAGGGTGTGGCCGGTCATCGCCTTGATGGCGGTCATCCGCGGACCGGGTCCGGCGCTGTCGAAGATGCGGCGCAGGACGCCTGCCTCCGCCGCGTCGTTGCGGGGGGTACCGCTGCCGTGCAGCATCACCAGGTCGATGTCCTGCGCCCGCGCGTCTGCTCTGCGGTAGGCGTCGAGCACCGCGCGGGTGATGCCGTCGGGGTCGGGCGCGGTGGCGTGGTGGGCGTCGCAGTTCATGGACACACCGCGCACCCGGGCGTGCACGGGCCGGCTCGCTGTGCCGGCGCGCTGGATGACGACGGCCGCCGCGCCCTCCCCCATCAGCATGCCCTTGTGGCTGGTGTCGAAGGGACGGAGCGCGTCGGGGATGTCGTGCTGCACCCGGTCGAGCGTGCCGAAGCCGCTCTCGGTGGCGGCGTCGGTGCCCGCGACGACGACCGTGTCGGCCATGCCGAGCTCGATCATGTCGGTGGCCAGGCCCAGCGCGTACAGCGTGGCGGAGCAGGCGTTGGCGAAGGTGTACGTGGTGGCCGCCCCGAAGGTCTCCTTCAGGGCGGTGCCGAAGTGCAGGTCTTTGAGGGCGACTTGCGCGTTGCCCCGCCACCGTAGTTCGAGGCTGCGCTGCTCGCGCATGGTGGTCCCGACGAGCACGGGTACGTGTGCCAGGTCCTGGTCCAGGTCCGCGTCGGCGACTGCCTGGCGGACGACGGTGGTGAGCCAGTGGGTGGCGCGTAGCGGGATGTCGCCGCCGGCCTCGGGCCGGTCGTTGATCTCGTAGGCGTAGGCCGCCCGGTACTTGGCCCGGTCGAACGCCTTCAGGGGCGTGCGGCTTTCCTGGCCTGCGCACAACGCGGCGAAGATCTCCTGGGGGCTGGCGCCGATGTTGGCGACGGCGGCCATGCCCGTGATGTCCCAGGTCACGATTGTGCCGCCTTCCGGAGCTCGAAGGCGGCGAGCTTGCCCGTCGATGTGGTCGGGAGCTCGTCACGGAACTCCAGACGGGCGGGCCGCTTGTAGGCGGCAAGACCGCTGCGGATCGCGGCCATCACCGCGCGCCGCACCATGGCCTCGTCGCATCCCGGCTGGGCCACCAGAAACGCCACGGCCTGCTCCAGGCCGTCGGCGTCACGTCCGCCGACCACCACGCAGTCCTGGACCGCTTCCACGCCGCGGATGACGTTTTCGATCTCACCCGGCGCGACCTTGTAGCCGCCCAGGTTAAGCAGGTCATCGACGCGACAGAGATGGACGAAAGCCCCGTCCGGGGCACGGCGCACTACATCGCCGGTGTAGGCGCCGCCGTCGGCGAAGGTGACCGCTGCAGCCTCCGGCCGACCGATGTAGCCGAGGGCGACGGTCGGGCCGGCGATGTGCAGCCGGCCGTCGACCCCGTCGGCGACGGGCGTGCCGTCCGCGGCGCGAACGGTCGCGGTGATCCCCGGCACCGGGACCCCGAAGGTCCCCGGACGGATTTCCCCTGGCGGGGTGCCGACGACGATGTAGAGCACCTCGGTAGCGCCCAGGCCGTTGAGCAGCTCGGCCTGGAAGGCGGCGCGGATCCGCTCGCTGAGCGGACCCGGCAGATTCTCGCCCGCCGCCACGCACAGCCGCACGGAGTCGACGCAGTCGGAGACGAGCGCTGTCGTGGAGGCGTGCAGCAGCGCCGCGTACAGCCGCGGGACGGAGAACAGCACGGTGGGTCGGTGGCGCTGCATCGCGGCGGCGAGCGAGTGAACGTCGACCGTGCCACGGATGAGCGCGACGCGGGAGCCGGCCGCCAGGGGGCACAGGATGGAGCTGCCGAAGCCGTAGCCGAAGCTCATCCGGGCGCTGGACAGCACGGTGTCCTCGGGCGTCAGCGCCAGTACCGTCCCGATACCGTCGGCCATGGCCGCGATCGCACCCGCCGAGTGCCGCACCCCCTTAGGCATGCCAGTGCTTCCGGAGGTGTACTGCACGAGCGCCTCACAGCCCGCGCTCCACGCGGCGGGGAGCTTGGCCTCCTGCGGGCGGTGCGCGGGGCTGGCCTCGCCCCTCGCCAGAGCAGCGCGGACGTCAGCGCCGGAGAACCGGGGAGTCGTGGCGAACAGCTCCTCCAGAGCGCGTTGCCGCGCTAAGGCCGCGTCCAGGTGCACCATCGCGGCGGCACAGTCGGCGGCGACATAGCGGACTTCGTCGTCCCTGAGTACCGGACTGATCACCACGGGGACGCAGCCGTGCCACCACAAGCCGAGAACGGCGACCACGGTCGCCACGGAGTCGTCGGCGACCAGGAGCCCGCGGGCGCCCTCGGGCACTCCTGCAGCCTGCAGGGCGCCCGCATACCCGCGTGCTGCCTCCAGGAGACCCGCGTAGGTGATCTCCCCGACCTGGGGGTCGAGGTAGCTGGCCCGGTCACCCCGGTCGGCGGCGACATGGCCCGCCACCAGGCGGTCGATCAGGTCGACACCCTGGAGGCTCCTCGCCCGCTCGCCGAGCACGGCCACCGCGGCGTCCAGGCTGGTGAAGACTGCCGCTTCCTGCGCGGACAAGGCTCCGAACTCGCGCTCGACCGCGACCACGACCTCGGCCTTCTCCAAGGAGCTCATGCCCAGATCCTCATAGAACTGGGCACCAGGCTCGATGGCTTCCTTTTCCACCTCAAGGACAGACGCCACGATCTCTCGCAGCCTGTCGCGCGTTATGTCGATGAGTTCCACCGGCAGGAGTCCTTTCCTTGTCCGCGTAGCCGAGAAGCGGGATAGGGGTGGGTAGAGAGGACGAGCAGGCGACCTGCGTCCGTGGACTGCACCGTTCACCAAGACACGTTCTGGGCGAAGATGCGGGAACCGGGTGAGGTGCGGCAGTCCTCGGCGGGTTGGGCTCAGGCGCCCAGGCCCACCTCGCAGGGGAAGGAGACAGACACGCCCAGGGGCTCCTCCGTGAAGATGACCCTCTTGGACAGCGCGGACATGAAGCCAAGCTCGAAGACGGTGCCGCTTCCGACGCGACCGCCCGGGTTGCACACGACGACAGCGTCGGCTTGCCGGAACGCGTCCATGTGCACGTACTTGTGCCGCCAGGTGTCGCGTTCGTTCTTCAAGAGATCCTGATACTCGAAGAGGACGAAGTCGGTGCCCGCGGTCTCCGGCTTGATCCTTGTGGACCGAGGGCTCAGCACTACGGTGCCGCTCTTGCGCAGACAGGTGATGATGTCCTCGATGTACCCCAGAGACTGCTGGAAACTGCCGCAGACGACAGCAGTCCGGAACTCCCTCCGGATCAGGCCTTCCACCATGTCGTTCGAACCGCATGCGGACATGCCTGCGTTCAGGTAGAACTTCTCCAGCTCGGGCCCCACGATGTTGAAGTAGAGGCCCGTGTCGACGTAGACGCTATTGACGAGCGCGTTCGCTTCCGGCTGGGGGAGCTGCTGGAAGACCCCGGTGGCGTGCACGCGCGTGCTCTTGTTGTCGACGGCCTCGGTGAACTCCTTGAGCCCGGCACAGAACGTGCTGACGCTGTCCGCCAGCGCCCCTCCGGCGAGACCGGTTCCGAACGGAAGCCGCTCCCTTGCGAGTAGGCTCAGCTCGCCGCTGTGGAGGCGGTAGACGCTGACACGTTCCGGGCCGAAGTGGACCAGGACCCTGTTTGCCCTGTTTGTCGCCACTGTGCTGCTCTCCTTCCTTTTCGATCTGTCGCGTTGGGGAGCCCTCAGCCAGCGGGGAGTCAGCCGAGGAGGGCGCTGCGGAGGACGGCACTAGCCGCCTTCTCCACGCAGAGCACTGAGGTACTTCTCGGTGAATTCCTCTGTTCTCGCACCGTTGTATTGCGTGATGAAGCGCGGGTGCTCCAAGGGCACGATCTTCCTGAAGAAGCGCTGGCCCTCGTTCACCTTCGAGAGGAACGCAAAGTTCTCGCCGCTGCCGATGCAGTAGCACACCGAGGCATCGATTCCGAATGCCAGCTGACGCTCCAGGGATTTCACGAGGAAAGACCTCAGGAGCCCCAGCAGCTTCTTGTTCTCGTAGTAGTTACAGTTGACCTCTCTTCCCTGGGGGCTTGTTCTCACCAGGCCGAGAGGGCAGACAAAGTTCATGACGAAGTCGGCGTAGAACATTGTCCGGCCCCCGTAGCGCCGGATGACATCGTGCAGGAACCCAGCGGAAGGTCGGCTCACCGCATAGCCGTCGACATCGACTCCCGTTTCGCTTTCGAGGAGCTTGGCATCTTCGAACGGGACCCCGGTCACGGCCGTGCCCCGCCGGGCGGGCGAGCTCCCCAGCACCAGGCGGCGCGGCCTGTCGTCGTCGTAGTACTTGCGGTAGAACGCAGTCGTCACCTCGCGGACACGCTCCTTCTGAAGTCCGCTGAACGGGTTGATGACCGTGAACCCGGGAGGCAGCTCAAGCGTTGTTTCCGCAAGTTCCTGGTTGAACTGCAGGATCCGATCGGCCATGGTCGTTCGCCCGGTCATTGCAGAAGTCCTTCCTTCGTGCTGGTCACTCTGGACAGTCCAGTCACCCCCGGCCGTCTGCAATACGGGCCTCACGCAGAACTGATAGAACGTCGTGGGCATGGTCGGCTGGAGGGGCAGTGGAAACACTAGGCGTGACAGCCGACAGGTAGATCTCGGTGCTTCTTGGGAAAACCCGAATATCTTTGAATCCGGCAGAGCCGAGCTCCGTGCCAATCAGACTGACTGTGTCCATCCCGCGATAGAGGTCGACGAAGTCAGTACCGGGGATGATGAGTCCTGGCACGACGCGGCCTCGCTGAGGAGACAGAAATCCGTTGGCTATGGAGACGATAAGGGTCCCGCCGGGTTTCAGTACTCTGTGCGCCTCTGATGCTGCTGCGGACGTATCGAAGAACGACGAGTTGTACGTCCTCAGGGAGACATACAGATCGTAACTGTTATCCGGTAGGGCAGACAGGTCTTCGGCGCTGGAAACGATGGTTCTCGACGAGGGGATGCGGCTGCTTATATTGGCAAGGCCACGTTCCGCGATGTCAACGAAGGTGATCTGCGGGCAATCCGAAAACAGAGCCGCTGCTTCGTAGCCAGATCCGACGCCGACGTTGAGGATGCTGACGGCAGACAAAGGCCTTGAGGACGACCTCCCGTAAACCGAAATGAAGTCGTCGGTCCACCTCAAGTTGGCGGCACGGGCGTCGTACGCGTAGTCATAGGCACCGTACTTCGCGTCAAAGGCCGCGGACAGTGCGTCGTTGACGGCACGATCAGCCTCTTTGCGCTCGATCCCGTACCTCTGGCAGATGAGCGAAGCGAGCGCGATCCTCCCCCTGTTCGCATTGACATCACGCCTGGAAAGCCCGAACCCCCTCGAACTTAGCTCGGTGGACACGGCTTCGCTGATGCGGTGTGTGGAGTAGTGGGGGTTGCACTCGATATTCTGCTCGCTCGCTGAGTAGCATGCTCGATTCTGCTCAAGGATCTGACGCTGCAAATCGTCGGGGAAGCGATGTACATGACCTCGTGCAGTGACAGGGTCGTCGGCGAGGTAACTCGTCAGCGCGGGATCAGGTAGACCGACATAGACCCTGTCAATGTGCACTTCCTTTAAGAGCCCGCCGAGCTCAAACGAGCATCCCGCTGACAGGGTGTTGATCGTCAGATATGCGCTGTGCGCGCCGATTATTCCGAGCTCCTGAATCCTGTTCCGAAGAGTGCGATACCAGGATGCGCCGGGTGCTTCGCCCTCGAAGGCGGAGCACATCAACTCGTTGTGTTCGGAAACGAGCACAACGCCAACTCGCCGACCTGGGTATGCCGCCCTCTGCGCGACACAAATGGCGTAGTTCATCCAGTCGGTACTGTGCGGACTCATGTGGGCCTCTGCCCCTCAGCCAAACCGCGGGCTAGCGACCAGCCCGCTCCGGTACTCCCCTCTCGCGAACGGCGCCAGGAACGAGCCATCGAGTGCAGGCTGCTGAGCCGAAGGCCGGTCAGAGCGGCTTCGAGGTCGCTCGGCAGGTCGATGAACACACCGTCTCCTTGCTCGTCAAGGTTGGGGGGCGGGCTGGTGCTGTGGCTACGCGCGGGTCCCGCATCCGGTCCGCCCGCCGCGGGCGGGTCGGTCATCGTCGCGCTCCAGGGCCTAGAGGTGGAGGACAGACAAGGCTCGTCAGGCTGGCGTGGACGCGGCCGGCAGCCGCGTGCAGCTGCCGCAGCCTCCAACTGCGCGGTCTCATCGTGAACGGCAAGCGGCGAGCGGTCATCGGCTGCTGCAGACACCCGCATTGAGGGGCAATCACCCGCAATACCAGTGAGACCCCAGGGACTGCCACGCTGGCCCTCTGCTGGGTACGGTGACCAGGAGTCGGCCTCGGACCCGGGGGTGCGTCCATGACCACGATCAGCCGTACGCACCGCTACGCCATCCGCTACGCCGCCACCGTGATCCGCGAGCGCAGCCGACGTGACGGCCTGAGCATTGAGCAGGTGGCCGCCATGATCCAGGCAGAGCTGCCGACGGTGCGTCCGCTGGAGGCCTGGCGCCTCGCCCTTGGCTGGCAGCGCCCGCAGACCATCGAGATGATCGCCGCGCTCTACCGCTCGCGTGGCCTGCGCCCCCCGGGCCTGTCGACGTCGATGCTCTGCCGGTGGGAACACAACGCCAAACGGCCTGGAATCGACTACATCGAGGCCCTGTGCACCGTCTACCAGGCCCGCCCCGATCAGCTCGGCCTCGACGTGGACCACCCGCCCGCTGGGTACAGTGCCAGCGCGTGTGCCCTTCCCGCACCAGAAAAGATGGTGACGATGACCACTGCCGCTGGCCTGCCCGCCGTCCGAGAATCCCTGCAGCTCACCCTGCTGGCCACCGGTACGGCGACAAGCAGCGTCGTCGACCAGGCAGAAGAGGTGATCCAGCACTACGCACTGACCTACAGCAAGCACCCGCCGCACGTGCTGTTCGAGGAGGCCTACCGGACCCGCGCACTGCTGACCGGCGCCCTGGCCCTGTCGCCTGCCGAGCCGGTGGCCACCGGACTGCGCCGCGCCACGGGGTGGCTGTCCGCGCTTCTGGGAAACGCTGCATTCCATCTCAATGACTTGAGCGGGGCACTTGTCCACCTGGTGACAGCCGCCACCTGCGCCGATCGCACTGGCGACAGCCATCTGGCGGCCTGGTCGCAGGGAGCTCGGGCGATGGTGGCCCGCGCCACCGGAGATCACGACCAAGCCCTGAGCCACGCCGAGCGCGGCCTTGCCCTCGTCGCGCGCGGCCTGCCTCGCGCTCAACTCCACGCATGGGCACAGGTGCCCTCCCTTGCCGCCCTCGGGCGCGCCCAGGAAGCCGACCACGCCCTCGCTGAGGCCGGCCGCGCACTCGAAGCGGACACCACAGGGGGCACTCCAGGGCGATTCGGTTTCGACGCGGCGGAGTACCGCCTCCACGAGGCCGAGGCCCACCGGGTGCTGGGACGCACCGACAAGGCGATGGCGGCGGCGGAGGCCTCGCTGGCCGCCTGCACGCCGGGCACGCCCGGGTGGGCGGCCGCCTCGCTGACCCTGGCCCAGGCCGAGGCCCCCGCCCATCCCGACGACGCCGCCCAGCGAGCCCTCGCCGTCCTGGACCAGCATCCGCCCGCCCGGCTCCGGTCGACCGCGCGATCCCGCCTCACCGACCTTGACCGCGTGCTCACCGCGGACACGGCCGCGGTGAGTGAACTGAGGGAGCGGGTCCGGGCTCTGCCCGCCCTCATCGACGCCCAGGGCATTGCCACGACTGCGTGAGGTGGCCTGAGCAGGCGTGGCGTGCAGAGGCCGCCCGCCGGGCGGAGCGGGACGCGGCGCTCGCGCTGTCGCCGCACCAACCGGTGGTTGTGGGCCGGATATCGGTGTGAGCGGTGCTGGCTGTGCCGGCCTGCTGCGTTTGCTGACGCCACGAGCGCGCCAGTCAAGGCCCGTCTTCACGTTGGCCCCTGGGCATCCTGTCGGGGGATTCCTGTGGTCGCAGGGGCGCGGCTCGTGCGGGGCGGGCATGCCCATCGCGTCGATGTATGCGGCTAGCACCACCAGGGCCTGCGGGCTCGCCGGGATCGGCTCGCGCAGCTTCGTGCCTTTGGAGACGACGTAGACGATCTGGGCAGGCCAGTCGAAGTCGGCCGGAGTGACGCCGAGCAGCTCGGAGGCGTGGGCGCCGCTGGAGACGTAGAGCAGCACCGCGGCGCGGTCCCGGTCGTGGTTCATGGCGGCGAAGAACTCGTCCCACATGACATCTGGGATGGCCCGGGGCTCGGTGGCCGGGACGCGCTGGCGAAGGCGGGGGCGGCGGAAGGCCGGCACGGCCTCCGTCGGACTGCGGTGAGCGAGCGCCCGGCGCCGTGCCTCCGAGACCGGCACCGGATTCACCAGCGGGCCGTTGCCCAGATCGCGGTGGAAGTCGTAGAAGCTGGCGACCACGGTCAGCGCGTGGTTGATCGTCGCCGGGGCGTACCCGGCCTTGAGGTAGCGCTTGCCGGTGCGCGGGTTGAGCGATCCGGGCTGCGGCGCGTCCGGCCGGGTGCGGCGGCGCTGCGGATTCGGAGCAAGGTCCCGCAGGTAGGGCGTCACCGAATCGACCGGGCTTCCAGCGGGGGCGAGGACGGTGTACGCCGGGTGCTGGGTTGCCAGCTGAACGACCGAGCCGACGCGGGGCAGGACAGCCCGCCCCTCCATCAGCTGGTTGCGCAGGTGCGATGTCACACAGAACTCCTCGGGCAGTCGGACATCGCAGTGCCCAACGACCTCAAGAAGGTGCAGTTAACACACCAGCCCTGCCCCGGGTGACCGGCGATCACCAATGCGGCCTCCCGGTCGGCGGCGTCGGCACGCGGACAGGGCGGCTGGTGCGGGCATCCGGTCATCTGATGCTCCTCGCGGATCGGTGGGGGTGCGGCGCCATGGCGCCGCGAGAGGGGAGAGGGCGGCGGCCGCCGCCCCAGCGGGCCCGTGCTGGAGCGGCGGCCGGCGGATCCGCTGCCCGCGCCGTGTGAGCGCGTATCCCCCTTTGGCAGCGGCCGCGCTCTCCCGTTCCTGACCTTCCGTACCGCGCCTGCTCGGGGGAGACGCGCGGTACGGAAGCGGGGAGGGCCCGCCGGGGAAGTCGTCCCCAGGGCGGCGAGGGGGCCGTCCCGTCCCCGGAGACGACGGGTCTTCAGAAGGGGTCTTTCAGAGGCAAGGACGCCAGGCAGGCGGCACCGGCGAGCAACGCGATGACGCCCACCGTCAGCACAACCCTCGGCCCGTCCGGCTGCTTCTCCCGGTCCTTGGCCCCACGATCAGGAGCACGGCTGTGAGCAGGAGCAGCAGGACCCTCCCGTGCGTGCGCGGCCGTTCGACGCCTGCGGCGCTTCGGCCCGAGGGTGACCAGAAGCGCGAAGGCCACGACCACGGCTAAGCCCAGGGGCATCATGGCGCGCTCTTCCCGCACATCGTGTCGAAGACCTCGGCGAGAACCCCCCGCAACCGGGATGTCGTCCAGCGCGGTGCCCTCGGCTTCGGTCTGCTTCGGCGCAGTACGGGGCCCGCGCCCGGCACCGGTCTGCTCACGCTCCGCTCGCGGCGTCACATGCCCCGTCGTGGGCTGCTGCATCACCGGTCTCCTTCGTCTTCGTCGGGGTCCTTGATGTACCGGGAGCCGATCAACAGCTCCAGCAGGGAGCAGGTCTCCGGGCCAGCCGCCTGGCCAGCCCAAGATCAGCGCTGTACCGCTGGCCGAGGGCCCTCCGAGAGAGTTGGCGTACGCGCCCTGTGCGCTCATCGTCGAGGAGCTCTCGCGCCCGCTCGGCGGCCGCACTGACCTGCTCCTCGTCCGGGCTGGAGTGCGCGACGGCGATGGTGATCAGTCGCTGAAGCGTGTCGCGCAGGCCGTGAACGAGCTCAGGCAGTTCGTGAGGCGTCGGCGTCTGCGCGCCCAGCGCCCGGTCGAGGTCGTTGAAGGCATGACTGGCGTCGACCAGCGTCCAGCCCTTCAGCGCCTTGAGGATCTTTCCCAACTGGTCGGCGTCGAACGGCGGCGTGAAAGGCTCCGCCGGCATCGGGTGCCCGGGGCGCCCTGGCGGGTTCGCGCAGGGCCGGAGCCCGTCGGCCTGGTCAGGGGGCGTACTGGCTGCCACGGTGACTGGTCGCATCACCCACACTCCATCGCCGTCGAGACCTCCATGGAGCACGAGAGCCAGTCGTCCGTGACACACAGGTCCCTGGTGAGCGCACCGGCAAGAGGGAGACGGCCGACGTTCCCGTCCAGCCCGGCGAGGGCGTCCGTTCCGCAGGGCTGGAAGCCGAGAGGGCCGCCGCGTACGGCGAACCGCACGCTGTCGGTGAAGTGCGCGATGCAGACCTCGATGGTGGGGCCGGAGCCGTAACGCAGCGCGTAGGTGACGAGCTCCTTCAGCACCGTGTTCGCCACGTCGAGCTGCTCCGCCGATTTCACGCCCCAGTCGAGCAGCGTGGAGATGCCGTCGCAGCGGACCTGGTCCACCCAGCAGACGTCGCTGGGGGCTGGCATCGAGGCAGGCAGGACCGAGGTGCGCCGGTGTGCGAACGAGACGCACTCAAGGAACCGCGGCGGAGCTACAGCGGCAGGAGCCGTCGCGTACTCAGCCCTCGCGTGTCCGACCGTCAGCATCCTTCACACCTTCTTTCGCATGTCCGTGAGGTGGACGCGCGCGGCCCGGACCAAGGCCAGGTGGAGTGGGCCGCGCGCGATGCGAGATCGCCTCCGAGTCCGCACAGCGGCAGGCTCTTCCCCACGTCGGAGGCACCCCGCGCGCACCAGAACTGTGGGAAGGAGTCCCACTGAGCTGAGCGCTCAACTACCGTGCTGCATGTGCGATTTACTGTGCAAGGACAATTGCCATCGCGCAGGAAGTGGCAAATGCCTAAGCACAGGCAAGGGCTTGTTCAAGGGGGTACAGGGGGTGGAACACTCAGGGACACGACCCGCAACGGCATCGGACACAGGCCGTGTTGAGCACCGACAGGTTGGGGAGAGGGTTACGCAGTGGCAGCTAAGCGCGGGGCGACGTTTCGACGCAGGGAGCTAGGCAAGGAGCTGCGGAAGCTCCGGGACGGCAAGGGGGAGACGCTTCAGGAGGTGGCCAAGGCTCTCGGCTTCTCCCACACGAAGCTCGCGCGGGTCGAGGTCGGAGAGAACGACCTCCCGCGCGTCAGCGACCTTGAGGCGCTCATCGACCACCTTGCTCCCGACCTTCCGAAAGAGGACTTGGAGACCCTGCTCCAACTGCACCGAGAGTCACTCAGCAGTGAGCCGTGGACGCCCTACAAGGCGTACATGCCCTCGAAGATGCCGACGTACCGCGGCCTGGAGCAGGACGCCACGGTGATGCGCGTGTGGCAGCCCGCCTTCGTGTACGGCCTGTTCCAGACGGAGGACTATGCCCGTTTCCTGTACCAGATCGCCAAGCCGGTCGACGAGACGACGACCGAGTACATCGAGCAGAACGTCCGGCTGCGGCTGGAACGGAAAGAGCTGATCACGCGCTCAGAAGACCCCTTGGAGCTGCGCGTCATCATGGACGAGACAGCCGTCCGGCGCATGGTGGGCAGCCCCGAGGTCATGCGTGCCCAGTACGAAGAGATCGTGAAGCTGGGTGAACTGGACAACGTCACGATTCAGATCCTGCCGCACGACGTCGTGACGTACCGCTCGGAGAGCAACTTCACGATCCTCGACTTCTCCGAAACCCTTGATCCTGTCGTGCAGGTCGACATGCCCAACACGATCAGCGTCACCGACGAGCGGCGAGAGGTCCAGCGAAACGCCCGCCGCTTCGACGCCATGCGCGACAGCGCCTTGCCCCCGGCTCGAACGCCCGGGTTTCTGCAACAACTAGCGCGAGAGTGGATGTAGCCATCAATACCAAGACCAGGGCCCTGGACGTGGCCCCAGAATCCGCATGGTTCAAGTCCTCTTACAGCAACGACACCGGTGGTTCGTGCGTCGAGGTCGCCAACCTGCGATACCACCAGCAGGTCGGTGTCCGTGACTCCAAGAACAGGATCGGCCCGGCCTTCGTCGTCAGCGCCACGGCCTGGAGTTCCTTCGTGGGCCAGTACAACTCCCTTGACACCAACTGGGGCGTGGCCCGCACCGGCACGTGACCGAGGGGCTCGACGCCGCTGAGTTCGTTGTACGACGGGGGTTCGCCTCCCCCAGGCGCTATCCGGGGGAGGCGAACCCCACGCCGTACAGACGTACCCAATCGCACCGGCCATAGGCGGCAGCCCCCGCTGCATCTGCTCGACCCATGCCTGCGGGGTCAGTCGCACCGTTCACGGCGCCGTCCTACCGAAGCCGGGCTGAACCGGCGAACCTGCACATCATCAGCCCCGCGGCCCCCACGACAGCAGCGATCCATACCTTCGCGACAAGCTTCCCGAGCGTCACGGCCGCGATCGGCAGGCCCGCGATGGCCGCGTACGTCACGATGTCGATGACGACGCCAGCGGCGAGCACCGCGCCGGCCACTGCCCACTTCCCGTGTGGTCGCAGCGCCTTCCACGCCGCAGCGGTCACCAGCTCGGTGGCGAAGAAGGCCAGGACAGTCGCGACGACCAGGGAGGCCGGTGCCAGGAGCGCGGCGAGGACGCTGCCGGGAAGCCACATGAGCAGTACGACGGACCGGCCGTAGGCGTCGATCGCGGCCCCGCGCGCCCAGGTGGTGAGCGCGGACACCGCGGTCCCGGCCGGGGCCGCGAGGCCGGGACCGACAGGGACGAGCCCCAGGTACGTGGTGAGCACTGGCGCGGCGACGAGACATGCCAGGTACACCGTCGGCGTGCACTGGGCCCTTAAGGACGCCGGAGCAGCTCTGGAAGCCGGCCGTGGTCTGCACCCTGATCAGTTCAGGACGGCCGAGAGAAAGGGCCGCCTCCTTACCGAGCGCGGCCGCGTCTATCTCCTCGCTGACCGGCCCGAGCAGGCGGTCGGCGACTTTCTGCGTGCCGCACGTGCGGCACCGGGCGAGGGCCGCGAGCGCCCGTCCATCCGCCGGGATATCGAACAGCTGCGAGCCCGGCGCCCGCGCGCGTCCGGTATGCGGGAGCTCGCCGCGGCTGCCGGACTGCCGGCTTGAGCGCTTCCCGTCCCGTCGGGGCGCCGACCCCCGGAGCCTGCACTCGGCGTGCCTGCGGAGCACTCCCGCTGTAGCTGTGACGGTGCAAGGTTTTCTCCGGGTGCCCCCAGCAGCCCTTCTCCGGCTCCCGGCAGGAGGCGGCTTTCATGTTGCCTACACTTGCCCTGAGGGAACCTAACTGAGAAGGTCGCAGCACGTACCCAGGGGGAGTCGAACACTTTCAGGCTGGGCATGGCTTTGTTGCGGACGGGTCCCAGCAGGGCGCGTCATCGTGATGGGATCCGTGTTCCGTGGCCCGTGGCCAAGTTCGGGTGGGTGTTGGCACGTCAGGACGGTGTGGATGAGTGGCGTACGGCTTGAGGAGCCGCAGAGGATTGCGGAGCGCCTCAACTTCCTTTTCGCGCGGGTCTACTCACGTGAGACGGGGCCGAAAACCAGTGAAGAGGTCAGCCTGGCTACGGGGGTCCCTGCCGAGGACATTGCCAGGCTCAGGCGGGGGCTGCCTCTGGATGCGGTTGCCTCGGACGAGGAGCTCTTCCGAATGAGGCTTGAGCACCTGATGATTAACCGCTTGGGGACCCGATCCATCTCTGATGTAGCCAAAGCATGCGGAAAGACGCGCCAATGGCTTTCTAACCTAAGAATGGGCATTTCGGGCCCGAGGCTGGACTCTACCGTGCGTCTCGCGCGATTCTTCGACGTGGACACGAACTTCTTCACCGACGATCACCTCGAAGCCCTCGCACGCCATTTCGGGATCGAATGCGGGGTAGAGTTCTTCACCGCTGCCGACGATTCCCCCGCCGTCATAGAAGCGCAGCAACAGGTTGAGCTCGCCGTGGTACTGCGCGAGGCTGGGGGTATCCCCGCAGTACTGGGACGCATCCTCGGATCCTTTCCGGAGTCCCGGGGCTAGTCAGCACAATCCGTTCTGGTGAGGAGAGCAGGGCGTGGGGGGAAAAATCAGGGAGTCCCTCGCCGCAGTCGCAGCCAGTGTGCGAGAGGGCCACGAACTTCGGCGACTACGCAAGGACTTTCGGACGTCGACTAACTTGCCTGTGCAGCCGAGCCTGGACGATGTGCTTCAGGCTGTGGGGGCTCATGCGGGCAGGCCGATCCGAGTGGTGTATCTGCCCTTGAAGCACCCCTTCACTGGCGGACTCTTCCATACCCCGGACGAACTGCTTCTCATCGTCGACAGCCTCTCGCCGCGGCTTCTGCAGTTGTGCGTCATCGCTCACGAGGTCGCCCACGTGTTCCTCGGCCACGATCCCGAGGAACACGGGCACGACGTCCTGGATGATGGGCTGCTGGCGAGCCTGCTTCCCGCACTCAACCCTGCCGTCGCCCGCATGATGCTCGGCCGCACGTACTTCGACGGTGATCACTTCAACCCGTCTGATACCGGTGGTGTCGCGCCACCCGAACGGGCGGCCGAGACCCTGGGAAGGGTCATCGTGGGACTCATAGCCAGCGGCACGGGCGAGGAGCCGGACTCCCTCAACGCCGCACTGCGCCACAGGGGGACGGGTGTCTGAAGCAGCAGCCAACGTCGTCTACTTGATCGTCGCGTTCCTTGGCACGTGCACGACGGTGGCCAAGATCTGGGCCTGGCAGCGCGAGCGCTCCTCCGCGCTGGCATTCATCGCGATCTGCACGGTCTTCGGCACCGGAGCCTTCTTCCTGGCCACGCCAGTGGTTTACCGCAGCATCGCGGAGATCACCGAGAGCCAGAATCTCGCCGAACTGCTGGTTTTCTTCTGCATTCTCGGCATCTTCAGCCATACCCACGCCATGACGCTGATCTGGAATCCTCTTCCTGAGCAGCGCACCCAGAGGCAGGCCCTCGCTGTCCCCGCGGCGCTCTACGCCGCGGCCGTCGCCACGATGGTGATCGGCTTCTTCCTGGCCGACATCGATGACGTGCCGCACCCGCTGGACTTCAACATCGCCTACGGCCAGGACGCGGGAGCGCTCGTCATGCTGGCGGGCTTCCAGGGTGGGCTGGCCTACGCCTCGTTGGCGACAGCCTGGCGATTCCACCGCAGCTCTCAGTTCCTGACGGGGGACCCGCGGCTCAGCCGGGCGCTGCGGCACATCTCGATCGCCACCTGGCTGGTGTTCGGCTACGTGGCCTGTGTCGTCCCGGCCACCGTCGCCGGAGCCATGGGCACATCCGTCCTGGATCCGCTGCATTCGCTCGGCCCGGTGTCCGGAACGGTCGCCGCCTTCGTGATCAACTGGGGCTTCTTCGGCGCCGCGGTCGACGCCTGGCGCGCTGATCGACGCGACTTCGTCGCGCTGGTCCCGCTGTGGCAGCTGACCCTCAGCGCCGACCCCCGGATCGCGCTCACCGACCCCAACCCCGTGGTCGAACGACTGGGTCTGCTCCACATCCGGGAATGGCACCTCTTCAGCCGCATGGCGGACATCCTCAGCGCGATCCGCGGACTGTACCCGTACATGTCCAACGAGCCCGCACAGCAGGTTCGGGCTGTGGCGAAGGAGAACCGGTGGAGGCCGGAGGACGAGCAGGCGGCCACGGCCGCCGCGATGCTCCTGGCCGCTGTGGAGCTGAAGCTCAGCGGCGGCCAGGGGCGCGATGACGCGCCGGCGCTACCGGGCCGGGACCTGAGCCCTGCTGCCTCCCGCGCCCACCTCGTGCGCACGGCGAAGTTCCTCAGGCATCCGGATGTCCGCCGCGCCGCCACGGCGAGCAGCGCGGTCGGCACGGGACACGCACGCCCGGCTGCAGACCGGGGCCTGTCAGCGCCCGCAGCGCTGGGCGAGTAGCGCGCGGCCGACCCGCCACAAGAAGGCGGGGGACTGCAGCTGTGCGGGGTGGCGCCGCATGTTCACCACGTCCAGGAAGCGCTCGTTCACCCACGGGTCTGTCACGGAGGCCCGGGTGATCAGGTCGGCGGACTTCTTGATCAGGCGATAGCCCCGCGGGTACGGGCCGGTGACGTGAGGCTGGGCGAGGTCGGCCACCGTGGACAAGGACCAGGCCGCGTTCACGATGACGGCGATGTGCTCGAAGTACGCCCTGGCCGGGGCATGAAGGCTGTTGCCGCGGCGCAGGTAGGCCGCCAGGCAGGAGGCGTGCAGCGCAGCGGACGTCATGCCCTGGCCATAAACCGGGTTGTAGGAAGCTACGGCGTCGCCGACGGCGAACAGGCCGCCGGGCAGCCGCTGCAGGCCGGCGTAGTCTCGCCGCAGTGAATGCGCCATGCGGTAGGTGTGCACGGGGCTGAGCATTTCGCACCGTTCCGCGACGACGCCGAAGGGCGAGGCCTCGATGCCCTGCATCCGCTTGAGGAACTCCGCAGGGTCGCGCGAGGGGCGCCTATCACCGTAGGCCGCGATCACGGCCATCCAGCGGTCGCCCTCGACGGCAGCCAGAGCCCCGGTGTCCGCCTGGTCCGCCGTCGTCGCCGCGACCACAGGCGTCGCATGAGCCACCTTCAACCCCGGCAGCTCATCGGCGCGGCGGAAAACAGCCGTGGCGTACCCGAGGTCGATGCCTATCCGATCCACTGCAGGCGCCTGCCAGCCGCCGTCCTCCAGCCAGGCCGCCAGTCGACTGGAGCGGCCGGTGGCATCGATGACGGCGTCCGCGGAGAGGTCGGCAACGCGCGTGCTGCCCACCGCCTGATACCGCACACCGGACACACGATCACCGGTGAAGCGCAGTCCGACACCGCGGCCCCGCACGAGTTCCACTGCGCTGTCGCTGAACATCCTGCGCCGGACGTGGGACTCCAGCAGCTCCCGTGTGGTGCCGATCAGTTCGTTGCCGGGAACGCCGACCTTACGGGTGCCGGAGGCGTACATCGCGATCTGGTTGCCGCTGGCCAATACAGCACCGTCCTCGACAAGGCCATGCGTCAGGCCGGGGAATAAGCGGTCCAGCTGGGTCCGTCCCATGTCCAGGAGCGCGTGCACCTGGTGGAGCTGGGGAACACCAGGGCGTACTCCGGCGACGAGGTCGTCCGGTTCCACGATGATGACCTTGATGCCCGCCTGCCGGACGACGCGGGCGGCGGCGAGCCCTGCGATGCTGCTGCCGAGGACCACTACGTGCTGCATATCCATCCCTGCCTGTTGTGCTGCCTCAAAGGGGTCCAGAGGCGGGTGCCCCTGAACGCGCGTCGCCCGGCTTCTCCCAGGCGGTGACCATCTAGCCGCGGCGCCGGTACTCACGGATCAGCAGGCGCAGGGCAGCCGGAACGGCGGCCCGTGCCGATGACTCCAGCACCTTGGAGCCCTTTCGCCGGGCTGCGTCGGCCGTCAGCTCCTCCATGCCGATGAGCGCTCGGCCCATCGGGCGGTGGGGCTGTGGCAGGTACTCCACCATTGCGTGGCTCTCGGCCAGGCTGGCCTGCGCCTGGCCGACCAGGTGCTCCACCAGGCCGCGCACGGCCGGCGAGTCCCGGTGCGCCTCCAGGTCGGCGCGGGTGACTCCGTGGCAGCCGAGCGTCTCCGTGGGGATGTTCAGGCGCCCTGCTCGCAGGTCCTCGGCCAGGTCGGTCACGAAGTCGAGGCGCTGGCTGCCGTCGATGTACCGACGGCATGCGTCTCGGAAGCCGGGCGCGTCGGTATCGGGCGCCAGCAGGCCGGCCACGACCATGAACGCGGGCAGCGAGTAGCCGTCGAGGTAGTCCTGGTAGTCGTGCTCCGTGGCGAACCCGTCGAACTCCAGCTCAACAGTTCCGCCCTTGAGGAAGTCCTCAATCAGGTGCTCCAGGCGGGGAAAGGCTGAACAGGTGTGGAGCAGAGGACGCAGCACGGGGTGGTCGCTGCGTTCGGTGGCGAGCGCAGCGCGCACCAGGGTCTCCCACCGCCCGTAGGCGGCAGAGCGCTCCTCCAGCGTTCCCTGCCCGTCGAGGATGGTGTCGGTGTGGTGCATGAAGAAGGTCGCGGCGAGTACGTGGGGTACGACGGCCTTGGGCAGCAGCAGGCGGACGGCCAGGTACTGGTGGCGCCGGTACCGCGAGACGCCCCGGCGTATGCGGGTGAAGTCCGTGCGCAGCTCGGCACGGTCGATGCCCGCCGCCTCCAGCGTGGCCGTCCACGAGTTCATCGTGCTCCTAGGTCCTCAATCCGGGGGTTGCCGGATACCGCAAAGGTGATCTTGCTTCCGTCGGCAGCAGGGTACGGAGTCCTCACGAACTGCCCCATGGCCTTCGTGGTACGGCACGCATGCCGTACCACGGGCAGCGAAGTCAGTCGGTCCGCCGTCCTGCCCGCCCGGGGAAGGAGCCGAGGCGTCTCCCCAGGACACAGCGATTCAATCACCGCGGACGCCCGGGCCGGCAGCGCCTGCGCTCACACGGGCCCGCTGCCCGCGGCAGATGGCTCGGCGCCACTGTGCCGGGCGCTGTCGATGGCAAGGCCCCAGAGGGTTCGCCGTGGAGTCGCGGTGCGGCTCGGCCAGTTCAGTACTCGTGGAAGTACGGACGGCGGGGGTGGCCAGGATCTGTTGCAGGGCGTTGACCGGCCGTTTCTGACCGCCCGGGCGCCTCACACGGTCGCGCTGTGCCAGCGTCCCTGCACGGCCGCTCCGGTGAGGCCGGGGCCGACGCTGAGCAGCAGCGTGCGGCTGCCGTGGCGCGGGGCACCGGCGGCGGTGCGGTCGAGAATGTCGAAGACGGCGAGGCCCCCCAGATTGCCGCGGGTGCGCATGCTCTCCCAGGAGTGCGTAAGCATTTCGGGTGCACAACCGAGGACGGTCTCGGCGTTCTCCAGGACCCGGGGGCCTCCTGAGTGCACGACGGCGACTTCAGGTGTCCAGGTGGGGTCGTCCTTTCTGAGCCACTTCCACAAGGGGTCCTTGAGGTGGCTTATTCCGCCTGGAGCCTGGGAGGTGGAGTCGAAGTGCATGCCTTCCGCCTCGATGTTCAGACTGTAGTAGTCCATCGTGCCGGGCACGACGTACTGCCAGCCGTCCTGAATTTCCAAGCAAGCTCCGCGCGGATCGCTGGACACGATGCAGGCGCCGGCGCCGTCACCGAAAAGCAGGCGATAAAGGATGCCGGTCTTGGTGTTCTTGTCGCTCCGGTACACGGTGCTGAGTGCTTCGCTGATGAGGACCAGCACACGGAGCCCGGGCATGGCCTCGGCGAGGCGGGCGGCCCAGGCCAGCGTGTGTGCGCCAGCCACACATCCGAGCTGGGTGGCCGGCATGCGCAGGACGTCCTCACGCAGGCCCAGGGCATTGACAGTATGGACGTCCAGGCCGGGCGTCGCGGGCGTCGTGCTGTGGCTGGTGATGACGCAGTCGATGTCCCCAGGGCTCAGTCCGGCGCGTTCGATCGCCTTCTTCGCGGCGTTTTCGCCGAGGAGGTACATGGCCGCGAGCGCTGCTTCGTTGCGTGCGGTGACAGTTCCCGTTTTGGAGACTGTGCCGAGTGGTGCCACGAAGCGTCGACGGTCGACTTTAAGGCTGCTGGCCAGGCGTTCAACCACGGGGCGCAGTCGATGTCCTTCGGGCATCGACTGGAGGATGTCGTGAACCGTTTCCGAGACCGATATCTCGTTTTCGGGAAAGGCGAGCACCGGTCGGGTGACGTAGGGCACGCTGGCTCCGTTCTCCACACATAGTGATGTGGACTGCGGCTTGGCTGACACCTGGGCCCTCCTCGCGGTGATATCGCGTTGGCCGGATTCTCAAGTCCCCACAGGGGCGCGGCCGTTGCAGGAGTTGCCGGACGGTCATGCACGGGTAAAGCCGTAGCCTAGTGGCGCAGATCGCGCTCAGGAGTGTGGCCTGGAGCACAGCCTCGGTGAGGGCTCAGTCCAGAGGCGTCCACTTCATGAAGATCACTCGTGCCTGGCCACTGCCCATCGGTGTGGCGGCGGCGGCGTCCATCACGCCGAGCTGCCGCAGGGTGCCATGCTGCATCAGGCGTCGCGTCCCATCGGGGTGGATGTAGGAGTCGAGGGTCTTCCGGTACAGGTCTCCGAGCTCGGGGTCGGCGAGGACCTCACGCTCGATCTCGCGCAGTTCCCGGTGGTCAGGTTCCTCGTGGAGCGCTGCGGTCAGCTGGGAGAGGGCGACCGGTCCCCAGCTCTCCGCCCAGTCGGGCATCGCGGCACGGCTGTGTTCCTCGCCCCCGAGGGACAGCATCCACCTCATGACGTTCCTCGGCATGGGCCCGAAGAGCTCATCCGCCGCCTGATTGCATTCCAGAACATTCCAGCCAAAATCAGAGATGTATGCGGCGTGTTCTTGGCTGCGGATCACCCAGCTCCAGTTCTTGTGGATGGCCAGGCTGGAGTGAGGATCGAGCGGCTTGGAGGCCTTGCGGCCGTAGATGGCGAGGTTCAGGTCCTGCCACTGGTGCTCCTGAAGCTCCAGGATTTCGCCCACCGCGCGCAGTAGGTCCTCGGGAGGGTTCGAGATGAGGCCGCGTTCAAGGCGGGCGTATATGTCCTGGCCTGCGCCGTAACCCAGAAGGAGGGACACCTCGGCCTGCGAGAGGTGGCGCACGCGGCGGCCCCGCTTGACCATTCCCGCCGTGTGCCGCAACTCGGCAACTCGGGGGTAGTCATTGGCGTCCGTGCGCTGGCGCGCTCTGGTCAGTATCTGTCCAGCCCGATTTGTATCCATGAGCCCCTCCCGGTGACCACTCACAGCAACGATTCAAGCGCACAGCAGTCAAACTTTCAATCATGCGAGAACGTTTGCCCTTTCGCATATGCCAGGTCCCGGTCACAATCGCTGGACCGTGCGGCTACCGCGCACCTGGCCAGAGGGTTGCGGGGAAGCGCTGCTTCGGCAGGGGAGACGCTCTCGCGTTGAACAGCGTGCAGCCTACATTGACGTGACGGTGTAACTGCATGTAACGGCCGAGACTGCGTATCGACGCGCGGGGGACCGCAACAGGCAGACAGGCGCAGGGGGGCATGAGAAAGAGCACCAGCGGCCCGGAGAGGGTTCTACGCGCGCAGCAGCCACAAAGACGGGACGAGAGCAGAGAGGCAACGATGCTTGGCATCGATCTCCAGGGGCAGGCCGAGCCGACCAGCACGACCGCCTGGAGAACCAGATCGCTGCGCCGAGCGGCCCGCGCGTTCCGGGATGGTCGTAGCGAACGAAGAGCGGAGCGGGACCTTGAGCGCCGACTCCGTCGACAGCTGCGCGAACTGGACATCCGGCCGCCGCTGACCATCGCCGCCTTGTGCCGGGCCGTGGAGCGCAAGCGCCAACGGCCCATCCTGCTGCGGCCTTGCCCGATGCCCGTCCCCGGCCCGCAGGGACTGTGGGTCGAAACCCCTCACGCCGACCTGATCCTGTACCAGGAGCACACGAGCTTCATGCACCAGCGGCACATCATCCTGCACGAGGTGATGGGGCACATCTGCGGAGAGCACAAGGGTGAACTGAGTCCCGTTTCGTTGGGGATGTTCCAACCCGGCACGGTGCAGCGGGTGATGGCGCGCTGCACCTACGACACTGCCCAGGAGTGCGAAGCCGAGCGGGCGGCGACGATCGTCACCGCGTGGGCGTGTGTTCTGGACGAGGTCGCCCCGGCGAGCTCCCCCCACCCCGAGCTGCGCCGGGTCCACTCGGCGTTGGGTGACCGCCACGGATGGTGGGCGTAGATGTACCTCACGGTGTTCTTCATCGTCCTTGCGGCGGCCGGCTGGAAGTCCTACCAACTGGCGCGCGCCCCGCGAAACCAGACCTTGCGATGGCTCACCCTGGCCCTGGTGTGTGCCACGGGCGTCTACCCCTTGGTCCTGCCGACGTGGAGCATCAGCGTCGACACCCTGGTCGGCATCGGCACGGCGAAGATCCTCGCGGATGTCCTGTTCATGGCGATGACATTCAGCCTGATGATCTTCTGTCTCTACTCCGCCGACGGGGGCTCGGCGGCCCGCCGTCGAGCTCGTATGGAGGGCGTGGCCTTCCTGGTCGTCGTCGGCGCCATCGTGGGCACCACCGTGCCCCTGCGGGATCACGAGTCGCTCTACGGCGGCGGGGAAGCCCGCATGCCGGTCCTCCTGGTCGCGGCCTACATCGCCGCGGGGATGTACGTGACCTACACGCTGACCGTGTCGTGCCGCAAGACGTGGCGCTACGCGCGGATGTCCCACGGCGCCGAGGCGGCCGGTCTCTGGGTAGCCACCGCCGGCCTCGTCGGCATGGTGGCCTTCACTACCGTCAGCACGGGGCTGGACTTCAACCTCTTCACCCAGCACCCCGTCGCCACCGAACTCGGCCGGGCCTCGGCCGTGGTGCTGATGACGTCCATCCCCCTCTTCGTCATCGGTGTCACCTGGCCCGGCGCACGCAGCCGGTACGCGGCCTGTCGCCTGTGGCTGTTCCACCGGCGCGCCCACCGTGAGCTGGAACCCCTGTGGCGGCTGTTGTCCACCGCCTTTCCCGAGACCGTGCTGCCGGACACTGGCTGGGGACGCCGGGACGTACACCGCAGCTACGCCCGCCGGGTCATCGAATGCCGCGACGGCCTGGTCCGTGTCAGCCCGTACCTGCTCGGGCCCGGGCAGGCCCTGTCCGCGCTGACGTCATGCCCGCAAGACCTCGCTGTGCGCCTGACGGACGCCGTGAAGGCCGTTCGCCGCGGGGAGAGCAGCCCGCACCACGACACCCCCGTCACGCTCCTGCCGGACAGCGACCACGCCACGGAGGTCGGGCAGCTCCTCGCCGTGTCCAACGCCCTGACAGGCACAGCCCCTACGCCCCCTTGGACGGCACAGGCACGCATGCTTCTGCGGTCGACTAGCTGGTGGCAGAGCCTCGGTCCTGGTCCCAGCCGGTGAGCTCGACGTCCTGGAGCTGCTCGACGAAATCGTTCACCAGATGCAGCAGCTTGGGCGGCAGGCCGTCGGGCCCCATGCCGCGGGCGGCGATACCCGTGATGTGGCCCCCGCGCATGAGGTTGAGCGTCCGCGCGGCCTCGACGAGGGTCATCACGGTCGACTGCGCGGCCGCGGGCTGGAAATAGGTGCCATCGACACCGAGGGCCTCGGCGAGCCCGCTGAGGACGACGGGGGGCACGTCCACTTCCGTCATCGACCCCTCGCGCAGCTCCGTCACCTCGCCAGGCGTGATCACTACACGGCCGACGGCCTCGTTGACGCCGCGGGCGATGTCCGCATCCTCCGGCGGCTGCTGGTCGCCCGGGTACATGCGCGCGAGCAGGTACTCGATCTTCTCGGCGAGGGTCGCCGGCAGGTTACCGAAGGATCGCTCTTCCGCGGCCCGCAGTTCGTCCTCACCGACGCCGTAGGCGGCTGCCAGCGCGCTGACCAGAGCCGGCGACAGCCTGCGCACCCCCCTTTCTGCTTCGCCCACGGCACCCTTGGCGCCGAGCTGCTTGTCGATCTCGTACTGGGCGAACCCGGCGTCACACCTCAGGTCGGCCAGGTCGGGGTCGCCGTGCCGGGGGAAGAGGGTGTCAATATCGACGTGCACGGCCCTGGCGAGGGTCGGCAGGCGTTCGGGGTCGGGACCGCCTCCGCGGCTGCCTTCCCACGTGTTGACCGCGGTGCGGGAGGCCCCTACCGCTTTGCCGAAGTCGCCCTGGTTGCGGTAGCCGGCCCTCAAGCGTGCGGTTCGCAGGCGTAGGCCATCGAAATGGCGTTGGGGCATCACGGACTCCCGTACGGCTGACTGTCACGGCCCCAGCATCGTAGCCAGTGGCCGCTCGCTGCGGGGAGCTGGTGTCAATTTCGCTCGGATTAATCGACGGCCCGTGGCCCTGTCTGTCCCGTTGTGTTCGGGTTCGCAGGCTCGGCGTGTCGCGCCCTGAACAGGCCAATGGCAGGAGTTGGTGTGTAGTCGCTTGATCGCCGTACGAAGTTGCCTTAGTGTCAATTTTACTTGGCGCCGACGGAGTTGCTCGTTCTGTCGCGCCCTGTCGCGGAGCTTCCTGGAGCGCCGGTCCCGGTCACCCATGGCCTGAGAAACCTCGGACCGGAGCCGGCGCCATCACCAAAATGTTGGAGACGAGGATGAGTGTCGCACCATCAGATGCAACAGCGCGAGATCTTCGCCGTTTTCGGTATCCGATCGTGCCTCGTGCAGCGGTGGCGCTGGGCGCGAGCTTCCTGGCGCCGGCGCCTGCGGCACCACCCCGGGCGCGGGGGCAGGAAACGCTGAGGTCAGGCAACCCTGAAGTGCAGGACGCCTCCCGCAGCGGCACCGCAGCGCCCGGCCAGTGCCGGCCAGGCGCCGACGCCCACGGTGCGGACGCCGAACTGCGCGGCCCCGACAAGGCGAACAACCGCGCCCCCGCCAGCACCAACGCCACACAGACGAAGGAACTGCTCCCAGGCATCGAGTCCGTACGGCAGGACCGTGGGGGCAGGGCCCGGGCGACGGACACCCCGGATTGTCGCGGCTTCCGGCAGCCCAGGGGCCGCACCCCAAGCGCCGCCGCCACACCGGACCACACGGCCACCATCACCGGCAGCACGACCGCCGACGTTGCCGTGCAGGACGCGCAGATCCCCCGGCATCCGCAGCCGGACCTGCGCCCCCTCGCCCAGCAGACCCTGGTGAGCGCCCGCGCCTGATCCGGCGCTGTGCCACGTGCCCTTCGCGCCTGCCCCGGACAGGGCGGCGGCCCAGCTTCCCGCTGCCCTGCCCGCCCGGTCCATGCCGCTCTTACCTGCAGGAAGCACTCATGCCTCGCGCCTTCAGCACGCCCCTGTCCGACGACACCTCCTTTCTCCGCACGCCCCACTGGCCCGCCCCAGCGCACACCGGCCCCGTCGCCCTCGACGCGCGGCACACCTCAACACGGGGCGGCAGCCGATGAGCGTTCCCCAGCACCACGACGACGTCGAGGACTCCGACGGCGCCCTGGACGAAGCGCTCCCCGAAGACACCCTCGCCGAACTGTGCGGCAGCACGCTCCGCGAGGACCCCACCGACGACGCCCAGCCCCCAGGCAGTCGCACAGCCACGGCCATCGTGCAGCCCGCACGCCAGTGGCCCCAGTTCAACCACGACCGGGCCCGCGCTGAGCTCCTGGCCATGGAGATGATCACCCGCGGTGCCCCCTACCTGCGGGTGCGGCGCATCACCGGCCTGTCCCCTGAGGCCGTCCGCCGCCTCCAGGACCTGGTTGCCGAAGAGGCCGCCAACCCCGTCATCCCACGCAACGTGTGCCGACACCCGGCCTCTCGCCGGACTCCCAACACCCGTTCCGACGCACCCGTTCCGCTCCGGCACCCCGCGCCGCAGCCTGCCCCGTCCGAGCCCATCCAGATGACGCTCGCGCTCGACTGCTGAGGCCGGCCCCCCCAACCACCGCGCGCCGCACCGCATCAGGCCCACATCGCCACGGGCCCCTTCCGGCGTACCCGAAACCAGACCTCGCACGGAGCCCTTGTGCCCTCGCTGCCTCCAGCCCCCCGCTCCCCGCGCACACCACCAGATCCTGCACCTTCCTTCCCTGTGCCGGGGCGCAGCCAGTGGCTGGCCACGACCGCCGGCCGCATCGCCCAGAGCGGCGCCTGCTGGCTGGAGGCCGTGCTGTGGTTCAACAAGTACGGACCCGCCGTCGGCGCCTCGCACGGCCCCACCAAGGTCGGCAGCACGACCTTGCGCCTGGCCCAGATCCTCGCCCGCCTCAACGAGTGCCGCCCCAGCGTCGGCGTCCTGGTCGACTGGCTGCAGCTCTCCGAGCGCACCGTGCAGTACCACCTGCGCATCCTCCGCGAGGCCGGCCTGCTCACCTACCGCTCCAAAGGAACCCGTATCAGCGGGATCGGCGGCCGCGCGAGCATGTTCGCCCTGACCATCCCACCGCTCTTCGACACCGCGGCGGGCCTGCGGACTCGCCCCTCAGCGACCCTGATCCGAGCGGTCACCGGCTTCTCCCAGGACCACCTCCCGCTGCTGAAAAGGCTCCACGCCGAGGCCCGGCGCCTCCTGAAGAGAAATCGGCCAAAGCGCCCTAACCGCCCGTCGGCGAAGGGTACTTCGCCCCACGCCACTTGCACCCCAAAGGTGGGTAGTACTTCTAGTCGCTCTCCTGCAGGTCACACTCCCCTTCCCTCTGAGAACGACTTCGACGCCGGGAAGCACAAGCCCGCGCCCCCCAGGAATCCGAGTGACCGCAAGCAGAACCACGTCGCGCGGCGCTACCAGCTCGCCGCCCAGCTCATCCGCCAGATCCCCTGGCTGCACCAGGCATCCACACAACGCATCGCCTGGATCGTGCGCCACGTCGCCGACGCCGGCTGGAGCGCCACCGAAGTTGCCGCCGTCGTAGGACAGGAGGCGGCAGCCCGCCGCATCCACCGCCCCTCAGGCTTCCTCGCACACCGCCTCAAGGGCGTCCACCTGCTGTACAACACACCCGACAAGCGAGCCGCAGCCGTGACCTGGTGGCAGGGTGCCCGCTCCGCACAACAAGAGCGGCACGCCGAGTGGACCGGCGCCTGCCCGCGGCCGCCATATGCTGCGGTCCCCCCAGACGCGGTGGGCCCTTACCTCGCGCTGCCCGCCCCATCGACCGCGCACTCGCTGCCGCAACTTCCCGTCGACCAGGACGGGTTGGTGGACCACAACGAGTTGGACCGCGCCGCACTCGCCGAGCTGCGCGCGACCGCACTGACCCAGCCCGCACTCGTCCACGCCACCGCCCGCACCTGCGGCGAGGCCTACACACGCCAGCTGTTCACCCCGGCCGTCGTCGACCATGCCCGGCGCCTGACCCGGCTCGGCCGCACCGTTGTCCACACCTGGAGGCCGACGTGACCCTCGAACAACCCACCGGCGCAGACCTGGCGCGGATCGCACTCACCGCAGCCCGTCAGGCCGCCAGAAAACGCGACGGGGCCCCCACCCAGCGCGTCGTACGGAAGAACACCGCGGTGCGCCGCGACGGACGCGAGCCCGTCGGCCTGGAGCGTGCCTTGGTCCAGCTCCTCACCGAGCGTGGCTGGCAAGCACCGGCGGCCGGCGGATCGGTGATGCAGCAGTGGCCGGCCATCGTCACACCGGACCTCGCCCGGTACCTGCAGGCCGTTCACTTCGATGCGGAGACCGGCCGACTCGACCTCCTGCCCGCCTCGTCGGCGTGGGCCACCCAGGCCCGGCTCACCAGCGCCCGCCTCACACACCAGGTGAATCACGCGATCGGCGCCCAGGTAGTGCGCAGCATCCGCGTGCTGGCACCCGGCGTCCGCGAGACCAAACCGCCCGCTCCTGCTCCCGCGCCCACCCGGACACCGGTCCCTGCATCTGGCGAGGTCCGCCTCCCTGCGCCCGGCGCCGAAAGGGCACGCCGCGCCCTGACGGACTCTCCGCCCAAACGACCGCCCAGCGCACCGATACGCACCCGCCAGGACGCCTGCCCCGGCTACCGACGGGCCCGTGCCCAGCTCACGAGCGCCCCCACTGCCCGCGAACGGACCCCCGCGCCCGCAGCCGAAAGCCCCCCTCCGTCCATCGGCTACCAGCACGTCCGAGAGGCGCTCCGCGCGACCAAGGGGGAGCCTGCCTGATAGACAAACCCCTCAGCGCGCAGGCCACCGAACTGCCCGCCGCCAAAGCCTCGCTGCGCTCGCGGGCACACCGCTCCGCCATCACCAGACCGAAGCCCACTACAACCAGCGCGCTACCCTCCCGCGCCTTCCGTCCGTGTGCCTCATCGTCCGCGAAGACGTGAACAGGCCGGCCCGCCGGAGCTGTCCTTTGAACCGCCGTTGGCGCCTGCCGAGGAGATGACCGTGCCTGAGCCCCGCTGCACCCGCGCTGACCTCTCACTGGCGGACGGCGCCCGCCTGGCCCTCTACCTCCACGGGCCACACGACCCCGAGCTCGTACTCATCCTGGCCCACGGCTGGCAGGCGACGTCCGCCATCTGGGACAAGACCGTCGACCAACTGGCCCATCCTGCGACCCTCGTTGTGCGCTACGACCAGCGCGGACACGGCCAGTCCACGACCGGGACGGCCCGCCCGTCGATCGCGCTCCTGGCACACGACCTTAAGGCCATCATCGCGGCTACGGCACCCGACGATGTGCCGGTGGTCCTCGTCGGCCACTCGATGGGCGGCATGGCGGCTCTCGCCCTAGCCGCCGACCACCCCCATCTCATCGGGAGCAAGATCACTGCCGCGGTCCTGGTCGCAACCAGCAGCGGCGGTCTCGACCTGGCCGCCGCCCACCACCCGCCCCTGACCCGGGCGCTCGGCCTGCTGCGCCACGCAGCCGCCAGCATGTGCGTCCGCGCTCCCGCCGCGGCGCTGCGCCTGCACAACCTCTGGCAGCCGCGGCTCAGCACCCAGCCGCCCATCGATATCGCAGCCCACTGGTTCAAAGCACTGATGCGGCACGATGTGAATCACCGCCTGGACGTTCTGCAGCACATACCGGTGGACATTCTGGTCGGCGAATGCGATCCGACGATTCCGCCCGTTCACTCCCAGCGTCTGGCCGCGCAAATACCCACCGCACGCCTCCGTATCGTGCCCGGCGGATGCCACCGCCTGCCCACCCGTCACGCTTCGCACGTCGTCGCCGCCGTGGAACGTTCCTGCCGCCACGCGCTCCACCGGGCCGCCAGTCCCTCATCCCCACAAGCCTCTCCCGCACGGCGAGGCTCTGAAGCAGTGGACACGCCCCTCGTGTGACCCACAGCGCGACGACTGCTGTGGGCCAGCGGTGCCCGGTCGCGCCCGTCCTTTCGGCGGCAGAGGCGGCCCGGCTCGGCTCGGACAAGCGGTGCGTCTCTTCGACGCACCGCGACTCAGGGCGACGTCCCCCGGTAGCCCGAGGTGGGAATACCTCCTACCGCCTGCTCGAAACACGGAGTTATTCGCTCTCGAAGCCGAGAGCGCTCACGGCAGGCATTCGACCGTCGCCCGGCCAGGGAATCAGCAAAACTTATCCACAGGGTAATTCGCGTATACCTGAATACGTCAGCGCTGACTGACTGCACCACATGCTCTGAACACCCTTGGAGTTTCATGGGAATTCCAGTGCCCTTCACGGAACGTGCCGCCGCCACCTAAGCGTTGCGCGAGGGCCTCGTGCCCCTCGCGAACTGGACGACACCGACACGTTCATCTCGCACTGCGCCTTCGCGCACCTCCCTCAGGAGTCCGGCCCCAGCGCCCGAGCCCTGGCGGCCGCCTCTGCCCGCACCGCATCGGCCAACAGACACGCCCCATTCGCGTGCTGCCGCGCTGGCCGACCACCTCTCACCGACCGAAGGAAGATCACATGTTCCGTCTCAAGTACGCCGTGCCCGCTGCAGCCGTGGCCGGGCTGCTCGCCGTCGCGGCCTCCGGCCCGGCGGCCGCCGCCGACACAGGCTGGGGTATCGCCCCCAAGACGACGAAGTCCTCCGCCGCCTTCGCGACTTCGCCGGGCCCCGGGATACCGACCGGCCCCGACGGACAAGCCGACTGGACTATCACCTCACACCGGTGATCTTCATCTGACCGAAGGGCCAAGTCACCGCCGCTCTGCTCTAGCCATCGCGATCTGGCTGAGGCGGAGCGGCCCTCGGGCCCTCCGTCAGCTCCCCGCCGAAGCTGGCAGGACGCGGCCCTCGCCAGGTCTGCGCGTACCACGACCCGCCCCCACGTGTCTCCCACCCCACCCCACCCCGATCCGGAGCAGTCGCCATGTCCTGCCGTGCCCCGGCACCGCGAACTCGTCGCCGACCCCACCACGCTGCCGACGAAGGGCACCCCACATGGTGACCCGCCCCACCGACCCGTCCGCGGTCGACAAGCCCGGCCGCACAGCATCAGCGCCCCCCGAGGCCACCACGCTCACGGGCCGCCTGCGGCGGATGGGACAGGGCCTGGCCCTACCGATCGCCGCGATGCCCGCGGCCGGTCTGCTCCTGCGCCTCGGCCAAAACGATCTCCTTGGCCGAGTCGACGGCCTCCACCAGACCGCAGAGGTACTGTCCGGCGCCGGCAGCGCCGCCCTCGACCAGCTTCCGGCGCTGTTCGCAGTCGGTGTCGCCCTGGGCCTGAACCGTTCCAAGGACCACGTCGCAGGAGCCGTCCTCGCCAGCCTCATCTCCTACTTCGTCCTGGCCCGCGTAGTGCTCGTCCTCAACCCACTGCCCGCCGAGCAGCTCGGCGCCCCACCAGCCCGATGGCCATACGGAGCGCTCACTGGGATCGTTGGCGCACTGCTGGCCATAGCGGTCTGGAAGCACACCGCCGGCCGCCGCCGCATCCCTCCGTTCGCCGTGTACGCCCTCGTCACCCTCGCAGCCACCGCCGCAGGTTCTCTGCTCGGCCTCGCCTATCCCGCCGTTGAGCGGGCCCTCACCGCATCCGCGTCCGCTGTGGCCGATCACGCCGTCGTCGGCGGAGGCGTCTTCGGGGCCCTCAACCGTCTCCTGGGCCTAGTCGGCCTTCACCAGCCCCTGAACTCCATCGCCTGGTACCTCGCCGGCGACTGCGGTAGCGGCATCAAGGGCGACGTGCCCTGCTTCATCCAGGCACACGACCCCGACGCCGGGATCTTCCTGGGCGGCTTCTATCCGGTCTACATGGCCGGACTTCCGGCCGCCGCACTCGCGATGTGGCGCAGCGCGCTCCCGGAGCAGCGTCACCGCGTGGGCGCCCTGCTGCTGCCCGCGGCCGCGCTCTGCACCCTCACCGGTGTCACCGAGCCCATCGAACTGAGCTTCGCGTTCGTCGCCTTCCCCCTCTACCTCATCCACGCCGTGCTCACCGGACTCAGCCTGGCGATCGTGAACCTGCTCGACATCCATGCCGGCTTCGTGTTCAGCGCGGGCTTGATCGACTACGCGCTGAACTACTCCATCTCGGCGCGACCGCTGCTGCTCGTGCCCCTCACCCTCGCCTACGGAGCGATCTACTACACGATCTTCCGATTCGTGATCAGCCGCTTCAACCTCCGCACCCCGGGACGCACCCCCGGGTTTGACGACGAGGGCACACGAGAGCCCAGTACCAAGTCGCCCGCGATCTCCTGACTCACCGAGCGCACCAGGCCCGTCTCCCTGCCCCTCGACCCGGAGAACTGCCGATGACCCCCGCACCTGCTGCTCGCCACCTTGGGATGCGCGGAGCCCGGAAGGGCCCGCCAGCACCCCAACACGTCTAAGGAAGCTGATATGCCCTTTGAAGGAGTTCAGGCTGCTTGCTACGGAATCGGCGCCATCTACCCAATCATGGTTTTAGACCCGGTCTGTAGATGGCACCGGCCAACTCATCCCGGACTGCCCGCACTGCATCCGCAGCCCGACGACAGCCACGGCATGCTCGTCCTGCGCTGGACCGGCGTGCCGAGCGCGCAGGCCACAGCCCCCGCCCTTCTGCAGGAAGCGGCAGCGCAGGTGCCACCTTTGCCAGCCACGCCTGCCGAACTCGCCGAATACCAACGGACGATACCCGCCGGCCTGTACCTGATTGCGCTACCCGCGCGCTACGTCATCGGGCCGTGGGCACAACGGCCGGGGCAAATCCCGCCCCATCGCGCACCCGGGCAACCCGCCCACCGGTCAATCGGCCACCGGCTTCGGCCCCCCGCTCTGACTACCCCAACCAGTGCCTAACGCCCACCCATGCATACGGAGAAGCCCTTGCGCCAGCACGACCAGCCCGCCGTCGCCGTCATCACCCCGACCGGCCTTCGCCCCAACCGTCTCCCCTTCCTGGAAGAGCTCTACGACAGCCTCCTAGCCCAGGAGGGCGTGACCTGGGAATGTTCTTCGCGCTCAGCATGTCTCATGAGACATGCGGCTTGTCGTTGGCGGCGTGATCGACCAGGAGGTTAGCGGCGTCAGCGAGAGCCTCTGGGGCATAGTGGGGTAACGGCGGATGAGACGTGTCGGACGAACATGGTGGCGCACGATCCCTTCCTGAAACTCAGCCCCTTCAGCCCCTTGAAGTGGCCAGCCACGGTCCCATGACCGCGCGGTTCATCCTCGCGGCTGCGGACGTCGCGAACCCGGGCCGCGTTCGCAAGGGCGGCGCGGCCGCCGGGCCGCCCCGGCGGCCGTTGACCGGTATGCGCCTCGAGGTGGCAGGGGCCGCGGTAGGGAACGGCTCAGCTCCTTCACCAGCAATTTCTGCCTCACCCGCCTCTGTGAGGAGCGCACTCTGTGATCACGCAGCCAGGTATCTCGCAGCCTTCATCCATCGTTGGCCACGAGGGGTGCGAGATCAAAAGCGCCGCAGTATAGCAATAACTCCGGGGATTTGATAATGACTTTCCAAAGTTCGCCGCCCGCAGTAATTTGTGTGGTCGTTCCAGTTCGAGACCACACTGCCGCCCGGAGGTGAAGCGTGCGCCTATCACGCCTATCCGTGTCAAACTTTCGGGCTGTCCGGGAATTCTCCGTCGCCGATATTTCCGCTCACTCTCTCACGGTAATGACCGGACATAACGGCGCAGGTAAGACGAGCATCTTGGACGCTCTGGCCTTCCTCACGCTAGGGACTAACGTCGGGAAGCACCCGATTGGCCCCCACGGCGACCACGCCGAAGTTGAGGCATCATTCACCTTGAATGACTACGAGCTGGATATTCTCGACGCCGAATGCCGAGAGAGGCTGGGGCGCCCCGCAGAAACGAAGAATGAGTATAGCCGCAGGATCATCATCGGAGATGGTGGGCGGCGGCAGGCATCCGGCGATGAGGAACTAAAGGTAGTTTTCTCGCCAGAGTTCAGGGCAAGTCACTCATTCTCAGATATCACCCTCGTCGGGCCCTCCCAGATCTTCACCCTCAAGAACAGTCCGACTATCAGTCTTGGAACCCCCTTCAATCCCCAGGCAACCATCAAGTCCCACTCCGGCTGGAATCACCCAACAAGAGACACCGAGGGGTATCTGGCTTCAGTGGATTACGAATCGATGCTCGCCAAGCGAGAGGGAAGAGAGAGCGAAGACGCATTCGCCCTCATAGCTGGACAGTTCAGGGAACTAACTGGTCAGCTACTGCTTAGACCTTCCTCGAAGCGGAGTGCTGGGTCCAGCTATTTGTCGGTTGCCCTGCCAGATGGTCATCATCACGGGCTAGAGGGGCTATCCAGCGGGCAGCGTGGCGTCCTTGGGCTCCTTTGTCTCGCTCATTACCTGAAGACGACAGGTGGCATTGCCCTGCTCGATGAGCCCGAGGTCCACCTTCACCCCTCTGTTCAAGTTCCATTGATGAACCACTTCCAGGACCTTCCATCGTCATCACAAGTCCTGGGGGTGACCCACTCAAGGGACCTAGTTGCAGCCCTCCCTCCGCGCTGCATTATTGAGGTCCGCCGAGATTCAGAGAAGGGAAACCAAGCGCATCGCCCAGCGACCTCATATGGCGCGTCGATGTCACTCGGGCATGATGTCGCCGACGGCATGCTGATGGATTTTCAGCTCGTCGTTGAAGGTCAGTGCGATGGGGATGACCTGCTCTTGCTGTTTCCCAACGAGATCAGTCGCGCCAAGGTGGTAAAGGCGGGTAATTCGAAGGAGGTCCTGAGCCATCATCGATCCTTGGCGGCGAGCGTAAATCAGTTGCCGTGGCTCTGCCTGTTGGATCGCGATCTCATGACCGTAGGAGACGTTCAGCGCCTTTCCGTCGACTATCCACATCTTCATGTCTGGCCTCGTCGAGCACTTGAAAGCATGCTGCTTCATCCGCCTCTTATCTCTTCCGTGTTTCTGGAAACAATTGGCCGCAAAATCTCAGAGGAAGAGGTGGACGAGATGCTCCAGGAGTTGGCCATGCCATTCATGGATGAGGTAGCTGAAACGCTCGCCCATGCGGCGAGGAATCGAATCCACCCTCCACCTCGACGGGCGGATTACAACTCGATCCCCGATTTTGATATTGCCTTCGCTCGCATCCATGAGGACCGTGCCGCTGCATGGGATTCGGTTTTGTCTGAGCAACTGGAATTGGTCCGAGCCCGCTGGGATGAAGATTGGCTGGACCTAGTTGAGCCGAAGAGGCTGCTCGGTGCTCTCCAGGCAAAGACGAAGATCTTCGGCAAGAACCATCTTCTGAAGGAGGCACTAATGAACCGGGCTGCCCGGGATAAGGAGGTTCGCCCCCCGGGCCTGGAGGAGTTCCGCGTCAAGATGGCCCGGGCAGCAACTTCCGAATGAGTCCGAGGCAGTCAGAGCGGCCGTATCAGGAGCAGACGCCAGACCGGCCCGAAGGCGGGCGCCCACCACCACGTACGACTCTGCGGAAGAAGTCGCGTCCGGACAGCCTCCGTGCTGACCGGCGCGGCCTGGGCCCCTGGGGTGGCATTTGGGCTGGGCTCAACGGGGCTGACGGGGCCCCTTTGGGCGAAGGGGTGTGACGACACCTGAGACGTCCTTGTCGAGCTGCTGGCGCAGGGCTTCGTTGTCGTGGAAGAGGGCGGCGATCGCGGTCTGGGCAGCTTTGAGCTTCTTCTCCAGGAGGGTGCATTCCTGGGTCTTCTTGGTCAGTCGCTTCTTGAGGTCTGCGATGGTCGCGTCGCGCTTCGCTTCGCCGGGAGTGGCCTTGCCATGGGCCTCGATGTGGGCGTCCCACTCAGCCAGGATGGCGTGTGCCCGGTTCATGGTCGCGCGGCTGACCTGGGCCTCTTTGTAGAGGTTCTCCTTCGCGAGTCGGCCGTCGGTCCGTTGCGGGCGCCCTTCGAGGAGCCGGGTCATCGCCGCCCGAAGCGCTGCGGCGGTCTTGGGGCTGACCTGGTCTTCAGGAGTGTCCGTGGGTTGCATCACGGGGTCCCGCCAGCCATCTTGAGCACGTTGCGGGTGATGTCGAGTTCGCGTTCAGCAAGGTCGCGACGGCAGGCAGGCGTGGAAGGGCTGTTGATGAGTTCCAGCTGTTTGCGCTGGTGGGAGTCGTAGATCAGAAGATGCTCGGGGCCGATCATGCTGTTGGCGCATCGGTCCGGCCGGCAGCGTTCGTCCAGGGGGCCGGTGTGTCCCTCGGGGATGATCGCGTTCTCAAGGCAGACGGCGCCGACGGGGTTGGTGTGGTCGGCGGTGCAGTTGTTGAGCATGCCGAATCGGATGTGGATCCGTGTGGTGCGCAAGAGACTGTCCGCGGTGCGGGCGTCTCCGGCGCGGGCTTTGACGGTGGCCTCGATTTGGTCGAAGGCGTCTTTGACTCGGTCGGCGCCTGGGCCGAAGCCGATTTCCTCGCCTCCAGTGTGGCGCTCGTAAAGGTCCTTGATCTTGCGGAACTTGACGTTGTCGAGGGCGTCTCCGAGGTACTTGGCCCACTCGGAGTCGGATGCGGCATAGCTGCGGGTGGTGGCGTTGGCCAGGGCTCGCTTGGCGAGGTGCTTGAGCTGAATGCCGGTAGCGATCTCGGAGCCGGGGAACTGGTCGGTGAGCATCGCCATCGTCCGGCGGAACATGTGCGGGCGGAGGTAGGTGTGGGGGATCTCGTCGAGTCCCGTCCACTCGCGGTGGGCGTTAACGAGTCTCATGAACGACTTCAGCAACTTGACGCCGTTGATGGTGCCGTCGGCGCCTGCGCCGGGTCCGACAGCGGCGAAGATGCGTTCGTCGTGGGAGGAGACGGCCTCGGCGACGGCAAGCGCCTCGACGAGGGGTTCGGCGATCCACCAGTGTTTGCCGGGGCGGCTGGTGGTGCCCTTGATCTTGGTGGAGGAGATGGCAGGAGTGCTGTAGTGCTCGACGACGGGTGCCCGCAGGACCTCGTGCACCTCCGAGTCGCGCATCATCGACAAGCCCACGACCAGCACGAATGCCGCATCGCGCAGAGCCAGCTTCAGTTCCTTCAGGGCCCGCGGGTCGATTCCGTGATGCCAGGGGCCGGTGCTGCCGTCCGGCCGAACGGCGTGCGCGAGGTCGCTCACCAGCGCGTGGGACGTCGTTCGCCCTTCGGCCACCACCTTCAGGACGAGGCCGCGTCGCCGCAGCCGGGCCTTGGCGGTGTGACTGAGGGAGTCGGAGAACGCCGAGCGGTGGACCGGGTCGTAGCCGAGGAGGAGCGTGAGGAGGCTCCAGTTCACGTGGGGGACCAGATCATGCGAAGGGGCGGTGTGAACGGGGATCTTGTTCTGTGTGTCTGCGAGCCACTCCTCGAGCCGCCCGTCGAGGTCGGACGATGTCGGACTCGCGGCGGCGAGAAGCTCTTCATAGCGGCGGTCGGCGCGCATGATGTCGGGGGCGAAGTCGTGGATGTAGGCCCAGGCCGCGCGGATCAGCGGGAACCAGGTGGCCGGCGGAACGACGGGAGTGCTGAGCTTTGTCTTGCCGCTGGCCTCGGCGACCTGGCGGGCGCTCTGCCCGGGCCATGGATCCTCGGCCGGCCAGGGCAGGCTGAGCGCGGGGGCGGCTGCCGCGAGGCTCTTGAGGGTGGTCACGTGGTGGCGGACCGTTTGCGGGGATCTTCCCTCCGCGGCCAGGTCGTTGATGCGTTGGCGCAGGTCATCCACCGTCCACGCCTCCTGAAGGACACCGTTCTCCTCGCCCCAGCGTGCCGCCGTCCGCACGTGCGAGGCGAAGTGGCTGAGGGTTCGAGGATCATTGGCGCCGTCGAGGATGACGCCGCTCTTCAAGACGGCGGGGTGCCGGTGATTGAGCGTGAACGTGAGGAACTCGCGCACGAGCAGATTCCAGTACGGGTCCTCCAACTCCAGGTTGAAGTCGACCCTCCAGTCGACCGCTTTGACATTGGCCGGCCGTTTGAGGACCCCGTTGAAGTTCCAGACGGCTCGGTCACCGAATCGCGGGACCCGGGCGCCGGGCAGGAGCGAGCGCCCCCGGACGACAGGCTCGTCGTCCCGGAACAAGGACGGGCACCGCTGCTGAGGAAGAGGAAACGTCATGCGTCGAACTCCGTGTTCGCGGCCAGCGGCAGGTCCAGTACAGCCTCTCCGGCTTCGATGTGCTTGCGGGCGTGGGCGAGTTCCTCGGGCGTGCGATCGTCCAGTACGGCCCCGAGGTTCGCCCAGCTCTGGCCCCAAAGCCGCGCGAACGCCGGCGGAGCCAAGACCGTACGGAGTCGTTCCAGGTGCCTCTTGAACAGCAGGAGCTGGGGCAGATTGGAGGGCAAGATCCAGGCATTGCGGCACTCCAGGCAGCGCAGTGGCGCGACGACGCAGAGTTCACCGGGACGGCTGAAGGGCCCCTGGTAGGGGTTCTTGCAGTGCGAGACACCCATGTCGAGCTGGCCCGCCATGATGCCCTCGGCTTCCTGCGCGGACAGCCCCGTCGCCTGCAGCCGGTCCTGGTCGACGTCCTGTCCGTCGCTGAGGACTGTGGGCCCGTCGACGCGGTCAAGAGCTTGGTCGAACCAGTGCTGCTGAGCCGTTGCGATCGTCCGACCGGACAAGATCCGCAGCGTCGTGCCCTGCGCGTAGTGCCCGATGAAGGCTTCCTCGGTGTGGTCGTCTGCGGCATCACTGACCCGCCCTTCGGTCACGATCGCCTTCTCAACCTTGACCGATTTCCGCAGGCGGCCGATGTGGGGGTCGCCCTGGACCTCGACGCCCACAGCATCAAGCCATGCCTTGAATGACAAGTCGCATTTCGGGCGCCATGGCCCGAACACCACGGTGTAGTCGGCGTGGACGGCGGCGCTGACGAAAAGGGTGTCGGTGACATCCGGAGCCCGGCCGCGGGCCTGGGCGGTGAAGTCCAACAGTTGGCGTACCACCTCGCTGGCCTCGCGTCGCGGCCAGTTCACGGTCAGCCGGCCCTCGTCCGCCTCTTGTTGGTCAGGCTCCTTCCTGCTGGCGGGAAGGTCTCGGAAGGCGCGGTGCCTCAGCAGCCCGGCCCGCTTCTTGACCAGGGTCAACCGGACGCCCTTGGGCAGGAACTCCACCTGCTTCTCGCCGAACCCGGTGACCTCTTCCGAGGTGTAGCCGGTGGCATCCATCAACAAGATACGGAAGGCATGGAGGTCGAAGGTGTGCGGATACAAGCACGCGAACAGCCGGCGCAGCAGCTGGATCCTGGCCGTCGCCGCATTGAGTACCTTGTTGCCGTCGGCAGCGAACTCCCGCAGCTCGTACGGCCATTCACTCAGAGGCGGGACCCGGTGGCGGACCTCATCGAGGGTGATGCCCTGGTGGGCGATGCCCCAGAGCAGGTCCGGGACGTTGGTCCAGCTCCCGGCGTCCGGGGGGCGCCCCTGCTCGGCCAGGGCCCGGCCCTCGTCCAGCCGCTTGCGGGCAGCATGGGCACTCTGCCAGGCGGCACGGACCATGGCTCGCTTCTCGTGCCGGGTGAACTCGTCCCGCTCAGTCTTCTCGCCGCTGGTCAGGAGTCCGGGCCGGCGAGCCAGCCCAGCCAGCTCGGGTGCGACCTCACGGTCAGGGTGGTCGTCACGGCGCACGATGAGCATGCGCACGCCGGAGGCCAGCACCGCGGGGTAGGTCGAGCTCGGAGCGTAACTCTCAGGCAGGGACAGCTCCCAGTTCACGAGCACGTCGAAGAGCCGCGGATCCGTCAGACTCGCTGCCCCAGCCCTTGGTCCGAGCGCCCCGTCCGCGTACTCGCAGAATCTGTTGACCGCCAGGTGGTAGGTCTGCGCGTGGGAGGTGATGGCGGTGGCGGCCACGTACTCCACCCACTCGTCCGCCAGTTGAGAGGCCAGACGCGTGCAGCGGAACTCCGCCGGATCCACCGTCAACAGGGCTCGGGACGTCTTGACCACCCGCGGGCCGACGCCACCTGGTGGGGTCGGGTTCGCCAGCAGCGCCAGGAGCCGCTCGCGCTCCGATTTGCTTCGTCCGTTACTGCGTTTCCTCGGCATCAACGAGCCTCCTTGGCGACGGCCAGAGCGTGCGAGGCGATCTCGGCATAGGTCGCCTCGTCGTCACCAACCCAGCCGGAGAACGCGGCCTCGAACTCGTTGATCAGATCGTCCGTGTACTGGAGGTACTCATACGTAGTTTCTGGGCTGGAATGCCCCAGTCTTCGGCTGACGATCAACAGCGGGTTGTGCCGGATGTGGCCGGTCAAGTAGGAACGGTGCCGGCGCCGACGAGCCCGCAGGTCCGGCTCCTCGCCGTCCATCATGTTCTCCAGGTAGGTCAGCAGCCTCAGGGCGTAGGTGTGCCTCAGGTCGTGCCATCTCCACCGCCGGGCGGGCAGATGTGGGGTGGTCTCATCGGCGAGCATGGTCATGCGCGTCCAGGCCCGGTGCCGGTAGCCCTTCCAGGCGTCCGCACCCGGCATCAGCCCGCCGCGACAGACGAACAGAGACAACGCCTCGAGCCCGAACTCGCCCTCATAGACGCTGATCCGGCGAAGCTTGGCGGGCATCGCCGACATCTGGAACTCCCGGACAAGGCCGTCCAAGACGCCTCGTACTCGCCCGCCGGCCACGTCGACCTCGCCCACCACGAACAAGTCGCGTGCCTTGCGCTCCAAGGCTCGTGCCGCCTTGCGGACGATCTCCGGCCGCTCCAGCAGGCAGAACACGTCGGCGGAAGCGACAGCGTCCTCGGGAGCATAGATGGTGCGCGCTTTGCCGTACTTCGCGCACGCCTGGACCGTGTACTCGGCGGCCCCGCCCGGCATTCCGGGCCAGAGCCCAATCTCGGGCAGCAACACGGTCGACCATTCCCGCCAGCGTGTCCCTGAGCCGAGGGCTATGTCCGAGCCTGCACGGTTGCGCAGCGGTGACCACCCGCGGAAGGCCACATCCACACGGGCGTCAGGCAGTTGGCCACCCAGGCCCACGTCCCGGAAGTACCGGTACTGCTCGAAGGTCAAATGCCGGATGTCCATGCTGGACCGGACTTGCGGCGCCAAGGCGTTACGCCCTCGCGCCGCCAAGCGCGCCGGCCGGTGCGTCAAGACCTTCCGGTCGACGAGGAAGCTGTAGAGGTCATCCTGGACGAACGACTCCTTGCCCCAAGCTGATGCGCCGATCGGTCGCTCCTGCCAGCGACAGCGCTGGTCGCGGTACGCAATGAGATCCGACTCCACTGCCGACAGCACATCGCTGCCCAGGTTGACCAGATAGTCATCCAGCCGGCCGACCGCCCGCCCGTAGTCCTTCAGCGTGGTCTCGTCGAGCAGCGCCGTCGACAGGTACTTGCCGTACTCACACAGCGGTGGCACCGGCATCTGCGTCTCCTCGTCGAGGAACACCGGCGTCCCGTCAAGCAAGCCGCGCCGCTTCAGCAGTGCAGCGACCTCCGCCGCCGAGATGACGTCAGTCTCCAGGAACTTCTCCAGTAGCCCGGACTGCACAAAGGCAAGATCCACTCTCGTCCCTCCCTGCGGGCAGACAGGGCACCCCCGTCAGCTCACCCGCCCCACCACCACAACGGAGCGAAACTGAACCACAGATCTCATGAGACAGAACTGAACAGCAGAAAGAAGGAGTGGATCGTCGCGCCCAACGGCCCGCGGGCCGATCCCGACCTCATCTCGCGGGCGATCACGGAGGACCCGCGGGTCAAGGTGATCGCCCGCCCCGGGCCCGGCCCGGCGCCCGCCCGCAATACCGCCTCCCGTAGGGCGCCCACCCATGAGACGGTCGCGACCGGCGCCGCACACGCGGCGAGCCCGGTCGGTTCATAGGCGACCGGGCTCGTGAACTGCGCGGAGGGTCTGACTCTGGCTGGTACCCGGAGTCGGGCCCTTCGTCGTAGCCGGATGACACCCGCCACGACGCTTCGAATAGTACAGCGCGCGTCACCTCTCCCGTTAAGTTATAAGGGTCATTGCCCCGGTTGAACTACGTCGAGGCTCCGCGCTGCGCCTTCGCCGACGACGACGATCGGCTTGCCCCGCTTAGTCTGGCGATCCGCAACGATCGCGCCATCGCCACCGGGCTGCGCTGGGTGGCCGGCCGATCAGCTGACTGGGACGCCGAGTCCGGGAACCTGTCGACGTGGATGTGCCCGACGCCCGTCGGGCCGCTCGCGGCCGGCGAAGTACTCGACTACTGGCCCGATCCGCTTGCCAGCAAGCCGCCGCTGGGGCACTGCATGCTGCTGACCGACACGCACCTGGCGCGGGCAGTTGGGCACGGTGGCCTACAAGGTAGTGTCTGCGGCCCCGTCCCAGGTGGTGGTTTCGACGGTGATCCGCAGCGGGCGCGGCACCATGCCGCGGACGTCGAAGAAGCTCAGGCAGCCCTCGTACTGCTCGTCCATCTTGTCGCTGGCCGCCGTGATGCGGGGGTTGAGCAGGACGATCGGCTCTGCGCCCGGCACGGCGGGTCGTGCTGCGGCGGCGGCGCGGACGATGCCGATCTGCGGTGCCGCCAGCCCCATGCCCTTGCCGGAGAAGTCGTGGACGCGGGCGATGCGGTCCATCGCCTCGGCGAGCTGGTCGACGATGCGTTCGGCGTCGGCCCGGTCGGCGGGCAGGTCGAAGGCCGCTGCGGGTTCGGCCAGGACCGGGGCGCCGTGCTGGACGACTCCGAGGTCTCGCATGCGCTGACTGGGCCGCACCTCGATCATCCCAACTCCCTGTGAACCGTGCTGGGTTCGGGCCGCGCCCGGATCTTCCACTTCAAACGGTATCGGGCGTGCAGGCCGGTCTGGACGTCGACCAGGCGAAGGTCCACCGGTCTCCGTCGTCGTGACGATGCGGCGCCGTCCGCAGCGGCGCGGCCTCGGCGGTCATCGAGTCTCGGTGCCCCACAGCACCGGGTCGAGCGCGAGCGGGAAGGAGAGCTGGACTTCGAGGTGCTCGGTGGGCAGTCGGACGCCTCGCTGGAACCAGCGGCCCCATTTGTAGTCGGAAACGGAGTAGGCGTACTCGACCCACACCGAGTCGCCTGGATAGAGCGGGAAGCGGCCGCTCGGGCGCCCGCTCCGCCCTCGACATGCTCGTCACCGTCGGAACGGCCGTGACCACTTGGCTCTCCGCAGCTGGTCTAGCTGGCCACTGAAACGGCTTCTCACCTCGGTGAGCACAGCACCCCGGCCGACACGGTTGAGTCACCAGATCCGCGGGACCGCAGGCACCTCAGGATGTGCAGTCCGAGTTCGGCGGGAACACCGGTGAGCTTGAGGGTCATGGTCGAGCCATCGTTGTCCAAGTAGACGGTGCCAGAGGCGACGGCTTGCGGCGGCCCCTGGGCAAAACACTCACCGGGCCAGGACGACCGCGTACGGTCCGGCGACCCGTCGGCGACCGCAAGCGCAGGGAGCGCGGCCTCCAAACGCCGGTTCATGGTGATGCGAGCCTGGCGCTGCGCCTGATCGATGCGCTCGCGGGCCATTGCGGTGATCAGTGTCTCCAGGTAGTCGGGCAGGAGCCGGCGGATGATCTCATCGGCGATCTGCGGGGCCGAGCGGCCCACGCTCACCGTGATCGATCGGGTGCGCGTGCCGTACCAGCCGCTCGGGTAGCCGCCGACGATCGTCAGTCGCTGGCCCGCGTCGCCTTTGCGGTGGGTGTTCAAGCGGATGAGGGAGATCGTGAGACGGGCGGGGTGGTGGAGCGACAACGAGCCGTGTGCGTGCAGCTGGGCCGTGTGCGTCCAGCCGCCTCCTTGGATGTCACGGCGGTTGAGCTCGACGACCAGGGCGCGGCCGAGGGCGTCGTAGTGGTGGCGTATCGCCTGCATGTCGGGGTGGGGCATGCTCTCCTTCGGCGTCGGGGCTGGTGGCTGACCTTGGGGGCGGACCCGCCGAGCTCAGGCAGTGTTCTTCATGGCCTGGACTGCCGTGGCTGCGGATCCGCGGGCAAGTGCGCGGTACTGCCGTTCGCGCAGCCGGTGGTGGTCTGCCTGGGCGCGAGCGTGGTGGTGACGCTTTCGCAGTGTGCGCAACTCGCGGCGGGTCTCCGCGAGCGCGGACGACGCGAGGTCCTGGGCAGCCGCCAGCTGCAGTGCAGCAGCGTCAGCCCGGGCGAGGTAGTGCAGTGCCAGGGCGCGCAGCACGGCCGCTGCTCGCCGATTGGTGGCGGCCGGCGCTGAATGACCTGTCGTGCGGCTGGTGCGCACCCGGGCGGGGGCCTCGGCGGGGGTGGCCGCGGTGAGGTCCTGCGTTCCGTGCAGGTCCCAGTCGCCGCTGATGGTCACGCCGTTGACGCTGGGTTCGTCGGCGCGCTCGTAATCGAAGTGACGTCGGCGGGCGTGGCCGTAGCCGACCCAGATGCCCCCGGGCATCGGTTCCGGGCGCAGGGTGTGCCGGCCGAGGGTGAACCGGCCGTGGACGCGCGCGCCGTGGACCTCGTAGACGACACTGCCCGGGACGTCGGTGCTCACCGCGATCTCGCGTACGGTCACCGTCCCCATCGGGTGACGGCGGTGATCGACGAGCGCCAGGCGTACCGGCGACGGGTCGGCCGGAGCGGGAGCCTGAGGTGTACGGCGCAGGATTCCGGTGAGGCAGTAGAGGCGGGCGCGGGCTACCTTGCGTGCGGCCTGGAGTTCGGCCGCCTCGCGCTCGGCCTGGACCGCCAGGTCACGCTCGTGCTCGGCCATCTGCTGCGCCTTGGGGCGGGCGGCGGCCTCAATCAGCTGGGCGCGGTGCGGCAGATGCGACCAGTGCGTGACCACCGACCGGATCACTGCCTCGGCGCGGCGGCGCACGCCGTTGCTGAGCTCACGATGCACGCGGTTGTCACGGAGGTTGGTGGCGTCGCGGCCGAGGAAGTATCCCGTGGGTACGGCGTCGGGGTTGATGCCGGGCGTCCAGCCGTGTACCTGCACTCCGTAGACGACGGGTTCGTCGGGGCGGTGCTCGTAGTAGCCCACGGGTTCGGCGCCGTCCCCGAACTGGACGCTCACGGTGCTCGGGATGACGGAGCCGCCGTACAGGTGCTCGGGGATGACCAGCAGAGTGCCGCGGAGGTGCGGGCCGCGTACGACATAGCGGACGCGGCCGTGCTCCAGGGTGGTGACGCGTGCAGCCAGCGGGCCGGACCCGGCCAGCGGGAGGTTCGTGCGGATCGTCAGCGGTGTGGTGGTCAAGGAACTCCAGGAGGTGAGGGAGGGCTCGCCGAGTGCTGCTCAGCGCGCGGGGTCGGGCGCGTCGAGCACGTGGCCGGTGCCCTGGCAGGTGTTGCACGCGCGGACCGATGCGCTGCGTACGAGGTCGGTCCAGAAGGCGACCTGGGCGTGCCACTCGGTGAGTGCCGTGTGGTAGTCAGGGCCGCTGACGCGGTCGCTGACGGGCAGGTACATCTCGTGGGTGGCCAGGACCGGCACATCGCGGCCGGACTTCAGCGCCTGGCCCCGGGAGCCGAGGTTCGGCCGCCAGCGGGAGACCGGCTTGTCGAAGGGGACAGAGATCGTCACGTGCAGTCCCTCGGGCTTCTCGGAGCGCCCGTTCAGGCAGGACGTCACGTGGCTCATCGGCTTGATCAGGCTGGTGAGGTGGCTGCGCAGCCCGGGAATGTAGCCGGGGAAGCAGTGGCGGTATTCCGGGTGCTGCACCAGCGAGTCCGGCAGGTTTGCCACCCAGGGCAGGCCGTCTACGGGCGGCTCGCCGCCGGTGAGGACGACCGTGCGGCCCTCATAGGTGTGCTCCTGGTCCTCCTGCTCCTCGTGCAGCGCCTCGTACAGCTCGTCGTAAGCGTCGAGGCGGCCTCCGCTCAAGCGGGCCTGGCGCATCTCCTCCGGGCTCAGGTGCTCCGGGAAGCGCTCGGAGCGCGCGGAGGGGTCCGTCAGGCGGTAGCCGACGGTCTTGGGCCGAGGCCGGTAGACCGCGGTGAGCCGGGTCGCCTGGCGATCGGTCACCCACCAGTTGTCCCTGCCCTCGTTCAGCGGCTGCATCGGCTTGTCATCAGCGAGCACGGCTGTGCGAGTGCAGTGGCGGAACTGGGGCGCCATGGGCAGGTAGTACAGCCAGCGTCCGTCGGGGTGGCGGACGGCGTAGTGCTGGGAATCGGTCATCTTCGTCCTTCGTCGGGGCAGGGGTGCGGGAGTGGTCAGGCCGGGCTGTCGTCCGGTGCGGCGTCACCGGTGATCTCACGCAGCATGTCGATGCGCTGCTGGGTCTCCGCCAGGGCCCGCTGTGCGCGCTGGAGGGCCCGCTTGCGGTCGGCGAGTTCGTGCTGGGAAAGGTTCAGGAAGTGCTGCGCGCTCGACTGCACGGCAAGGGCGTCGAGAGTGGAGCGGTCGCTCCGCTGGCGCCAGTGCGCGGCTGCCGCGCCGAGTGCGGCACGGGCCAACAGCCGGGAATGTCCCCGCAGCGGCACCGGCCGTCCCTCTCTGCCGGTCCGATAGGCCTCGATCGTGCGCAGGTCCCGGGTGTTGACGGCACTGCGGCTGGTAAGCGCGATGCCGTGGACGCTCAGCGGACGTTCGTGGCGTCCGGCGACGCCGAGCCCGTCCAGGCGGGGAAAAAGATAGAGATCGTGATCCGGCTCGTGGGTGTCGGTGGGATCGGCGAACAGGAGCGCCGGGATGAGCACGACGCTGCCCCGTACGTGAGGGGCTGTCAGCCAGTACCGCACGGCGCCCGTGGCGGGGTCGGCGAGCGACGTCATCTGCAAGGTTCCGAAGGCGCCCAGATCGCGCTGTGCGTTGCGGTCATCCAACGTTCTTCTCCTTCGGGTCGGTGAGTTCGAGTGGTGCCGCAGCGGTTCGCATCCGGGATCCGGGGCGGCGGGCCACCACAACCTTGATGACTCTTAAGACTGTACTCATGGCGAGGGTGGCTTGCAAGTCTTAAGAGGCGTTAGGTGTGCTGCCGGAGGCGTGAACGGCGCCGACCCAATCTGTGATCGTCACGGATCGGGCCTGAAGGGGGCAGGGGAAGCGGGGCCAGGCGCCGCCCGCACGGGCCTGGCCGCGGGCATGGCCAGCCCGTTACTGGGAGTTGGTCATCCGGTACTCGCGGGAGATCACGGCCGTCTCGCCGCGCCTGGGCAGTCCGGCCAGCGCGGTGCACTGGTAGGTGTTTGACGACGGCGACCCGGTCGGAAAAGTTGTAAAGCGCCCCTGCCTTCGTCGGATCGATCATGCGGCTCCTCGTCACGTACGTGGGCTCGGGCAGGGCGCGCGCAGGTGCGCAGTCCACCGTCCCCGCCGTACGCCAGCCGCAGAGAGCGGGGAGTTCAACGTGCGCGGCGGTGCGCCGGGCCCGGCGGGGAGACGTCCCCCGGCGACTGCCTCACGCGCCGCCCGCAACGTATGAGCGATCCCCCGTGGGTCCCAGTGCCTGCCCGCCGAGCCGACCGTCCAGGCGGAGCGATCACCTGCTCAGTGAGGAGGAGCAGCCAGCATGCTCAAGGTCCTCGGCGTCGCCGTGTTCGTGCTCGCCTTGTGATAGACGCTCCAACCAGCCAAGGCCAGGACGGCGCACACCCGAGTGATGGCCGCGTTGCGGGCTGCGCGCGTGGCAGCGACCCGGTTGCGCTGGATGCAGCGTTCCTTGTCGCGGCCGTCGATGAACCAAGTCGCTTCGATGCCGCGACCGGCCGGCCACAGGAACACGCCCTGCGCACCGTGCTCGCCATAGGCGTCGTGCCAGTCGTCCCGCAGAACGGCGAGCTCGACCGCGGCCGCGCGCAGGGCTGCGGAGGCGGCAGTGAGAGGCGGATGGTGCGCGTGCTGAGGCAGGCAGCCCACGCAGGCACCGCGCCGGTCCTTGGTGATCGAAGCCGGATCCTCCCACAGCTGCCGGGCGCGCCATGCGAGCGCGGTGAGCGTGGGCGCGTGGGTGAGCGAGGATGCTGCGGTCAGGGTCGCCGCCAACGCCTCGGATCCCTGCGTGACCGGATGCGTGCCCGCCTCGGCGAACGGCTCTGCGCACACGGTCGGCCAAGGAGGCGGTGTCGTGGCTGGCACAGAGGCTGGTCATCGCCTGGTGGAACGGGTGTGCCGCCAGGCGGTCGTCGGCAGAGATCATCATGCTCCATATCGTGGTGTGCGGTAGGGCCGGGGCGCCGGGCGGGCCTGGCGACGCGATGACGATGACCGCGCCGGTCTGAGGGGCTAGCGGTCCAGATGCGCAGCCGTCTCGAATGCGGCGAGGGCGTGGCGGGTCTTCTGCACCGCTGTGAGCAGATGCTGAGCAGTGAGGGATGTGACGTCGTGAGCGGCGCCGACGGCTGCGCGCGCCTGCTGGAGTGCGCCGTGGGCCTCGGACCACGCCTGCCCAGGGCCGGAGGTCCGCTCCATGACTGCCTTGGTGAAGTCGGCCAGAGAGCCGAGCGCGTTCGCAAGGCCCAGCGCCGGAATCTGGTGAACACCGGCGGCTTCGAAGGCCGCCAGCGCGCTGAGGCCGTTGTCCAACAGGCGGCGCGCGGGCACTGCCTGCCCCGCCGGCATCTGGCACTGTTCGCAGTTCTCGGGGCGGTGATAGGCGTCGGCAAGGCTGACGACGGCGGCTCTCACCTGCCGAGGAACGTCGTGGGCGGGGGTGCTGACGGCCTCGTACCACTCGTGGTCGGGGCCCGAGTAGCCCGGATCGATCACATGCGCGTGGGCGTGCGACTCGGCCCCCGGGCCGCCGTCCTGCACTCCGTTGAGATAGACCGTGACCCCGGTGAAGCCTTCGGGGTCACGGTCGACCACGACGTCGACGCGGGGGGTGGACACCGGGCGGCGGAGCTCGTAGCGCAGGCTGCCCGATACCCGGATTTCGAACACCTGGGGGGAGAGGCTGAGTTCGCTCAGTACGCAGTCCTCGACGGTGTCGAAGGCCTGCCATGCCTCTCTGGCGTCCACAGGCGTGCCCGTGGAGTTGGGTGCTCCGTCGTACCGTGATGCGACGGTCAGGGTCCGGCGCAGAATGCCGAGGGTGTGTCGGTGGGTGCGGCTGACGATGCGCAGGGTGCGGTTCCCCTTTCTGGTGGGAGGAGGTCGGTGCGTCGCACGGGCCCGAGCTGGCGCTCCGCCGTGCCGCATGGGCGGGTCGAAAGGACTCGTCCGGCGTCAGGGGTGCCGCGCGACGAAGGGCCAGTTCGCGGGCGAGCCCTCCGGAACCCGAAGTGCCTCTTAAGGCTATACGGTGTTGCAGGTGAGAGCAAGTCTTAAGAGTCGGGCGGGGTTCGGGTTAAGCAGCCGTGAGGCGTACGGCGTAGGCGGCTAGCGCGGTGACCCGCTCCGTGTCCAGGGCGATGTCGAGGAAGAGGTGGGCCTCCTCGCCGTGGCGGTGGATCGTGACAGCTGCCCCTGCATGTCCGAACTCGACACCGGGTGCTCCGGGCAGGCGGGCGGGAAGGGCGGGTGCAGGCTCGGGCGCGTAGCCGACGGCGCAGCCGGCGAGGTCGGCAGTGAACTGCCGCAGACTGTCGGCAGGATGGGTGCAACGGTTGTGGCACTGGAGCACCGCGAGGCGCGGCTCGCCCTCGCCCGCGTACAGCGCGTGGCGGGTGTGCGCGCCGTATCGGTGGCTGTGCACGATCGCGGACGCGGCGCGGGGGTTGCTGCGCACCAGCCAGAAGGCCTCGCCCTGCCTGTCCTGGAACCGACGGCCGAGCTGAAGCCCGGGGGTGTTGCGAACGGTCCGCCAGTCGGCTGCCACGTCCTGGCGTTCGCCGAGCCAGGAGAACAGCTCCAGTGCGCTCAGGCCGGCCGCCGCAGTGGCGAATGTGCTGTCCGCGGCCGCGGGAAGCGGACGGGTGCGTGCCAGCAGCAGCGGCGTCCCCTCCGGCCAGACGACGCCATCGTGCTTCAGGTGCAGCTGCTGGACGCGGCAGTCGCCGCAGCCCCCCCTCGGTGTGCTCAGGCAGCGGTCGAAGCCGCCCCAGGCCTGTCGTCCTGTCATGGACTCGAACAGCGCGGCATAGTTCTGCGGCAGCAGGCCGCACTGGGGGCGGCTGTCGAAGTGGGCGTTGAGGCTCAGGCGGTTCCACCCCCGGCCATCCGGCCCGCCGGGCCCGTATCCGGGCTCAGGCAGGAAGATCACAGAGTGCTCCTTCGTGGCGCAGGCCGTGTAGTGGCGGCAGGCCTTGCCCGTCACCAGGGCAGCGACTGGGCAAGCACGTCCGCCCGGTCGATCCCGTGGAAGAGCGCTACAGCGTCCCGGGCGGTCGGCGCGTCCTGGTGGCCGACCTCGAAGCGGCCTATGCGGGTCAGGTCGTCCCACCCGGGGAGGCAGTAGGCGACCCGCTCGCCGATCGGCACTGAGCCGTGGGCGCCGTCCGTGGCGAGCGTCGTGAAGCCGCTGCTCAACGCGAGCAGCGCCTGGCCATCGCTGACCCAGAAGTTCTGGCGGCCGTCTGCGGTGACGCTGAAGCCGTCCCCGGGACTGAAGCTGCGCTGCCGCTTGTCGCGGTAGTCGGTGGCGAGCTTCCGGTCGTGCCCGCTGAGCATCTCCGGGTCGGCGTTGCACAGCGTCACGGCGCGCCACAACAGGTCCTCGGCCGGACCGGTGGGGGCTGAGTAGGAGAAGACGGGCAGCATGGGGTGCTCCGGCCGGTAGCCGGAGCGGTAGCCCGTGACCATGTTGTGCCAGACGGTGATGAGCATGAGCGGCCTCTCGTGGTTGAGGGAAGGGCTGGGGGAGGGTCAGGCGCTGTCGCTGGAGAGCCGGATGGCGGAGCGGCGGCTGTTGTGCCTGTCCCGGGCCCGGCGCGGGCCCGAGGCGTGGGCCCCGCTGGCGCCGGACCGGCGGCGGTCCTGGACTGCGGCAACGCGGGCGGGGTTGCCGCCCTGGTGAGGCTTCCGTGAAGGCATGGGTGCGCTCCGTCCTTCCCTGGGGCATCGAGAAACCTTGACGTCTCTTAAGACTATACGCGCCCGGCGTGGGGGATGCAAGCCTTAAGAGGCGAGTGAGTTCTGTCGATGCGCGCCGGACGCAGGCGCGGTTGCGGCCGTGGAAGCCGTCTCGACCCGCCGTGCACCCACCGGCGCGGCGCTGCCAGGCCGCCGGGCGGCGATCGCCCTGCAGGCCCTTCGGTGGTCCAGGCTCCGCGCTGCCGATGCCGGCGGCGCCCGGCACGGTGTTTACGCCCGACCGCCGCGCAAGGGGGGCGGCGCACCTTCGTGCGGACTATGCGGCACGGTGGGACGGCCGGTACGGTGGATGCGGAAGCCCCTTTCGCAGGGGTCGGGCCCCGCCCCGGAGTGGCCTCTCCGGAACGGGACCCAGTGGCCTACGGGGGCCCCCAAGACGTCTGGGGGCCGCCGGTCATTGGCCCGACATCCACCGCCACAGCTCCCGGATCACCGCGATGATCCGCTCGCGCAAAGGCTTCCGCCGGTGCTTTCCCATGGGGTCCGTCCCCTTCCCTGCTGCCGTCCTGGCCGGGGACGGCTCCGGGAGACCCACATAGGTGTGGGCCCCCCATGGGCCCACACCCGAAGGCGCGGTACTCCCAAGGAAGGGACGGACCTTGCGGTCCGGCACAAGCCCACACTGTACGCGGCCAGTTGGTCACTGCGGGACCACAACGGACGCACCCCAGCGGCCAGGAAGCGGCGGCAGCAGGCGCCTACTGGACGAGGGCCCGGACCTGGCCCAGGCGCCTCTCCGCTTCCTCGGCCCGGCCCTTCATCCCCTCGAAGCGAGCCCGGTAGTCATCCGCCCGCTCCTTCCAGTCATCGGCCCGGCGCCGGGCCTGCTCGGCTGCCGAGCGGGCCTGGTCGCGCTGCGTGCGCATCTGCTCGGTGAGCTGAGCACGCTCCACCAGCTCGCCCAGACTCAAGGACGCCAGGACTTTCGCGTCCTTCGCCGGGCCCTGGGGTGCCTTCCGCCGGGCCGCCAGCTTCGGACGGTTCGGGGGTGCGGTGACCGCACCGGCGGGAGACTTCGGTGCCTTGGCCACCGCCGCCTTCGGCTTCTTGGGCTTGTGAGCCTTCAGGTGCGGCCTGATGCTGTTGATGTTCGGCGACGTGTACGTGCAGTGGCGGCAGCCGTACACCTCGGCCCCGTCCGCCAGCAGCAAGTGTCGGATCTGCTCGAAGGTCACGGTGACGCCGGGGCGGCTGATCGGTGACGGCGCGGGCTCGTCGGCGACTACCGTGACGCCGTTCACGTGCGTTGCGGTCATGCGGGACGGTGCTCCTTGTCGAAGGTCGGATACGGATCGGAAAGGAATGAGGCAGTCCGGCCGGTCCGCTCCAGCGGACCGGCCGGAGGGGCTCAGACGGCCAGCAGTTCGTACGCCTTCTGCTTCTTCTTGGCCACGTCGGAGGAGGTCAGGACGCGGTGCGCGCGGACGCTGTCGTCCTTGGCGGGGGCGTAGTGGTCCAAGTACTCGCCGATGGCCTGGATTCCGGCCCACCGGGTGTTGCGGATGTTCGCCTGCGTCTCGGCGTTCTCGAAGAGACTGCGCAAGGTGTTCATGCGCCGCATGTGGCTGTTGCGGGTCCGCACGCTCGGGTTCGGTTCCATCGGGCCCCAGATGTGCTCGCAGACCCGCTCGAAGGCGCCGAGGGTGAGCGTCTCGTTGATCAGCTTCTCGGCCTCGCGTTCGAAGGCCTCGGCGTACTCCCAGACCATCCCCAGTGCCTGGCGCGCTTCGGCGATCTTCGCCTTCGCGCCGGAGGTGTGCCGCACGGTGTAGTGGGCGACGGCGTTGGCCACGGCCATGTGCTGCGTGTTGGCGCACACGATGCGCGTGGGGGAGACGTTGAAACGGAAGCCGGACGAGCCGTCGTGGCTGTTGAGCCCTGCCAGGTACAGGTCGACATCGTCCGCTCCGGCGATGGAGATCGCCTTCGGGAGCTTCATCGTGACGAAGACGCGCTTGCCGCCGTGCAGCGACCCGGCCGTCTCGAAGTGCGCGCCGCTCTCCTCCACCAGGAGGTTCAGCAGTTCGCAGTGCTCCTCGTTCTGCACCGGCTCGTACTTCCGGCCGACGGTGCCAAGGCGCTCCGTCATCCCCGTCCTGGGGTTGGTCCGCACCGTGAAGTAGTCGTCGGAATCGATCCGAGTGACTCCGGAATCGGAGATCTCGTAGGCGTGCACGCCGCCGATCTTGCGGACGTTCCACTCCGACAAGTAGGCGTCAGCCAGGGCCTCTTCCGCAGTGAGCAGGCCGGGGCGGATGCGCCCGAGGCGGTGCCATGCGTCGAGGCGGGCGGAGACGAACGATGCGGTGCCGTCGGAGTGGACCTCAAGACCGTGCGACAAGGTAGCTCTCCCAATCGTCGTGGTGGGGGCGGAACCGCTCCGCCCTTTCGACTCTTAAGACAATACTCAGCCCACCTCGGGAGTGCAAGCCTTAAGAGTCATTCCGTGCAGGGGTCGCGCGCGCAGCCTGCACCCCGGGGTTGCGTCCCCCATCCCGTTGCAGTATAGTCTTAAGAGTCACTAGGGAGGGTGGAGCGCTGCAAAGCCGAACCGTCCTCTTGGTGCACCCCTTCCTGCCGGTCCTCTAGGCGGAAGGACTACCTGCCCTCGTGGAGTAGTGGTCATCTCGCCTCATTCTCAATGAGGAGATCGCGGGTTCGAATCCCGCCGAGGGCGCGCACCGCACGCAGCACATGCGCATCAACGCTCCCTCATGGCCGCCGGGTTGACGTGCCGAGTTGGCGGCGCGGGCGGCCAGGGCTGGTCTGCGTGAAGGAGGGGCCGCCCCGGCCGGGGGCGGCTGCGCGACCGGCCCTCGTCGTCTATCGGCCAAGACACCGGTCCTTCAATCCGGAGAACGGGGTTCGACTCCCCGCGAGGGCGCGCCTGAACCGCGCCGGAGCACCGTCGCACCGAGCCCGCGAGCCGTCGGCGCGATGTGTCGCGGCCGCCAGTCGCTTCAGTCGCTGGCCAAAGGGATCGGCGAAATCTCTCCACAGGCAGATCGCCTTACGGTCCGACAGCACACAGCAACGAGAGGGGAATTGTGGGCACCATCCGAGGCAGCCGCGCCGGGGCCAGCGCACAGAGGATGGCCCGCGGGCGCCGCGCTCGCCGCGTCCGCGCCGCCGCAATCGCCTGTGCGGCCGTGTTGGCGCTCGGCTTCCTGGCCGCCTGCGCCTTCGGCATCGCTGCCGGTGCCGTAGCGGCGGCAGCGGTACTGACGGCAGGCACCCGCCGGGCCGTTACCGGAGGGCGGAACTCGTGGGCCAAGGGTGCGGCAGGCGAGCGCCGGACCGCCCGTATCCTGGCCCCGCTCACCCGGCGCGGGCGGTATGCGGTCCTTCACGACCGGCTCATACGCCGCTCCTCCGCCGCCAACCTTGATCACATCGTCTTCGGCCCGATGGGCGCCGTCTACATCGACAGTAAGAACTGGGGCTCGGTCAGGTCTCGGGTGTGGGTCGGGGCGGGCGGGCAACTCCTGTTCGGGACCCCGAACGCCAGGCGCCCGAAGGGCTGTCGGGGCAGCGGGTTCGCCCGTGGACGGGCTGTGGCGACGGCGCGCTGGGAAGCCGACCAGATCCAGCGGGCGCTCGGCTGTCCGGTTCAGACCGTCGTAGCCGTCCACGGGGCCCGCGTGTCCGGCGGCCTCATCCGCCTCGACGGTGTCACCATCGTCCAGGCCAGCAGGCTGCGGAGTCTTCTGCGCGCCATGCCGCTGGCTCCGGGCTGGAGCCGCGAGAAGGTCCACGAAACCGCCCGTGTTGCCGACCGGCGGTTCCCGCCTGCCGCGTCCGGCGTAAACGCTGCCGACTGGACCGGTCGGCGCTCAAGTGGGGGCGGCCACTGAACCTTGAACGCCTCTTAAGGCTTGCGTTCGCCCGATGATGGCGGTATAGTCTTAAGAGTCAACGAGGGGAGGGCGAAATGCTTCGCCGCAGCCACACCTTGAACTACGGCCACAAGGGGCGCCGCAACCGCACGTACGACCGCACAGTCCGGAGGAACGCCAAGCGCCGTGAGCAGCGGCTGTGGCGGGGCGACGCACGGTGGGAGAGCTGATGACCGGGGAAGCGGGCACCACCGCCAGCAGAGCCGTACGCATGGCGGACGGCCACCACGACGGCGGGGATGCAGGCACATCGGCATATGCCGTCTTTGACCGCGCACGCGAAGACCTGACGCGGCGCGAGGTGAGCTCCACCCGCTTACTCCAGACGCTTGCCCTGGTCGTGCCCGTCGCCGAGGGCCTGCGGGCCCAGGTGGCAGACCTGACGGACCAGTTGACCGAGGCTCGAACCTGCCCGCTTACCGGACTGCCCACCCGGACCATGTGGACCACGCTGGCCGACTCGATCCTCGCCAAGGGGCCCACGGCAGTCCTGCTGGCCGACCTCGACGGCTTCAAGCCGATCAACGACCGCTTCGGCCACGCCGTCGGAGACGCGGTCCTGACCGAGCTCGGTGCAAGAATGCGGACCTGGGCGGAGAGCGAGGAAGCCGCACCGGGGCGGCTCGGCGGCGACGAATTCGTGGTGGCCATGACCGACAGCCCTGACCTGACCGACCGCGTCGCACGCCTCCACGCTTGTCTGACCAAGCCGTTCCGCTACCAGGGCCGCACCCTTTGCGTGGGGGCGTCCATCGGGACGGCACGCACCGACGACCTCGGAACCATGAGCCCGGCCAACGCACTGTCTGGCCTGCTGAAGGCTGCGGACAACGAAATGTACGCGGTCAAGGGCCGCAGCCGTCGCGGCCGCCGCGTCGCCCGCTTCGTTCCCAGTTGGCTTCGCCCTCTGGCCGACGCCCTTACCGGCAACTCGACGCTCCGGTGAACCGCCGGGGCGCCGGGTGAGCCCTCGCCCCGCTCGCCCGGGCGCCACACGGCGGTGAGCCAGCGCGAGCCCGGACGCGTAACGGCACGCCGAGCACCGCCCCTCCACCGGCGCGTCTGCCCGGACCGCGGCGAATGCCCCCGACGTCTTCGGTGAAGCCTCGGCACCGCCGCATCCCTGCCCGTGAGAAGAGCACCCCGAGGAGTTACGCCCATGCACCCCTGGACCAGCATTCCGCGCGACAGCCCTGACCTGGCCGAAATCAGGAGGCAGTTCACCGTCTGCCGTCGCCGCGAGGCCACAGAGCGCGGCCTCGCCTGGATCGACGCCGACGCCGCTGAGGCGTGGGCCCTGCACGACGATCCCGGATGGCTCGGCCGCATTTCCCTGTCCGCTGACTGGGACAGCGTCCGGATCTCCTCCCTTCTCCAGTGCGGCGACACCTACTGGGAGCTGCGCCGCGAGCCCGTCAAAGTACTGGTCCTGTCCGCCTGGATCGCCGATGACGACACCGTCACCGAAGGGGCGGAGACTGTCCGCGACGCCACCTGGACCGATGCCTTCGAGGGGGACTGGGAGCGGCACGCTGCGCGCGCCGCCCGCTGGATCGCCTCGGTGCCTGACCCTCGGGACCCGTTCGACTACACGCGCCAGCATCGCTTCCAGAAAGCCAGGGATCGCGCCGTCTCCCGGCTGAAGAAGTGGGCGTACGAGCGGCTGGAATCCGCAGGCGTCCCCCTGCGATGGCACATCGAGGACCACCGCGTCCACGTGAGCGACCGCCGCTACTGCACGCGCGTACTGCTCGCCGGATCCGATCACGAAGCGGTTCGCGAGGAATGGACCGACGGGCTGCCTCGGACCCGCCGGCACGTGATCGCCGCGGACCGCTTCCGGCGTCTGATGACCGTGTACGGGAACGTCGTCGACCTCAATAAGGTCAAGGCCGGGCCGGGCCTGCTGGCCGACCTGCGGCGCGAACTTGCCAAGGACCGCACCCCTCAGCCGTCGACCGCACCGTTCCGCACGTCCTCATGGGTTACCTGGACATGCCCCGATACCGCCGACACACGACGTGGTGTCGTCGTGGGTGAATCCCTGAAGGGGGCCAAGGTGTCGGCCGTGCGCATCCTGCCGGACGACGGCGCCGAGATGATCGAAGCCAGAGTGGAGCGGCATACGGGCAGAATCACCACGTGCGGCACGTTGGTCACTCCGGCCTCTGCGCCCGACTGAACCAGCAACCGGGGGCCTTGCCGTCCTGTGCCGCACTGCCGCACCCGGCTCCACAGGCGGAGTGTGGCTCTTAAGGATTGCATCCTTAGCGCCGCGACGGTATAGTCTTAAGAGTCAAAAAGGTTTCGGGTGCAGCCCGGAACGGCTTTCGACGCTGTCCATTACAAACCTCACCGCAAGGAGAGTTCCGATGACCCACGCGCCCGCGGTCCCCGTTGCCATCGACCCGCCCTACTGCGGCTGCGTGGACTGCATCACCGGATACAGCGTGCCGCTCGACCAAGCCGTCCCGGCTCAGCTAGCCGCGCTGCTGAACGGGACCATGGCCAATCGGCTCAACTCCCATACCGACTTGTGCCTGGACCTGACCTGTGCGGTGAGCCGCGGCAGCGTGCCGGTCATCCGCTCCGCCCGCGTCAGCTACCACAACGGCGGCGACATGGATGACCGCCTGTCATGGGACCTCTCTCCTGCAGACCTGGGCGCCAACTGGCAGGGGAGCGCGTAGAGCCCGTAGTGCGTCCGGTCCAGTGAGGGCCGGACGCAAGCGCTTCGCCCACCCTGGCCCAGGGCGCCCCGCTCTTGCCCGTCGCCGCTCCCGGAAACCCGGCCGAGAGTGAGATGGCCGTGAAATCATCCTTGGCCTTAGCTTGAGATTTAACGTCTCGACTTGCAACGCGATATGGCCGCTCGGTGAGATCAGTGTCGGCAGTGGGCCGTCACCGCCGTAGAACGCTGACGACGCGTTCCCTGCCCAGGATCGGGGCGTCCTCGCATCCTTCGGGGGTAACCAGGTAGGGGCCAACCCACTTGCGGGAGTAGCCCGTCGGGTCGTCCTGGTCAGGGTAGGTACGGCGGTGCGGCCGTACGAACCATTGGTGTCGGTAGATGCGGCCAGCGGTGTCGCGGGCCCCGCGGTCGTCGTCGGAGGCTGGCCGGACGGACTGGCGGAGCGTGATGTAGCGAACCGGAGCGTCGGGGTGCTCGGCCCCGGCTCGGCGCAGGCGTTTGCGGGCAGCGGCGTCGGGCCGCACCTGTTCGGCCTGCCACAGGGTACGGCGGGCGTCGGCAGGCTGACGGATCAGCAGCAGGGTACCCAGCAGGGTCCGGATGATCCGGAGCTGGTCTTCGTTGACCTCGTTGACCCGGTCCGAGCCCACGCCGTACCGGTCCTTCGCCGGGCGGCCGTGCCTGTCGACGGCCCAGGTGTGCTTCACCTCATCCCACTCGGTCTCGGTGTTCAGCGGGATCGTCGCGCCGAAGCCGATGGCCAGGTCACCGGCGAGCGAGCCGCTGACCTGGCGGGCCCAGGTCGGATCGGCCCGGCTGCCGACCTCCTCCAGGGCCCGCCGGTACGGCCCGGCGTCGTCCAGGACCAGGACGCGCAGCGTCATCCCGGCCCGGCACCACAGCACGGCCCGCGGCCGACCAAGGGTGTTGGTGTGAGCGCTCGGGTCGTCGGACCACAGCAGGAACCTGATCGGGTCCGGCAGGTCGTCCGCGTCGAACGCGCACACCGGCAGCTCTTCGCCGGTCGTCCGCGCCAGCCACGTCATGCGGTCGTTGACGAAGAACTGTTCCGCGCCGCGCACGGCCGACTGCATAAGGAAGGGATCGGTGAAGCCGTTGACCTGGATCGCGCCCGAACCACGCTGGCCGCGTACTACGTTGTCGTCGGCCCGCTGGAGCAGGTCCTGGCGGACCTCTGGAACATCGCATGCTCGTAGGTGAGTTGTCGCCACGCCCGACACACTTCCGAGATGTGTATCGCGTTGCAAGTCACGACGTTAGATCTCAAGCTCAGGGCCGCCGACGGAACCAGCCTCGGCGGCTTCGGCGGCGGCTTCGCGGGCGATGTCGTCCTGAACGATCTTCTGGTACACCGGGGGCGGAGTCGTCAAGTTTCAGTAGGGCTGCGGGCAATGCGCGGGTCGAGGGCGTACACCGGCAGCCCGGGACGTGGGGGTAGGTGTTCGTTGACCCAGGTTCCGCGGACCCAAGTGCGGCGCCGGGTGAACGTCACGCCCTCGATGGCTTCAGGTCCGTAGACGGGACCGGAGGGACGGCCGTGTTCGTCGAGCAGGTGCACGCGGGTGTTGCGGGTGAAGTGCGCCCGGCGCCACTCACGATATTGGGCGGCTGGCTTGCCCGGTCCGCTGGCGGGTGCGGGGGGCGCCTGGGCGGGTGGCGCGGGCTGGTGGGGCGGGGCGGTGAAGGAACGCACGCGCAGGAGTGCACCGGCCAGGGCCTGCGGGGTGCGGGCGCGGCGGCGGCGCTCCGCGGGGGGCAGGCCGCGGCTTTTCTTGCCCCTGTTTTTGCCGCATGAGCGGGCCCGGCCCGGCACAGGCGGGGGTACATCCCAGCCCTCCAGGCCGAGCAGCGCCGAGTAGTTGCGCAGGATGCGGGCGGCCGGGCTGGAGCGTTCGAGGTGAGTGACCGGCACGAGCCCGAACTGGTTGGGTCCGTGGTCCGCGTGTACGGAGACGATCAGCCAGCCCTGGTCCGGGTCGAGAACGTACGTGTCGCCGGTGTCGTCGGGGCATCCCAGTAGGAGGCCGCCAACGATCAGAAGGCTCCGGCCGAAGAGGGCAGCCTTCTCGGCACCGGCGGAGGCCATGGCGGTGACGTGGGCGTGCAGGGTCGCATCGTCGGCCGTCACGGCGGGCAGGGGGATGCCGTCGTGGAAGACAAGGACGCTCTCGGCGGGCAGCCGCAACTCGGTGCCCGGGTCGGGCGGCAGTCCAGTGGCGGCGTCGAACGCGGCGGGGGCCGGGATGAAGTGCGGCCACGCGGTGTAGGCGGCCATCAACGCCAGCACCTGGTGGACCCTGGCCACCGCCTCGTCCTCGGAGCCGCCGCGCAGAGGCCGGCCGCTCATGGCTTCGGGGCTCACGCTCCGGTACCGGATCACCGCGGCGTCTCCTGGCTGGAGGTGCTGCGCGGTACGAACCAGGCTGCCACGGTCGGTGACGGTCTCGTAAGCCCGGTCGTCGGCAAAGTCGTGCCGAAGAAGCCACGGGACCAATTCCAGCACATCCCAGTCACGGCCGTCGGCCAGGCGAACAACGCCCTCCAGCTGGCCGTCGCCTGCCACCAAGTTCTGGCCCGGCGCGAGGTGCCGCGTCACGCCCACCCTCTCCAGCAGCCGCCGCCACGTGGCGGCGATGCTCCCAGCGTTCACCTCTCCGGACTCCTGAAGACGGGCGACCTCGGCCGCGTCGAGGCCGTACAAGAGCCGGGCCAAAGCCTCGGCCATCGGATCACCAGGCGGCAACAAGCCGGACTCCATGGACATGAGCGGCGTCTCTCATCTCTTTAGTTCGGGCTCGGCAAGGAGCAGCACGGGCATGTCCTGACGCTGGCTCACAGTACGGCGACCCGGCGCCGGCGCCCGTCAACTCGCCGCGCCGACCGCGTACGCGCTGTCCGACCTCGGGCACTGCCCGGCGAGGGCAAGGGCCCGGCGCATCCAGT